>DATBPS010000208.1:0-24697 GCA_036561225.1 Terriglobales bacterium
CCACCGAGGACCACCCGCTCGAGTACCTCACTTTTGAAGGCGCCATTCCGGAAGGGAACTACGGCGCCGGCGAGGTTATTGTGTGGGATACCGGCGAGTACGAAGCGGTGGGCGAAACTCCGCCGCTGCGGCAATGGGAACAGGGCCATATCAAGTTCCGTCTGCGTGGCAAGAAGCTGCACGGTGAGTTTGCCCTGACGTTCATGCCTCCACGCCCGGGAGGCGCCGAACCGGCGGAAAAGGATGGCCGGGAGCGCGCCAACGCCTGGCTGCTGATCAAAAAGCGCGACGAGGCGGCACGCTTCGGGGATACGGCGGCGCAACATCCGGGTTCGGTGCTGAAACTTCGGCGCAACCGTCGCGCAGCGACCACCGCCCCGGTCTCCGCCGGACCGCGGCTGGTTCCAGAAGCTCCGGCCGAGACTCCTCTCCGGCCCATGCTGGCGACGCTGGCCGCCGAGCCGTTCCGCGACCCCAATTGGCTGTTTGAGATCAAGTGGGACGGCGTGCGGGCCATCGCGCAGGTCCGCCGCGGCCGGGTGCGGCTGGTCTCCCGTTCCACCCGCGACCTGAGCCGCCAGTATCCGGAGCTGGCGCGCTTTCCGCAGGCATTGGATGCCGTGCTCGATGGCGAGATCGTGGCGCTCGATGCCGATGGCCGCTCCAGCTTCCATCGCCTTCAGCGCCGCATGAACCTTACCGGCAAAGCGGAGATCGAACGCATGAGCGAGCAGGTGCCGGTGGTGTTTTATGCCTTCGATCTGCTTTCCCTGCGCGGCCGTGATCTCACCCGCCTGCCGCTGGCCGAACGCAAACAGAAGCTGGCCGCCCTGGGGTGGTCGGGACCGTGGCGCTACTCCGACCACGTGGTGGGCGACGGCATCGGATTGTTCGAGCTGGCGCGGCAGCGCGGACTGGAGGGCATTGTCGCCAAGCGTGCCGACGCCCCCTACGAGGCGGGCCGCTCACGGTTGTGGCTCAAGTTCAAGCTGCAGCAGAGGCAGGAGGCGGTGATCGTCGGCTATACCGATCCGCAGGGATCGCGCAGCGGCTTCGGCGCGCTGCTGCTGGCCGTGTTCGAGCCGCGCGAGAACGCCTACGTCTACATCGGCCGCGTGGGCACCGGCTTCGATGCGCCCACCCGCGATGATCTGCTGCGCCGCTTCCGCCCCGCCGCCACCTCGCCGGCGCTGGGCGCGCCCGCGCGGGCGCATTTTGTGCAGCCGGAATGGGTGGCCGAGGTGAAGTTTGCCGAATTTACCCCCGCCGGTCAATTGCGGGCGCCGGTGTATCTCGGCCTTCGCCCCGACAAAACGCCGCGCGAATGTCTGCGCGAGGTGCCCCATGCCTGAGCCGAAGCGTCAGGGCCCGCTGGCCGTGCCCGCCCATGCCCAGCAGGCGCTGCTGGTGCTCGACGAGCATCCGGTCAACCTCACCCACCTGGAAAAGCCTCTGTTCCCCGACGGAACCCGCAAGCGCGACCTGCTCGACTACAGCCATGACGTGGCGCCGTTTCTGCTGCCCTATCTGCGCGACCGCCCCTACACCATGAAGCGCTTTCCCCAGGGCATCGAAGCCCCGCCTTTTTTCCAGAAAGAAGCCGGAGGCCGCGTGCCGGCATGGATGCGGACCGTCGCCATGCCCAGCCAGAACGAGCGTCAAGAAGTGAATTACGTGCTGTGCAACGATCTGCCCTCGTTGCTCGCCCTGGTCAACCTGGGGTGCATTGACCACAACGTGTGGATGAGCCGCCACCAGACGCCGTTGGCGCCCGACTTCGTGCTGCTTGATCTTGACCCCGGCCCGCGCGCCGGGTTTGATCGCGTGGTCAAGGTAGCGCAGATCCTGCGGCGCCTGCTGGACGAGTTCGAGATCACCGCCTGCTGCAAAACTTCCGGCGCCACCGGCATCCACATCTGGATTCCGATTGCCCCCGGCCACAGCTTCGCCCAGACCCAGCAGCTCGCCGCCCTGATCCTCCGCCTCGCCGCGCAACGCGCCCCGGCGCTGATGACCGAAGTCTGGCGCGTCGCCGCCCGCCCCGCCGACCGCGTGTATCTCGACTTCCGCCAGAACGCCCACGGCAAGACCATTCCGCCGCCCTACTCGCCCCGCCCCCGCCCCGGCGCTCCCGTCTCCTGCCCACTGCGCTGGGACGAACTGAAGTCTTCTCTCGACCCTGCCCGCTTCACCATCCGCACCCTGCGCCGCCGCCTCGACCGCTACGGCGATCTCTTCGCCCCCGCCCTCCCCGGTCCCGGCCACGACAACATTGCGGCCATCCTGCGCCGCATTCAGAGCCGCGTGCCCGCCTCCGCCGCGTAGTTGGTGTTTCTACCCTCGGTGGTAGAATGAACATGTGGGCATGAACATCAAAGACGAGGAGGCCCATCGGCTGGCCAAGGCGGTGGCGGCCGCAACCGGTGAAAGTGTGACCGCGGCGGTTAAGGGGCGTTGCGCGAAAAGCTGGACCGGCTGGGAATGCCACAGCGGGAGCGCGCCTCGGTGGAGGAGATCCTGGCCGTGGCCGACAAGATTGCCCGCAGGGTCAAGGCTAAGCCGGCTCCCCATGGCGAGTGGCTTTACGACGAGTACGGCCTGCCCCGGTGATCGTGGACACTTCAGCGGTGGTGTCCATTGCCTTCAGAGAGCCGGAGGCCCAGCGGTTGGCGGCCGCTTTGCATGAGGCTGCCGGATCCCAGATCTCTGCACCCAACTATGTTGAGGCAGCGCTCATCATTTCGCGCTATGCAGGCAGGGAGGGCATGCCGGAGCTGGACGAGCTGCTGGCGGCGGCGGGAGTCACCATCGCCGCCTTTACCGCTGAACATGCGCGCCTGGCCCGTGAGGCGCACCGGCGGTTCGGGCGCGGCAGCGGGCATCCGGCGGGATTGAATTTGGGCGACTGCTTCGCTTATGCACTGGCGCAAGCCTGCCAGGAGCCGCTGCTCTACATCGGTAACGGTTTTGCGCACACCGACGTGGCAGCGGCCTTGCCCCTGAACTGACGGCGCTTGCGGGTAGAATTTGAAGTTCATGGAGATCCGCCTCTACAACACGCTGACCCGCTCGGTGGAACCGTTTGTGCCGCAGACGCCAGGCCGGGTGAAGATGTACACCTGCGGGCTGACGGTGTACGACTACGGCCACATCGGCAACTTCCGCACCTTCGTGGGCGTGGACATCCTGCAGCGGTTTCTGGCCAGCCAGGGTCTCGATCTGGAGACGGTGATGAACATCACCGACGTGGACGACAAGATGATCGCCCGCAGCTCCGAGGCGGGGCGCGAGCTGCGCGACTATGCCGACTTCTACACCGCCGCCTTCCGTGAGGACATGCAGCGGCTGCGTATCCTGCCCGCGCGCCACATCGTTCGCGCCACCGACTTCATCCCCGAGATGGTGACCTGGATCGAGCGGCTGGTGGCCGGCGGTTTTGCCTATGAACGCGACGGCTCGGTGTATTTCCGTCTGACCTCGTTCCCGCGGTATGGGCGGTTGTCGGGCAAGGACCTCGAAGGGTTGCAGGCGGGCGCGCGGGTGGATGTGGACGAGTACGAAAAAGAGGAAGCCCGCGATTTCGTGCTGTGGAAGGCGCAGCGGCCCGGAGAACCGTCCTGGCCGAGCCCCTGGGGAGCCGGGAGGCCGGGCTGGCACATCGAGTGCTCGGTGATGGCGGAGAAGTTCCTGGGTCCAACACTCGATATTCACGCCGGCGGTACCGACCTCGTCTTTCCCCACCACGAGAACGAAATCGCCCAGGTCGAGCCGCTGACCCAGCAGACGTTCGTCCGCTTCTGGGTGCACATGGAGTTCCTGCTGGTCAACGGCGAGAAGATGTCGAAACGGCTGGGGAACTTCTTCACCGTCCGCGACCTGATGTACAAGGGCTACCACCCCAGCGCCATCCGCTATCTGCTGGCCTCGGTCCCCTATCGCAAGCAGTTGAACTTCACCCTGGAGGGACTGGATCAGGCGCAGGCGGCGCTGCAGCGTCTGCGGGGCTTCAAGGACCGGCTGGAGCGCGCCGAGCTGCCGCCGGGGAGCCAGCCGGAGATCACCAAAGCAGCCGCGGAAGCGCAGACGGCCATGAGTGCCGCCCTGGCGAACAACCTCAATACTGCCGAGGCTTTAGCCGCTATCTTTGAACTGGTGCGTGTGGGAAACGCCGGCCTGGATCAGAGCACGGTGAAGGTGGGAGATCGGGCGGCAATTTTGGCCGTGCTGGCCGCCTTCGATGCCATCTTCTGCGTGCTGTCGCCGGACGCACCCGCGCAGGGCAAGCTGGCCGACGCGGAGGTCGAAGTTTTGATGGCCGAACGCCGCACCGCCCGCCAAGCTCGTGACTTTGCCCGTGCCGACGCCATCCGCCGTCAACTGGACGCCGCGGGGATCTTGGTGGAAGATATGAAGGGAGGGGGAGACCGATGGCGCTGGAAGTAACCAAGGCAAGTTGCCAGTGGCCAGTGGGTTGTGGCCAGTTTGCGGGCGCCGGTGCCATGGTGCTGCCTTCGTCCTCCCGTCCCAGTCTGTTCGGCTCCGACTGACCCTCAGCCTGCCCCGATGCCCCAGCGGCCGCGCGTTCGCGCTGGCCACTGGCCACTGGTAACTGGCCACTGCTTTTCGGAGTTGAACATGTCCAAGACCGCATCTCCTTCGCTCGCTCCCGAGCTGCGCACCGCGCTGCCCGGACCCAACGCCGCCCGCATCATCGCCGGCGACGCAAAGCTCATCTCGCCTTCCTACACCCGCAGCTACCCTCTGGTGGCCCGCAAAGGGGAGGGCATGTACATCGAAGACGTGGACGGCAACCGCTTCCTCGACTTCACGGCCGGCATCGCCGTTTGCTCGACCGGTCATTGCCATCCCGACGTGGTGGCCGCCATCCAACGTCAGGCGGCGGAGTTGATCCACATGTCGGGCACCGACTTCTACTATGAGCAGATGGTGCGGGTGGCGGAACTACTCTCGGCCTCCGCGCCCATGCCCGGCCCGCACAAGTTTTTCTACGGAAACTCGGGCGCCGAGGCCATCGAGTGTGGCTTGAAGCTGGCCCGCTATCACACCCGCAGGCCGTACTTTATCGGCTTTTACAACTGCTTCCATGGGCGTACCCTGGGGGCGCTTTCCATGACCAGCAGCAAGCAGACCCAGCGCGCCCGCTTCGCGCCCCTGCTACCCGGGTTCTTCCACATCAGCTATCCCAATCCGTATCGCCCGCCGCATGGCGCGAAGGATGTCACCGCGGCTTGTCTGGAGGAGTTGGATCGTCTCTTCCACACCACGACCCCGGCCGAGGAAGTGGCTGCCATCGTGTTCGAGCCCATCCAGGGGGAAGGCGGCTATGTGGTGCCACCATCGGCGTTTGCCCAGGAGCTGCGGCGTATCTGCGACCGTCACGGCATCCTGCTGATCGCCGACGAGGTCCAGTCGGGCGCCGGCCGCACCGGCAAGATGTGGGCCATCGAGCACCACGGCGTGCAGCCGGATATCGTTTGTTCAGCCAAAGGTATCGCCAGCGGGATGCCGCTGGGGGTGACGTTTGCCCGGGCAGGCATTATGGATTGGACGCCGGGGGCACACGCTTCCACTTTCGGTGGTAATCCGGTGTGCTTGGCAGCCGCTGAGGCCACCATCAAACTGCTCAATGCCAGCCTGATTCGGAACTCGGCGGAGGTCGGTGCTCACCTGATGCAACGCCTCCAGAACTGGCCCAAGCAGCATCCCATTGTGGGTGAGGTCCGCGGCCGTGGACTGATGATCGGCATTGAGATTGTCAGCGATCAGGCGGCACGCACCCCTGACGCCGCCCGCCGCGACCGCATTGTGGATGAAGCCTTCAAGCTCGGCCTGCTGGTTCTGGGTTGCGGGTCGAATTCGCTGCGCTTGATGCCGCCGCTCATCTGCAACCGGGAACAGGCCGATATGGCCATGGACATCCTGGAAAAAGCGATGGCGGCCAGCAGCTAGATCGAGGTCAGCTCCGATGTCGCGCCTGCGGTTATCGTCAGAAGTTCTGCCGCCGCCGCGGGCGCGACTGTTTCCCAGGTTGCTGCGCCTGCTGGACCGGCTGCAGGCGCGCCTGCAACCGTCGCGACGGCAGCCGGCGGCGCATCGCCTCGGCCAACGGGGCGAAGAGAGCGCGGCTTGGCTATTGCATGAACATGGGTATACAATCGTGGCGCGCAATTATCGCGACGCGCCGGGGCGCTCCGGCGGGCGTGGCGAAATTGACCTGATTGCGTTCGAGGGTGTGCCACCGACGTTGGTTTTTGTTGAAGTCAAGACCCGCAGCCGCGAAGGCCGTTTCCCCGCCGAACGGGCGGTCAACCAGGCCAAACGCCGGCATCTGAGCCGTCTCGCCCGTGCCTATCGGCGTAAGCGCAACTACACCGGCCCGTATCGCTTTGATCTGGTAATCATCTACGGCCTCGACACCCCCCACCCGCGGTTGAAGCTGCACCGAGACGCCTTCCGCGACTGATTTCAGGAAACCATGCCAGAACTTCGCAAAGATCCCATTACCGGCCGCTGGGTCATCATTGCCAGCGATCGCGCCAAGCGTCCCAGCGACTTCAACCCCGAGCCGGTCCGGCCCAAAGGCAACGGCAGCTGCCCCTTCTGTTACGGCAACGAGAGCAAGACACCGCCCGAGATTCTCGCCTACCGCGCCGAGGGTGCGCCCAATTCACCCGGCTGGTCCGTGCGTGTGGTGCCCAATAAGTATCCGGCGCTGGGGATCGAAGGCGAGTTGGATCGCCAGGGCGAGGGCGTCTACGACAAGATGAACGGCATCGGTGCCCACGAGGTCATCATCGAGACCCCCGACCATCAGCAATCGCTGGCCAACCTGCCGACGAAAAACATTGAGGATGTGCTCTGGGCATTCCGCGACCGCATGCTGGACCTGCGCAAAGATGACCGCTTCCGCTACATCCTGATCTTCAAGAACCACGGCGAGGACGCCGGCGCATCGCTCGAGCACACCCACTCGCAGCTCATTGCGCTGCCCATTGTGCCGCGTTCCATCCGGGAGCAGGTCAACGGCGCGCGCCAGTATTTCGAGTACAAGGAGAGGTGCATTTACTGCGACATCATCCGCCAGGAACTGGAAGCCAAGGTGCGGGTTGTCGCGCAGAACGAGGACTTCGTCACTTTATCCCCCTATGCCCCACGATTTCCCTTCGAGACGTGGATTTTCCCCCGCCGTCACGAGGCCTTCTTCGAGCAATCCTCGCCGCGCAATTTTGAAAACCTGGCCAAGGCAATCAAGAGCCTGCTGACCCGCACGGATACGGTGCTCAACTGCCCCGCCTATAACCTCGTGCTGCAGAGCTCACCGCTGCGTGACTCCCAATCGGAAGCCTTCCACTGGCACATCGAGTACATGCCGCGGCTGACCCGCATCGCCGGCTTCGAGTGGGGCACCGGCTTCTACATCAACCCCACTTCTCCCGAGGAAGCCGCGCGCTATCTGCGCGAGGCCCCGGTGGAAGACGCCGTCGGCGTGTAGGCCACGATCACGTTGGGAATCTTCTTGTCGCGCAAGGCGCTGTTCAGCGCCGCCACATCGGTGTTGAGAATGCGGTCGAGCGCCGCCCGGTGCTCGGTTGCCTGCCGGGCCAGCTCCTGGTTGACCTCGATCTGCTGCTGGGTGGGAGCGAAGTCGGAGCTGCTGACCTCGTTTTCCAGATAGCTGAGCTTGTCAATCAGCGTGGGCGCCCAGCGCCATTGATCCTCACCCTTGCCGGTGGCCTTGGTGTTGTACAGGTCGGCCTCGACCGTCTGCAATTTGCCCTCCACCGCGTCGGCGGACTTGATCAGATCTTCGGGGGTGGGCGGATCCAGTGCCAGCGCCTGGCGCACCATGTTGAGCTGCGCCCGCACCATCTCGATCTGGTTGATGTCCCGCGTCACCTGGTTGTACTCATCGGCGATGGCCTGCGCCAGCTTCCACTGCGCCTGGATGTCGGCCAGGGTGCCGGTCGAGTGCGGATCCTTGAGCACCGACAGCGTCTGGGTGCCGTGGGTCGTGCCGGCGGTCATCTCGATCTTGTAGTCGCCGGGAGGCTCCAGCAGCGAGAGGGCGCGGGCGCCGGGGGCCGGCCGCCATCCCTCGGCATTGAGCGTCTGATCAGGGGCATAGGGTGACAGGGTGCGAAGGCGCACGGTGGGCGAGGGCGCCGAGCGGAAATTCCAGTAGACGCGATGGAAGCCCGCCTGGCCGGGGCCGTTGAGGGTGTCCACCGTCTTGCCCGCCGCATCAGTGATCTTCAGGTGCACCGGGCCGCGGATGGCGTCCTTAATAACGTAGTCAATGGCCGCGCCGGGCGGCGGGTTCTCGCCGGCACTGGGCTCGTAGCCGGGAGAGATGGGCGTCTCCTGGCCGCGGAAGTTGTACTCCGGCCGGGGTGCAAACAGCGTCGCCGGCGACGCCGCGGCGGCATCGCTGAACTGCTCCAGCGGGGTCAGGTCATCCAAAATCCAGAAGCCGCGGCCGTAGGTGGCGATCACCAGATCATGACGGCGCTTCTGCACCGTCAACCAATAGACCGGCGCGTGCGGCAGGTTCATCTGCAGCGGCTGCCAATTGTCGCCGTCGTTGAACGATACATAGGCGCCGCCCTCGGTTCCCAGGAACAGCATTCCCTGGTGATTCGGGTTCTCGATCACGCAGTGGGCGTAGCTCAGTTGGTTGTGCGGCAGCCCGTTGGTGATTTTGGACCATGTCTGGCCGAAGTCGCGGGTGCGGTAAACCCACGGATCACGGTTGTCCATCTGGTGGAAATCCACCGTCAGGTAGGCCGTGGCGGCATCGAACGGCGAAGGTTCGATGTTGCTCACCGTGCCCCAGGGCGGCAACTCGGGCAGGTTTTTGGTCAGGTTGGTCCATGTCTTGCCGCCATCGCGGGTGAGCTGCACCTGACCATCGTTGGTTCCCGCCCACAGCAGGCCCTGCTGCTTGGGGGATTCGGCCAGGGCAAAGACAACGCCGGCGTACTCGACCCCGATGTTGTCGGGCGTCAGGCCGCCGGAGATGCCCATGCGGCTGTGGTCGTTGAGCGTCAGGTCGGGGCTGATCGCCTGCCAACTGCTGCCGCCGTTGGTGGTCATATGCACCACCTGACTGGCGACGTATACACGGTTGTGATCAAACGGCGAAATGACGATGGGGAATTCCCAGTTGAAGCGGTACTTTACATCCGAAGCCGGCGCGCCGGCGGTGGTGATGGGCCATACTTCGACGTTGCGCGTCTGCCCGTTGCGCTCATTGTAGACGGTCACCACGCCGCCGATCGAGCCGGAGCCGGTACCGCTCGACCAGACGATGTTGGGATCCACCGGATCGGGCGTGGCGAACCCTGCCTCGCCGCCGCCCACTTCATGCCAGTAGCTGCTGGCGATGGGCGATGCGCCGCGGCCGCCGCCGAAGCCGCCGAACCCGCGGCCGGCCGTCGCCAGCCGGCTGGGACCTTCATAGGAACCGGTGTCCTGCTCGTTGCCGTACACGTGATAGGGGATGGCATCGTCCACGGTGACGTGGTACATCTGCCCGTTGGCCAAGCGGACATGGTTCCAGGTGACGCCGTGATTGACCGACATGGAGATGCCGCTGTCGAGCGCCACCGCCATGTGGTTGGCGTTGGTGGGATCAATCCACATGTCGTGGGTGTCGCCGCCGGGGCTGGCGGGCAGGCGGGTCAGGGTGTGACCTCCGTCCAGCGAGTGGGTGAAGGAATTGCCCAGAAAATACAGCTCGTTGGGGTTGTCGCTGCCCACCGCGCCGCGGGTGTAGTAGTGGGTGCGGCTGCGCAGATCGCGGTCGCTGGAGGCCAGCGCCCAGGTGGCGCCGGCGTTGTCGGAACTCCACAATTGGCCGATCTGGGTGGGCTTGCCGTTATCGGGCACGCCGTCGCCGGTTTCGATCAACGCGTACACGCGGTCGGGGTTGCTGGGCGCGATCATCAGCCCGATCTTGCCCAACGGGGAGTGGGGCAAGCCATGTCCCTGAAGCTGCGTCCAGGTGACGCCGCCATCGGTGGATTTGAAAATGCCTGAACCCGGGCCGCCGCTGGTGCGCCCATAGGTGTGGATGACGATCTGCCAGAATCCGGCGTAGATGATGCGCGGGTTCGACATGTCCATGGCGATGTCGCTGCAGCCGGTGTTGTCGTCCACGTGCTTGGTCAGCGTCCAGGTGGCGCCCCCGTCGGTGGTGCGGTAGACGCCGCGCTCGGGCTGCGGCCCATAGTCGGTGCCCTGGGCGCAGGCGAGCACGGTGTTCGGGTCGTGCGGATCAATCACAATGCGGCCAATGCGGCCGGTCTTGTCCAGCCCCATGTGCCGCCAGGTCTTGCCCGCATCGGTGGATTTGTAAATGCCGTCGCCGAGCGAGATATGGCTGCGGATAAACGACTCGCCGGTGCCCGCCCACACCACGTTGGGGTCGCTCGCGGCCACCGCCAGCGAGCCGATGGATTGCACCGGCTCGGCATCAAAGATGGGATCCCAATGGATGCCGCCGTCGCTGGTCTTGAACACTCCGCCCGAGGCCGAGCCCACGTAATAAATGTTGGGATCGCCCGGCACCCCCGCCACCGCATCCGTGCGGTTGCCCATGGGGCCGATGTAGCGCCATGGCAGTTGACTGTAGCTGGCGGCGGATGGGCCGGTTTGAGCTGCCACCGCGGCAGCCAGCGTGAACAGCACCACAGCAAGACGTTTGACCATGACGGGCCTCCCCCGGGACGCAACTCTGCCCCCGTCAATCTAGTCCAAGCCGCGATACAAAGCAATCCACTTGTCAAAATTCCGATACCAAGATAACTTAGTGAGCAGGCTATATGAGTAAAGCTTCCGATTCCTTGCACGATGCGCTGCCGCTGCTGGCGCTGAAAATTCTGGCCCGGCGTGGTCCGCTCCACGGCTATGGCATCACCGGCCACATCCAGGCCATGTCCGACGAGCGGCTGCGGCCGGAGGAGGGCTCGCTCTACCCGGCCTTGCACCGCATGGAAGAGGCCGGGTGGATCGAGGCGGAGTGGGTGATGACGGAAAAGAAGCGCCGGGCGCGGGTGTACGCCATCACCGTCCGCGGGCGCAAGGAGTTGGAAGCCGCCGAGGCGCGTTGGCGTAGCGCCAGTGCGGCCATCCAGCAGGTATTGCAGAGGGCCTGAATATGTCATGGCTGTCCCGTATTCGTCGCAGCTTGCGTCCCGCCGCGCTGATCCACGAGCTCGAGGAAGAACAGAAGTTTCACGTGCTGTCGAAGGCCGACGACCTGGCGGCGGCGGGAGCGAGCCTTGGAGCCGCCCGGCGGGAAGCCGAGCGCGCCTTCGGCAATGGCTTGTCCAATCGCCAGTCCAGCCAGGAGGCGCGCAGCATCCGTTGGCTGACTGATGTTGCCTCCGACACACGCCTGGCGTGGCGCGACATGCTCCGCCGGCCCGGCTTTGCGGCGGCGGCGATTCTGTCGCTGGCATTGGGTCTGGGAGCGGCCACGGCGGTGTTCAGTCTGGCGAATGGCGCGTTGTTGCGCCCCCTGCCGGTGCCCCAGGCTGACCGCTTCGAGTTCATCTGGCGGCAGGCGCCGGCTTCGCTGCAGATGGGTACCGAGGAGATTCCCTGGGACCGCGTTGTCTTCTGGAAGATGCAGGCGGCGACCACCGGTCCGGGCCATGCTTTCGCCTCCCTGGGCGCGCTACGGCCAGGTTCGGTGAACTGGACGGGTGAGGGAGAACCGGTGAGGTTGCGGGCCGTTCTGGCCTCGGCGGGCGTGTTCGCCGCCCTGGGTGTCCGCCCGGAGCTGGGTCGCATCTATACGGAGGCCGAAGACCAGCCCGGGCGCGGGCGGGTGGCGCTCCTGAGCGATGCGCTATGGCGGGGTGCACTGCACGCCGATCCGGCGATTGTGGGGCATACGCTCGACCTCGACGGGCAAGCGTACACGGTGGTCGGCGTCATGCCGCCGGAGTTTCAATTTCCCGAGGCGGCCGCCATGCCGGCGATCTTCGCTTTTCAAGCCCGGCCCCAGCTCTGGCTCCCGCTGGCTCTTTCCTCCGGACCGCTGATTCCGTATGAGTCCGCTGAGCTGGCCTTTGTCGGCCGCCTGAACCCAGGGGTTGGCGCGCGCCAGGCCGCCGCTGCACTGGATGCGTTTCGCCAGCGCAGCGAGACGGAACAGCCGCGCGGCAAGGGATGGTTCACCAGCCGCCTGCAGAGTCTGGCCGCCGCCCACACCGCCGGATTGCGGCAGCCTCTGCTGTTGCTGCTGCTGGCGGTGGGTCTGGTGCTGGCCGTGGCCTGCGCCAACGTCGCCGGACTGCTGCTGGCGCGCGCCCTGGCCCGGCGTGGGGAGCTCGCGCTCAAGGCGGCGCTGGGGGCCGGCCGCTGGCGGCTGGCACGGCAGATGCTGACCGAGACACTCTGGCTGGCGCTGCTCGGCGGCGGCTTGGGTGCGCTGCTCGCGCTGGCCACGCTGCACGGTCTGCAGGGATTGCTGGCGACGGCATTGCCGCGCCTCTCCGGAGTCGCCACCGATTGGCGGGTGTTCGCGTTTGGTTTGGCCCTCATCCTGAGCAGTGGCATGGGCTGCGCTCTGGCGCCCATGCTGTTGCTGCGTTCCGGCGCCGGCGACTTGCGCAGCGGGAAGGGAAGCGTGAGCCGCGGGTCGCCTCAGCTGCGGACGGCGCTGGTGACCGGGCAAGTCGCGCTGGCGTTGGTGCTGGTCGTGGCCGGCGGGCTGCTGGCCCGTTCGTTGCAGGCGTTGTTGGCGGCGGGAGGCGGCTTTGACCCGCAGGCGGCGGTGGCGGTGAAGCTATCCCTGCCGCAATCCGCCTATCCGGACTGGTCGCAGGCGGCGCGCTTCTATCAGTCCGTGCGCACCCAGGTGGCTCGGCTGCCGGAGGTGGTGGCGGTGGGCGTGAACAAGACGGCGCCGCTCGCCGGCGATGGCGAAAGTACTATCGTGCGCTTCCCTGGCCGCCCCGCCGACCCGGAACATCCGGCGGCAGTGAACTACGCCATGATCTCCGCCGGCTACTTCACCGCCGTCGGAGTTCCCCGGCTCGCCGGCCGGGATTTCCTCGACAGCGACACCCAAGCCTCCATGCCTGTCGCCATCGTCAATCAAGCACTGGCGGACAAGTTCTATCCCGGCGCCGCCGCCGTGGGACAGCAGATCCGCATCCCCGTGGACCCCGAGCCACGCACGATTGTCGGAGTGGTGGCCAACTTCAAACACGATAGCCTCTCGGAGCAGGTGGTGCCGGAGTTGTATGCTCCCATCACCCAAAAGCCCTGGCCTGCCATGCTGACCATGTCGCTGGTGGTTCGGGTCCGCGCGACACCGCACGCCGGCCTGACCGCGCATTTGCGCGACCGCATCGCCGGGGCGGTGCACGCCGTGGATGCCCATGTGCCGCTCTCGGACTGGACCCCTCTGCCGCAGTTGGTCAGCCGCGCCACCGCTCCCCAGCGGTTGGCGCTGTGGCTGGTGGCCGGCTTTGGCCTGCTCACGCTGCTACTGGCGGCCATCGGCCTCTACGGCGTGGTGGCCTACATCGCCGCCCAGCGGCGGCGGGAGTTCGGAGTGCGCATGGCGCTGGGCGCCACGCGTACCGCCGTTTCAGCGCTGGTGCTGCGGCAGGGATCGCGGCTGGCGCTGGGCGGCATCGCCGTTGGCCTGCTGCTAGCCGCCGCCGCCGGCCGCCTGTTGCAAAGCTACCTCTTCGGTGTGCGCGCCTGGGATCCGCTTACCCTCGCGCTAGCTCCGGCGCTGCTGGCATTGGTGATGCTCCTCGCCTGCCTGGTGCCTGCCCGGCGCGCCGCCCGGCTGGATCCGGTCGAAACCCTGCGCCAGGATTAGCGCCACTAAAGCGTAAACATCCACATCACCGCCAGAATGACGATGATGACGCTCGTCGTCCAGGCGATGGCGTTGGCCCACCAGCCGTTGCGCATGTCTCCCATCACGTCTTCGCGGTTCACCAGCCGCAGCATGAAGATCAGCACCACCGGCAGGAGCACGCCGTTGGCCACCTGGGAGTAGAGGATGACCTGCACCAGCGGCAGATGAGGGATGAGCACCATGCCGGCGCCGGCGGCGATCAGCAGGGTGTAGAGGCCGTAGAAGGCCGGCGCTTCGGAGAAGCGTTTGTCAATGCCGTGCTCGAACCCCAGCCCTTCGCAGACGTTATAGGCGGTGGCCAGGGGAAGAATCGCCGCCGAAAGCAGCGCCGCGTTGATCAGCCCGATGGCGAACAGCGCGGCGGCGTAGCGCCCCGCCAGCGGCGCCAGCGCCTGCGCCACCTGGGCGACGTTGTCCACATCGTGGTGGCCGTGCACATAGAGGGTGGCGGCGCAGGCCACGATGATGAAGAACGAAACGATCTCGGTGATGAAGCAGCCGGCGATGACGTCCCAGCGGCTCATGCCGTACTCTTTGCGGCCGATGCCTTTCTCGACGATCGAGGCTTGCAGGTAGAACTGCATCCAGGGGGTGATGGTGGTGCCGATCAGCCCCAGCACCATGATCAGGTACTCGCCATGGAACTGGATGCCGCTGGGCAGGACCATCTCCTTCACCGCCAGCCCCCAGTCCGGCTTGGCCAGAACGGCGGAGAAGGCATAGGTGAAGTAAATGAGCGAGAAGCCGACCAGCACCAGCTCGACCTTGCGGTAGCGGCCCTTCACCACCAGCCCCCATACCAGCAGCGCGCCCAACGGCACCGAGATCCACTTAATGACGTTGAAGAGCTCCATGCCCAGCGCCAGGCCGCTGAACTCGCTGACGATGTTGCCGAAGTCGGCGATGGAGAGCACCGTCATGGCGAAGAACGTCGCCCGGAACCCGAACTCCTCGCGGATCAGGTCCGACAGTCCCTTGCCGGTGGCCGCGCCCATGCGCGCCGCCATCTCCTGAATGACGACCAGCGCGATGGTGGTGGGGATCAGCGTCCACAGCAGCAGGTAGCCGTACTTGGCCCCCGCCTGCGAGTACGTAAGGATGCCGCCGGGGTCGTTATCCACATTGGCGGTGATGAAGCCCGGCCCCAGGATGAGCAGGAAGGGCAGGATGCGGGTCGCCCACAGAGTGCGTGCCCGCCGCCGCCGTTTGGGCGTGGCCGGGGCCGAAGACACGGGGGTGCCATCGAGTTCGGATTGAGGCCGGCGAAACTCCAACTGTCCTGCTCTCGTTGCGGGCCTGGCAGACGAAACTCGCCCGTCGAGAGAAGAACCTGGGAATAGCTCTAAATCCCTGGCCCGCCTCCCGGGGGCGCGCAAGCGCCGCCAGGTTCCGAAGGGGTGCTCATAAGCTCTTTCCACCGTAGCATGCCAAGGCGGAAATCAGCCAGCCAAAAGGCTTCCCCTCGTCATCGAGCGTTGCGCGAATCAAAAGAACTGGGTGTGTGCGGACTGGTATTTTCCCCGGTACCATTCGACGAGTTCACGCGAACTTGCTTTCGATCCTAACTCGCGCCTGAACTCTTCGTGCCAGCGCCGAGGCTTCACCTCCAAATGGGGCGCTCCGAAGTCACAAGGGAAGAGAACTTTGTTCAGGCGTTGTCTGCAGCCAGGCAACTGACCTGTACGCGTTAACGCCGTAATGGTCTTTTGCGCTGGCCAGATTTGTTTTTTGAGTGGCCAGGGAAACGGCCCAGCAGCGCGATCGCAACATGCGTCAGACCTGCGCAGTATCCAGGCCAGAAGTCCTTGCTCTCGAGCGCGCGGCGCGCCCACGATCGCCGGAGGTTTGACATTACAGCATGATGTGATTACACTATGAGGAATGGTAAGGACGCAAATTCAGCTAAGCGAGCGCCAGGCTAATGCACTGAAGAACTTGGCCCATGCCCGCGGTATTTCCCTAGCCGAGACAATCCGCCGCTTTGTGGACCAGGGGTTGGCGGCTGAATCGCAGGGTATCGCTGCGAAGTACGAGCGCGCGGCGCGGGTCGTCGGTCGGTGGCGAGACCGGGAGGGACGTACCGACATTGCCGAGAGCCATGACCGCTATCTCGACGAGGCCTACTCCTGAACGCGCTGTTCGCTGACTCATCCTGGCTCCTCGCGCTCGCGCTTTCAAGCGATGCTTGTCACGGGCAAGCGACGCGGCAGTTCGAAGAGCTTCGAGCGGGTGGGGTACAGCTGGTTGTTACCTCATATGTGCTCATCGAGACCTATGCGCTGCTGGGGAGGCGATTTGGCCTCGGGGTGGTAGCTGAATTCCGCCAGGAATTTGCTCCGCTGCTCCAGTGCATCTGGGTCAGCGAGGACCTTCACAATGCCGGCTTGGACCTGCTCTTAGAGCGAAAACGGAAGCGACTCAGTCTTGTGGATGCGGTGTCGTTCGTTACGATACGGAGAGAGCGCCTGCAAGCGGCGCTGGCGTTCGACGCCGATTTCGAAATGGAAGGCCTCACCCTACGCGACTAAGCCCTCGGCAATAAAAAAAGCCCCGGCCGAAGCCGGGGCTTTTGGTGTTTAAGGATGGAGCCGTGCTCAGCAGGTGCCGGAGCCGCAGCCGCCGCTCGATTGCAGCACCGGCAGGGCCTTCTTGGCGGCGTCGCCGGCCACCTGGGTGGTCTGGCCGCCGCTGGGGATCTGCATGGTGGTGAGCTGCTTGTCGAAGGGCATGGAGTACTTCTTCTCGATCTTCTCGCGGTACACCGGGCCCGAGTTGTAGGTGCAGAAGGGGTAGATCAGCCCGTTGGGCGCGGCGTAGTGAATGATGCAGCGCTTCACCCGCTCCACGTCGTAGTTGTAGCTGTCCATGAAGTGCATGCCGGCGACCATCAGGGTCTTGTAGACGAAGCCGGTTTCGGCGTCGCTGCCGCGGCCGTAGCTCTTGTCGGTCATGCCCTGCAGGGTCTGCAGGAAGCGGGTGAAGGTCAGCCCCTCGGGCGCCTTCTCGGCGTGGAAGTGCTTCTGCAGCGAGTTCCAGGTCTTCACCTTGCTGAAGAACTTGAAGCGCGCCTTCTGGGCGCTGCGGGCCAGGTTGTCAATGTCCTGCAGCATGTTGCCCACGTCCACGAAGCGGGTCACCGGCACCGCCGCCTTGGTCTTCTGGTCCACGAACATGTAGGTGCCCATGGAGCAGTGCGGATGGCAGCTCAGCGAGGTGGTCTCCTCGCCGCGCAGGGCGCTGATCAGGCGCGAGAACGGGGTCACGCAGGCCAGCGGGAACCAGTCGTTGTAGACATCGGCGAGGCCGGTCTGCTCGTTGACGGCGTGCGCCAGGTCGGCGAGGGTGAAGCGCTTGGCTTCCAGCTCCTTGCGCGAGATGCGGCCGGTGAAGGTCACCGGCTGGAAGCTGATGCCGCTAACCACGTCAATGTTTTCGAGCGCCAGCTTGATGATGTCGCCGATCTGGTGGTCGTTGAGGCCCTTGACGATGGTGGGCACGAAGACGATCTTCATCAGCCCCGCCTTGCGCACATTGTCAATCGCCTTCAACTTCTTGTCGAACAACGACTCGCCGCGGGTGCGCTTGTAGATGTCGTCGCACACGCCGTCAAACTGCAGGTAGAGGGTGTGCAGACCCGCGTCGCGCGCCTTGATGCAGAAGTCGAGGTCGTTCCACATCACCCCGTTGGTGGCCACCTGGATGTGGCTGAAGCCCATCTCCTTGGCCAGCGCCACGGCGTCGTGGAAGCGCGGATAAATCGTCGGCTCGCCGCCGGAGAACTGCACCACGCGGCCCGCCACCGGGCGCTCGTTGCGCAGCGCCTGCAGCATCTTGCGCACCTGATCGAAGCTGGGTTCGTACAGATAGCCGGCGGCGTTGGCGTTGGCGAAGCACACCGGGCAGGTCAGGTTGCAGCGGTTGGTCAGGTCCACGTTGGCGAGGCCGGTGTGGCTGGTGTGCATCGAGCACAGTCCGCACTGGTCGGGGCAGCGGGTGGCGTTGGGGATGGCCGGATTCGACAACCCGCGGTTGTCGCCGAAATACCATTGCTCCATCTTCAGATAGAGCTTCACATCGCCATAGATCTTGTCGCGGAAATAACCGTGCGTGGGGCAGGTCTTTTCCATGTAGACGGCGCCGTTCTCCTCGAACTCGCGCGCCTCGATGACGCGGGTGCAGTCCGGGCACAGCGACTGGGTAATTTTGGGCAGCCCTTTGTGGATGGCTTCGATGCGCGATCCGGAGTGGGTGGTCTCCGGCTGGAGAACGGAAAAGTCGCTCCGCTTAACGGGCGAGAAGGACTCCGGCGCGATGGTCTGTGTGCTCATGCTGCCTCCTTGATTTCGTTTGCCGCAGTATAACTACCGCGCACCAGGACGGCTGCGGCCAATCCCCGGCTTATTGTGATGCTAGCGGCGTGTGCGGGGAGCCCCAAGCCCTATTCAGCGAACGGTGGTTTGGCCGGGTCGAGTGGCAATAGCGGCCGGTGAACGGATGGAACTCCTTGGCCTGCAACAACTTAAATTAGTCGGCGAGATCGTTGAGACGGGCGCGCAGCTTCTCCCACCACCCCGGCGCCCGCTGGCGGCGCGACATGAGGCGGTGCGCATAAAAGCAAGCGCCCACCATAAAGGCAAACTCGGGCTCGGCCAGTTCCTGGGGCATGCCCTCGATCAGGCTGGGCACGGCGCTGCGCACCGCCAACCCGCTGGCCTCGGCCAGCATTTCCGGCAGGCCCTGCAGACGCTGGCCGCCGCCACTCATAAGGATGCCCGCCGCCAGCCCAGGCACGGTGGCCAGTTCCTTGGCGATCAGCCGGGTCAACTCGCGCGCCCGCGGCTCGATGCACTCGCACAACTGCCGCCGCGGCAGCAGCCGCGACGGCTGGCCGTGCATGCCGGGCACTTCAATGGAAACACCGTCGCCGCCCGCCAACGCGCCGGTGGCGGCGCCGTAGCCCAGCTTCAGCCGCTCAGCCTCGGCGACCGGGGTGTTGAGGCAGATGGAAATATCGTTGGTGAAGTGATCGCCGCCGATGGCCACGCTGGCGGCGTGCACCAGGCTGCCCTGGCTGTACACCAGAATGCCGGTGGTTCCGGCTCCCAGTTCGACCATGGCCACACCGGCGAAACGATCCCCGGTTTCCAGGCAGGCCTCGGCGCTGGCCAGCGGGGCGAAGATCAGCTCCTCCACTTCGAGACCGGCGTGGTTGGCGGCCAGCACCAGGTTGTCCTTGGCGCTGGTGGCGACGGTGAGGGCGTAAATGCGGGCTTCGAGGCGCGAGGCCAGCATGCCCACCGGCTCGTGAATGCCGCCCTGGCGGTCCAGGACAAACTCCTGGGGGATCACGTGCAGAATCTGGCGATCGTCGGGCAGCGCCATGGCGCGGGCCATATCGAGAACGCGGCGGGCATCCTCGCGCGTCACCTCGCGGCTGCGCGAGTTGAGCGGCAATCCGCCCTGGCTGGTCAGCCCCTTGATCTGGGCGCCGGTCAGGCTGAGGAAGACGCGCTCCACCGGCACGCCGGTGCGCAGTTCCATCTCGGCGGCCAGCGCCTGCATGGCTTCGGCGGCGGGCGCCAGGCCGGTCACTGCGCCCTTGCGCATGCCCTGCGCCGGCGCGGTCAGGTGCGCCGAGTACTCCATCGCCCCCTCCGCCATGCGCACCTGGACCAGGCGCAGGGTGGAGGTGCCCAGGTCGAGGATGTGGAAGCAGGGCGCAGGGGGCGTTTTCCGGGGCGGTGGTGCGCTCATCGCCCCGCTCCGCGGCCGGTATGGGCGGCGGGTTTCTTGGCGGAAGGCTGGGCGGCCGGCGTGGCCGCGGGTGGGGTGCCGGGATCCACGATCGCCTGGCCATCGAAGTGCAAATCCACGCCCGCCATGTAGGGATAGGCCTGCCGCCACCCGCTGATGTGCTGCTCGAAGAGCGCGTAGCGGGCGGCAAAGTTTTGATCGCCGAAGTGCACCAGCACCGTCCCCCCGCCGGGGAGGCTGAGGCGGGCGCGCAGGTCGCCGGCGTCGCTCAGGTCCACCTCCGACACCGGGTGCGCGGCGTTGCCGCTGGGATCCATGTCATGGGCCAGCGTGAGCCACTGGGTCACCTGCGTCGCCCGCGCGGCGAGCCAGCGGGGAGCATTGGGCTGCGCCGCCTCGACCCCTTCCAGGCCGATCAGCACCGGAAAATCGAAGCTGCCCGTGGCCGGCTGTGGCAGCAGCACCCCGTGGCCGTCCACCAGCTCGAGATGGTCGCCCACCCGGGCAAAGGCGATGGGGGTGCGTTCGGTGACCTGCACCTGAATGCCGTTGGGCCAAACCCGCAGCACCGCCGCCTTGTCCACCCAGGGGATGGCCTCAATCGTCTCGCGCCGGGCGCTGAGCGGGATGAAGAAGACGTTGCGGCCCAGGTCGGCGGCAAATACCTGCACGATGCGGCCGGCGGTGGCGGGCTGGGCGCCATGAACGGTGATCTGATCGGAGCTGCTCAGCACGAACCAGGAACTGCGCGCCAGCATGGCGTAGGATCCCAGGCCGACCGCCAGCACCGCGCCGCCGATGAGCAGCGGCTTCCAGCCGCGGCGCAGCCGCCGCCCCCACTCCAGGCCGGACTTGCGCACCCGCACCGGCTGGCGGCGGCGGCGATACTCCGGCTCCTCGGCCGGTTCGTCGGCCTCCAAATCCGCCTCGAGCGGCTCATCGGGCAGTGGCTGATCACGATCGCGCGACCGCTTCATGAGCGTGCCGCTCCGGTATCCGCCGCGACGGTTGCGCGCAGCGCGGCGAGCAGTTTTTCGCCCAGCCCGGAGACGCTGCCCGCGCCCTGGGTGAGGATGAGGTCGCCCGGCCGCGCCGCCGCCGCGGCGGCGGTCAGCGCCGCTTCCGCGTTGGGCGCATAGTCGGTGACCGCACCCGCCCGCCGCGCCTGGGCGGCAAGCGACGCCGCGTCCACGCCGGCGATGGGCGATTCGCCGGCGGGATAAATGTCGAGCAGCCAGGTATGGTCGGCCAGCGTCAGCACCTGGGCAAATTCATCCCGCAGGTGATAGGTGCGGGTGTAGCGGTGCGGCTGGAATATCATCAGCACCCGCCCGCCCTGGCCTTCCGCCTGCACCACCTGGCGCGCCGCCGCCAGCGTGGCGGCCAGCTCGGTGGGGTGATGTCCGTAATCGTCCACCACGCGCACCCCGCCCACCGAGCCGCGGATTTGAAAGCGGCGATCCACGCCGGTGAAGCCGGCGATGGCGGCGCGGATCAACTCCAGGTCGCGGCCCAGCAGCAGGCCGACGGAAATGGCGGCGGTGGCGTCGAGCACGTTGTGCAGGCCGGGGCGGGGAAGCCGAAACTCGCCCAGGTCGAGGCTGGCGGCTTCGCGCCGCATCAGGTGCGCCGCGGTGGGGCGCAGGCGCAGGCGGAAGTACGACTCCAGTCCCGCCAGACGAACTTCGGCGACGTGGACTTCGCTCTCCTCATGCCGGCCATAGGTGATCGTCCGCCGGCGGATGCGTGGCACGATGGCGCGCGCGGCGGCGTCATCGCTGCCGATCAGCACCGTGCCGTGGAACGGGACACGGTTGGCGAAAGTTACAAATGCGTCCTGGATGTCGTCCAGATCGCGGTAGCAGTCCAGATGCTCACGGTCGAGGTTGGTGATGACCGCGACAATCGGCGCCAGCATCAGAAACGAGCGATCGCTCTCGTCGGCCTCGGCCACCAGATAGTCGCTCGATCCCAGCCGGGCGTTGGAGCCGATCGAGTCCAGCCGGCCGCCCACCACCACGGTGGGATCCAGGCCCACCGCCGCCAGCACGGTGGCGGTCATGGATGTCGTGGTGGTCTTGCCGTGCATGCCGGCCACGGCGATGCCGAATTTGAGCCGCATCAGCTCGGCCAGCATCTCCGCCCGCGGGATCACCGGAATCTGCAGCGCATGCGCGGCGGCAACCTCCGGGTTGGTTTCGGCCACGGCGCTGGAGGTGACCACCACTTCGGCATCGCCCAGGTTGGCCGCGGCATGTCCGATGTGGATGCGCGCCCCCATGGCCGCCAGCCGGTCGGTGATGGCGGAGGGCCGCAGGTCGGAGCCCGACACCGGCCACCCCTGCACCAGCAGCACCTCGGCGATGCCGCTCATGCCGATGCCGCCGATGCCCACAAAATGAACGCGAAACACCCGGGAGAGCATGCCAGCTTCCATCCTACCCGTGCCCGCGTCAGAGAGCCAGATGCCAACCCGCGGGGAGTGGCAAATTCGTTAAGATAAGCAGCGATGCGTCCAGCCCTGTTCTTCGACCGCGACGGCACGCTCAACCAGGAGGTGGGGTACGCCGGCCGGCCCGAGGACTTCCACATCTTCCCCTATGCCGCCGAAGCCGTGCGCCGGGTCAATCAGGCGGGCTGGGCGGCGGTGGTGGTGACCAACCAGGCGGGGGTGGCGCGCGGCTTTTACTCCGAGGAGGCGATTGCCGTCCTGCACGGCCTGTTGCGCGACCATATGGCGGCGGCGGGAGCGCATCTCGACGCCATCTACTATTGTCCGCACCACCCCCGCGGCGAGGTGGCCGGCTACGGCGGGGCTTGCGCATGCCGCAAACCGGCGCCCGGCATGCTGCGCCAGGCGGAGCGCGAGCTGGGACTCGACCTGCGCCGCTCCTGGGTGGTGGGTGACCGCGACCTGGATGTCGGTTTGGCCCATGCCGTGGGCGCGCGCGGCGCGCTGGTGCGCTCCGGCTACGGGGAGACGGCGCTGGCCGCCGGCCCGGCGTATCCGCCCGATCATGTGGCCGAGGATGCGCTCACGGCGGTGGAGTGGATTCTCGCCCGCGAGGTACAGCCATGAAACAGGCATCGCCGCCGGCGTCGGTGCTGGACCGCTTCCCGGAGTTGACCGTTGCCGTCTGGGGCGACCTGGTGGCGGATGAGTTCATCACGGGCGAGATCGCCCGCGTTTCGCGCGAAGCGCCGGTGCTGATCCTCAAACAGCGCACCCTGGCGCTGGCCCCCGGCGGCGGCGCCAACGCCGCCATGAATCTGGCGGCGCTGGGGGTGCGGGTGCGGGTGGTGGGCGTGGTCGGGAACGATGCCAGCGGCGTCAGCCTCAGCGGGCAGTTGCGGCGCGCGCGCATGGACCTGCGCGGGCTGGTGCGGCTGCCGCGCTACGTCACCCCCACCAAGTCGCGCCTGCTGGCCCGCCACGCCCATACCAGCCCGCAGCAGGTGCTGCGCCTCGATCGCGAACCATCGCCGCTCCCCAGCGCTGTGCAGCAGCGGCTGGCGCGGGCGGCGGCGCGGGCGCTGCGCGGCGCGCAGGCACTGCTGGTATCCGACTACGGCTATGGCGCGGTGACCCCGGCGCTGGCCGCCGCGGCGCGAGCCCGGTTGACGACGGTGGATGCCCGTTTTCAGATCGCCGCCTACGCGGGCATGACCGCCGCCACCCCCAACGAGGCCGAAGTGGAGGCCGCTCTCGGCGTAACTCTGGCGGGCGCGGGGCGAGAGGCGCTGGAGAGCGTCGGCCGCCGTCTGCTGCGCAAGCTGGGGTGCCGGCATTTGCTCATCACTCGCGGCCGCGACGGACTGGCGCTGTTCGAGCCCGGCCGGCTGGCGCGTCACTGGCCGGTGGCCGGTTCCCGACAGGCGCTCGATGTGACCGGCGCCGGCGACACCGTCATTGCCGTCTTTACCGCCGCCCTCGCCGCCGGCGCCGACGGCCCCACCGCCGCCACTCTGGCCAATGTTGCCGGCGGGCTGGTGGTCATGAAGCCCGGCACCGCCACCCTGAGCCGCGCCGAACTGCTTCGGGCGGTGCGGCAGTACGAGCCGCCGGCATGACCACCGCCGGCAAAATTTTGAGCCGTCCCGACCTGCTGGCCCAGGCCCAGCGGTGGCGCGGCGCGGGTGAAAGCGTGGTGCTGGCGAATGGCTGCTTTGACATCCTGCATGTGGGTCACATCCGCTACCTGCAGGCGGCGGCCGAGTGTGGGGACCGCCTGGTCGTCGCCATCAATGCCGACGGCGCCGTGTGCCGGCTCAAAGGCCCCGGGCGGCCGATTCTCGATCAAGCGGCCCGCGCCCGATTGGTGGCGGCCCTACGCGGCGTCGCGGCGGTCACCATCTTTCCAGAGTTGTCGGTGGAACCGCTGTTGCGCGCCCTGCGTCCCGATATCCACGCCAAGGGCACCGACTACACCGCCGATTCCGTGCCGGAGGCGGCGGTGGCGCGCGAGCTGGGCGTCGCGGTGCGCATTGTCGGCGACCCCAAACACCACTCCACCCGTGACCTGCTCGCCCGTCTGGCGCGGGCGGACTCGCAGTAGCCCTGCCGGGGTCGCCTCGGCGATACTAAAAATGGTAAATATGCCGCCGCCGGGGCCCCTTCGCATCCTGATCGTCAAGCTCAGCAGCCTGGGCGACATTGTCCACGCTCTGCCGGCCGCGGCCACCCTGCGCGCCAATCTGCCTCAGGCCCGGCTGGCTTGGGTGGTGGAGCGGAAATGGTTGCCGCTGGTGGCCGGCCATCCCGCCCTGGATGAGGTGTTCACAGTGGATACCGGTGCCCTGCGCCGGCGGCCGCGCAGTTGGGATGCCTGGCGCGACGACCTGGCGCGGTTGCGCGCCTTTCACCCGGATTGCGCCTTCGACCTGCAAGGCACACTGAAGTCGGCCTGGATCACCCACCGGTCGGGCGCGCCCGAACGCTGGGGCTTCGCCCGCGCGGCCCTGCGCGAACGCTGGGCGGGGCTGGCCTACAACCACCGCGTGCAGCCGCACTCGGTGCATATTGTGGACCAGATG
>DATBPS010000209.1:0-4204 GCA_036561225.1 Terriglobales bacterium
CAGTGCACCTTTTGCCCCCAACCGAGCCTGCAGCAGGCGGGCATCGTCATCACCCAGGAAGACCTGACCGACATGTTCAACATGAACATGTACACGTTTTCCGTGGATGAGCTGCCGCAGTACAACGTGACCTACGTGGACCACGAACCCCTCGACCAGGTCACGGCGTACGTCTTTGACGTCGCGCCCAAGGCGATCGCCAAGGGGCACCGCTATTTTCAGGGGCGGGTGTGGGTGGATGACCAGTCGCTGATGATCGTCAAGAGTCAGGGAAGCGTGGTCCCCAACGAGGTGGATAAGCACGGCAATCCGACGAATACGTTTTTGCCTTTTCAAGTCTGGCGGCAGCGCATTGACGGCAAGTACTGGTTTCCGGTCTACACGCTGATGCAGGGCACCATTCCCGGGGCCGACGGCGCGCCCGGGATTCCGATGCGCATGGTGATCCAGTTCAAGAACTACAAGCAATTCCGGGCCACCTCGCGTATTATTGCGGTCGAAGCGCTGCCTAACGATAAGAAGCCGGATACCAGCAAGAACAAAACCAAAAAGCCGGGTGGGGGCGGAGGCGGAGGCGGCGACCGCTGACCCCTGCGCCGCGCGGAGCGAGAGCCATACGCATGCCATGGGTTCGATTTTTGCAGCAGGGCCAGATCTGTTGGGGCCGGCTGGAAAGCGATCACATCCAGGTCTACAGCGGCACGCCGCTGGGCGAGCACAACGCCTGCCGTCCCCAGCCGGGGGTGGAGAGGCTGCCGCGGGAGGCGGTGGACCTGCTGGCGCCCTGCACGCCCAGCAAGATTGTCTGCATCGGCCGCAACTATCGTGAACATGCGCGCGAGCTGGGCAACGATGTCCCGGCCGAACCGCTGATCTTCCTCAAGCCGCCTTCGGCGCTGCTGCCGCCGGGAGGCACGATCGTTTTGCCGCGGTTGTCGCAGCAGGTGGAGTACGAGGGCGAGTTGGGGGTGGTGATCGGACGCCGCTGCCGCAACCTGGCGCTCGAGGCCGATCCGCGGGAGTACGTGCTGGGCTTTACCTGCGTCAACGACGTAACCGCCCGCGACCTGCAGAAGAAAGATAGCCAGTGGGCCCGCGCCAAGGGCTTCGACACCTTTTGCCCGATCGGCCCGTGCGTGGTGGAGACACCGCAGGCGGGTGAGCGGCCATGGGAGGGATTGACGATTGAGACGCGGGTGAACGGGGAGGTCCGGCAGCAGGGCAACACCGCCGATTTTATCTTTCCGCTGCCGCGCCTGCTGCAGGCCATCACCGCCGTCATGACGCTGGAGCCGGGTGATGTCATTGCCACGGGAACCCCGGCGGGGGTGGGCCGGCTGAACCCCGGCGACCGCGTCAGCGTGACCATTGCCGGGGTGGGGACACTGGAGAACCTGGTGGCAGCGGCGGAGTGAGGAGTTTGCCTGCACTGCCGAGTTGGTGGCCGGTCGCGGCGGCGGTCGGCGGCGGCGCCGCCCTGGCGGGCGCCGCCATCTGGTTGTGGCGGCACTGGCATCGCCCCAGCGCCGATGAACTCGAGCGCCAACGGCGGCTGCACGTGCATGCGGTGGGCCGGCTGGCCAGCGGGGAGATTCTAGAGATGATCCCCGCGCCCCTCGAAGCGCAAGAGAATGCCGCCCCCACGCTGGTGTATCAGTACAGCACCCACGGGGTGACCTATCAGGCCTCGCAGGCGCTGCACCTGATCGAGGCATCGTTTGACCCCGCCAGCTGGATTCCCGGCTGGCCGGTGCAGGTGAAGTACGATCCGGCGCAACCGGGCAATTCGATTGTGGCCTGCGAGCACTGGAACGGCCTGGGCATGAGGCGCGCCAGCGGCGCTGTCGCCGCGGGCGGGTCCACCCCGGGCAAGCCGCTACAATGAAAAGCGAGATGCCCGCGACCGATATCCTTACCCGTTACGAACCGGTGATCGGGCTGGAGGTGCATGTGCAGTTGAACACCGCCAGCAAGATCTTCTGCGGCTGTTCCACGCGCTTTGGCGCCCCACCCAACTCCCAGACCTGTCCGGTGTGTCTGGGCCTGCCCGGGTCCCTGCCGGTGCTCAACCGCGCGGCGGTGGAAAAAGCCGTGCTGGCCGCGCTGGGACTCAACGCGGGCGTGCGCGAAACGTCCATCTTTGCCCGCAAGAACTATTTCTATCCTGACCTGCCCAAGGGCTACCAGATCAGCCAGTACGATCGCCCGCTGGCCGAACACGGCTGGCTGGAGGTATTTCCCGGGCAGCCGGAGGCCAAGCGCATCGGCATCACCCGCCTGCATCTCGAGGAAGACGCCGGCAAAAACCTGCACGATGGCCTGCCCGGATCGGCCACCCACTCCTACGTGGACCTGAATCGCGCCGGGGTGCCGCTGGTGGAGATCGTCTCCGAGCCCGACCTGCGGGCCCCGGAAGAGGCCTACGAATACCTGACGCGCCTGAAGGAGATCATGCTTTACCTTGAGGTCTCCGACTGCAATATGGAGGAGGGAAGCCTGCGCTGCGACGCCAACGTGAGCCTCCGTCCCCGGGGCCAGGAGAAGTTCGGCGCCAAGGTTGAGGTCAAGAACCTGAACTCCTTCCGCTACCTGCAGCGCGCCTTGGAGTACGAGATTGAGCGCCAGGCCGAAGTGCTCGATGGTGGCGGACGGGTGGAGCAGGAGACACGGTTGTTCCAGCCCGCCGACGGCCGCACTGCCTCCATGCGCTCCAAAGAGCACGCCCACGACTATCGGTATTTTCCCGAGCCCGATTTGGCGCCGCTGGTGGTCAGCGACAGTTGGCGGCAATCTGCCGCCGCCTCCTTGCCGGAGATGCCGCAGGCCAAGCGCGATCGTTTGCAGGCGCAGTATGGGGTATCGAATGGCGACGCCCAGGTGCTGGCCGCTAGCCGCAGTCTGGCCGACTACTTTGAGCGGGCGGCGCTGGGATCCAAGAATGCCAAGGCGGTGGCCAACTGGATGCTGGGCGATTTGATGGCTTATGCCAAGACGGCCGAGGTTGCGCCGGAGGCGGCGGGAGTCGAGCCGGCCCACATCGCCGAATTGGTGACCCTGATTGACGAGGGGGCCATCTCCGGCAAGATGGCCAAGGATGTGTTCGCCGCCATGGTGAGCCAGCGCAAGTCGCCCCGAACTCTGGTCGAGGCGATGGGCATGCGGCAAATCTCCGACAGCGGAGCGGTGGAGAAGATCGTGGATGAGGTGATCGCCCAAAACCCCGGGCAGGTGGCCCAGTATCGCGCCGGCAAAACAACACTGCTGGCGTTTTTTGTCGGCCAGGTGATGAAGGCCTCGCGCGGGCAGGCGGCGCCGGGGTTGGCCAACGAACTGCTCAAGAAGAAGCTGGGCTGAGCGTGTACGCGCGCAAGCTGACCGTGACGCTGGTGGGACCGGAGGGGGGCAGGCCGTGCCCCGTGGCGCATCTCGACAACTTCGCCATGCGCAGCTTTACCGGCGAGACACGTTTTGACGACACGCTGCCGGTGGGCGACGGCAAGATGGAGATCGGCACACGGGTGCCGCTGCAACCTTTGCAGGCGGCGATGCAGGACTGGTTTCGGCGCAAGTCGTACCTGCGGCCGGGCGAGCAGGTGCAGGTGGAGGAGGTCCAGGGTGCGGGTTTGTAAGCTCATCTTGCTGGCGGGTATGGGGATGCTGCTGAGCAGCGGGTTGCCGGCCCAGGTACTGGCCACCGGGACATTTGGGTTTCCGGCACAGTCCACCAACCCCAGGTTCGCCAATGCCGCAGCCAGCGGCAAGCTGGGCATCAGTCTGCCTCCGGTGCCGCACGCGCTGGTGATGTGGAACTTTCTGGGTCTGGGCTATGACCGGCAGCTGCAGCAGTCCGGCGCCTCTCTGGAAACCGGATTGGAAGCCTGGATCAGTCCGGTGGAGCGTCCGGTGCAGAGCCACAGTCCGCTGCTGCTGGCGGAGGTGGCGGTGGGAAGGCGCTGGGGTCTGGGACTGCATGGATATAAAGCCGTCGGCGCGGGTGTGGGGTGGTCGCTGGGCAATTGGGTCCCGTACGTCGAATACCGGCACCGGACCAGCTTCCACGCCGGGCGGCCGGTGGATAACCAAATCCTGATCGGTGTTCACTTTGTCCTTTTTGGATAAACCCGGGCCGCGCCTGTTTCGTCTGTGCTCGCGCACCTTTGTGGCTGTGTATAGCCGTGTGCCGCTGTTGGGCGAGCTGCGTTGC
>DATBPS010000210.1:0-1800 GCA_036561225.1 Terriglobales bacterium
AACCGCATCCGGGCTCCTGGCCACCTGCGCCGCAAACAGCTCCGGCAGGGTGGAAGCAGGCAGCGCATGCGCCGTCGCGTTCCACTCCCCCAGGATGGTCGCGCGCTCATCCGCACCGAGAATGTCCACGCTGGAGAGCGCCCGCTCCGGATGCGCTACAGCCGCTTCCAGCACACGGACGAACCGACTCGCCAGCCTTTCGATGCTCGCCGCATCAAACAGGTCGGTCGCGTATTCGATCCCCCCGACAATCCCCGCCGGCAACCCGTCCGCCCCGCGCTCCTCGCTCAGGCTCACCGAGAGGTCGAACTTCGCCGTTCCCGTGGATACATCTTCAGGCGACGCCGCAATCCCATTCACTGCAAACCGCGCCGCCATATTGGTTTGAAACGCCAGCATCACCTGGAACAAGGGATGATGCGATAGCGACCGCACAGGGTTGAGAAGCTCCACCAGCCGCTCAAACGGCACATCCGCATGGCTGTAGGCCGACAGATTGCGAGAGCGCACCCGCCCGATCAGCTCCCCCAGCCCGGGGTTGCCCGACGTATCCGTCCGCAGCACCAGCGTGTTCACAAAGAACCCGACAAGCCCGTCCAGCGCGCTGTCGCTGCGCCCCGCTATCGGGCTGCCGATCGCGATGTCATCCCCCGCCCCAAGCCGGCTCAGCAGACCCGCAAGGCACGCCTGCACCACCATGAACAGGCTCGCCCCACATCCCCGCGCCAGACCAACGAGCCCACGGTGCAACTCCGCGGACAGCTTCACCCCAACAACATCCCCGCGATGGCTCGCAACAGATCGCCGCGGCCGATCGCTGGGCAAATCTACGGCAGGCGCTAACCCATCCAGCGCCGCGCGCCAGTACGCAAGCTGCCGCGAGATCGCGCTCTCCGCATCGCTCTCCTCGCCAAGGACCTCCCGTTGCCACAAAGTGTAGTCGGCATACTGCACCGACAGCGGCGGCAAGGCTGAAGCCTCCCCCCGCAGACGCGCCCCATAGGCCCATGCAAGGTCCGCAAACAGCGGACCCAATGACCACCCGTCCGCCGCGATGTGATGCACCAGCAGCAGCAGCACGTGCTCGCTCGCGGCGACCTCGAACAGGTGCGCGCGCACCGGCAGCGCGGCGCAGATGTCAAACCCAACCGCCGCCGCATCCGCCAGCGCCGCCGCAAGCGCGGTCTCCGTCACCCGCGCCCGGATCAGCGCAGGCCGTGCCGCATCCGCTCCCAGCACCTCCTGCCGCGCCACCCCATCGCGCTCGGGAAAGATCGTGCGCAGGCTCTCATGGCGTCCCACCACATCGCCCAGCGCTCCCTCCAGCGCCGGCGCATCCAGTGGCCCCGTCAGCCGCACCGCAACCGGGATGGTGTAGGTTGCGCTTGCTGTTGCGCTTGCCTCCTCCAGCCGGTGCAGGAACCACAGCCGACGCTGCGCATGCGACAGCGGCAGCTCCGCAGGACGCGCCCGCGCAACGAGGGCAGGACGGCGCGCTGCGTGGTCATCCAATCGACCCGCCAGCGCCGCAACCGTCGGCGCCTCAAACAGCGTGCGGATCGGCACCTCGACATCAAGGCCTGCCCGGATGCGGCTGATCAGCCGCATCGCCAACAGCGAATGGCCGCCCAGCGCAAAGAAATTGTCCGCAATCCCCACCCCGGCAACCCCGAGCACTTCCGCAAACAGCGCGCAAAGGATCTCCTCCCGCGGCGTGCGCGGCGCACGCCACAGACCCTCCCCGCGCAGCACAGGCGCCGGCAGCGCCCGGCGGTCGAGCTTGCCGTTCGGCGTCAGCGG
>DATBPS010000211.1:0-5099 GCA_036561225.1 Terriglobales bacterium
GCGCCTCGGCCTCGACGACTTCGGCACCGGCTACTCCTCGCTCAGCTACCTGCACCGCTTCCCGCTCGACATCGTCAAGATTGACCGCTCCTTCGTCGCCCAACTGGGCCGCGAGCGCGAGAGCCAGGCCATCATCAAGACCATTATGGAGCTGGCCCGCAGCCTCAACCTGCAGATCGTGGCCGAAGGCGCCGAAACCGCGGTCCACGTCGGCCATCTCCGCTCGCTCGGCTGCCCCCAGGCGCAGGGCTTCTTCTTCGCCCGCCCCATGGACGCCGCCCATCTCCGCCAACTTCTTAGCCACGCCGCCTGATTCGCCAGCGCCGCCCCGCAATGCGTCAAGCTCGCAGCGATTGTGCAAATGCGGCGGCGGTGATCACCTGTGCTTGCCGGGGGAAAATTTTGTCGCACAGACAGGCGTGGACCTCGCCGTCTTTGATTGGCGCGGGACCCCGAGTGGCTTCGCCACTCGACCCGCTTGACGCTTGACCGGGCTGGGGACCCCTTGAGCCCCAGCCCGGTCGGGTCCGCGCCTCGTCGTTTGCCGGGGGCGGGCCGCCACTGCCTGAATTTCGCAGCCTTCCGCGCCGACTTGGCCCACGGTGCCAACGGCGCGCCCCCCGCGTCTGGTCGGACCAGCAGTCGCGCAGCACCAGCAGGCGGTAGTCGGCGTCGGCGGCGTGGCGCAGCGTCGAGAGCACGACGCCGCTGGTGGCGATGCCGCACAGCGCCAGCGTTTCCATATCCTGGGCGCGCAGGATCATATCCAGATCGGTGCCGTAAAACGCGCTCACCCGGTGCTTGGTGATCACCACCTCGCCCGGCGCGGGCGCAACCTGGGGGTCAATCTCAGTGCTGAAGGCGGTCATCGCCTTGACCGCCGCGAAGCCCTGGTTGCGCGGGCTGATCTCGGGGAAGCCCTCGCGAAAGCCGACCACGACATAGATCACCCGCACCCCCGCCGCTCGCGCCGCCGCGATCGCCGACGCGGTGGCGGCCAGCAGCGCCTCCCGCCCGGCAACGTAACACTCCACGATCGGCTTTTGAAAATCCATTACCAGCAGCGCCGTGCGCTGCACTTCCAGCTTGAGTTCAGGCATGGGGCTGTCCTTTCGAATCCTGGCTCTGCTGGGTCGGCCAGACATTTAGCCGGCAGGCCAAACTCGCCTCCGCGAGCTCGCTGATGTAGCGTTTGACCAGCGCACTCGCATTTACATAGCCAATCAACCGCGATCCTCGATCAAAAGCTCGGCGACGCCCGCGCGGCCCCGGAGCGGCACCCGCGGGGCCGGTTTGCCCAGGCGCCGGCCGCTCCACTGCACCAACCCGGATGTCCGCAGCGCATGGACCCGATCGTCAAGCGAGGCCGGCTCCGGCACCAGCCGCGCCACTGGCCGCCCGTGCTCGGTGACCACCACGGTGGAGCCATTTTTGACCTCCCGCACCCAGCGGCTCAACTGGGTCTTCAACTCGCGAATGCCACCCGTCGGACCGATTTGGCCCCAGCCTCGCCCATGCAACTACTTTAGCCAATTTGTACCCACACCATTGACTGGCGCGGGACCGCGCTCGGCAACGCCGAGCGACCCCCTTACGCTCAGCCGGCTGGGGCCGCGCCTCCTCGCTTTCCGGGGTTGGGCCGCCGTTCCGATCTTCGTGGCCTTCTCGCGCCGACCTTGCCCACAGTCCAAACGGCGCGACCCCGGCGTGAGGAATTCACTCGATGTAGCGCGCGTATCGCAGGAAAGTGGCGGAGGGAGAGGGATTCGAACCCCCGGCACCCTTGCGGGCGCAGCGGTTTTCAAGACCGCCGGTTTCAACCGCTCACCCATCCCTCCGCAGCCTTCCACCATTCTAGCGCCCGCGCCCGCTCACCCCAGGGCGGCAAAGGCGGGAGCGTAATCAATCCTGCCCGTCAGCCGCGGCCATGGCCGCCCGAATCCGAACGCCATGAAGTGGGGACCGGCATACGGTGAGGTGAACCCGGCGGCGAGCGCCGTTTCGAACCCGAACCTGCCGTAATACTTCTCCTCGCCGAGCACAAACACCGCCTCCCAACCCCCGGCCTCGGCCAACGCCAACCCAGCCCGGATAAGTTCGCTGCCGATGCCCGCGCGCTGCCGCGCCGGCTCGACCGCCACCGGCCCCAGACCCAGCGCCCGCAGCGGTCCGCGCATGGGCGAAAACATCACCTGCCCGGCGACTTTCCCGTCAACGATCGCCACCAGCGCGATCTCGGCATCCCCGTCCTGGCGTAGCAGCTCGACCAGCTTCGCTTCGGCATCCGTGGGAAACGCGGCCACCAACACCGCGTACACGCCGGCACGATCGCCTGCCTCCTCGCGGCGAATCGTCACTTTAGCTCCGCCACGGTGACGCCGGTGCCGCCCTGGTTCTGCGGGGGATGGGCGAAGGCGCCGACCTGGGGATGGGCGCGGAGGCGCTCGGCGACCAACTTGCGCAGCACGCCGAAGCCGGCGCCGTGAACGATGCGTATCTGTTCGGCGCCGGACATGAGCGCGTCGTCGAGAAAGCGTTCCAGCTTGTCTTCGGCCTCGTCGGCGCGCAGGCCGATCAGGTTGACCTCGAGCATCGCCGGCGTCAGCCGGTCGGCGCTCTTGCCCGTGGTGGCGGGCGGGGCGGGCGCGGCCGCCGGGATTACCGCTTCGATGTCGTCAGCGGCCACCTGCATCCGCACCATGCCGGCCGCCACTTCGTAGCTGCCGTCGTCGAGACGGCGCAGCACCCGGGCGGGGGCGCGCAGGGTGCGCAGGCGCACCTGGTCGCCGGCACGGACCACGGCCGGGTTTCCGGCGGCGGAGGAGGGCCGGACTTCGCCCAGGCCGGCGGCCGATTCCGCCTTCCACTCCTCGGCGGCTTCGCGCCGCTGGCGGGCGCGCGCGGCGCTCAACTTGCGCTGCTGGGCGGCGGTGAGCGAAGACTTGAGTTCGTCCAATTCCTTTTGCCAGCGCCGATCGCCGGCTTCGGAGAAGGCAGTGAAGCGGCGCTCCATCTCCGCGCGCAGCTGCGCCATCTGCTTCTGCTGCCAGGTGCGGTCGTGGGCGGCGATGGCCCGCTCCCTCTCTCCAACCTCCCGTTCGCGCGCCTCCGCCCCGCGCAGCTTCTCCTCCGCCACGGCCAGGTTCTCCTGCAACTGGCGCAGGTACTCCGCCGCCTGGCGCTGTCCGCTCCCCAGCCGCGCCCGCGCCCCTTCGACGATGGCCGGCGGCATTCCCAGGCGCGCGGCAATGTCGAGGCCGGCGGAGATGCCCGGCACCCCCATGCGGAAGCGGTAGGTGGGGGCCAGGGTCACCGGGTCCACCGCCACCGAGCCGTTGGCCACGCTTCCGGGATGCCGCCCCGCCCAGGCTTTCATCTCGTCATGATGGGTCGAGATCAGCGTCCAGCAGCCGAGCTCGCGCAGGAACGCGGCGATCTCGATGGCCAGTGCCGCTCCCTCAGCCGGGTTGGTCGCCGTCCCCAACTCGTCGAGCAGCACCAAACTGTGGCGGGTGGCGGCGGCCAGAATGCCGCGGATGTGCAGCAGGTGGCTGGAAAACGTGCTCAGGTCCTGCTGGATGGACTGGACATCGCCCACGTCGGCCCAGACCGCGTCGCAGAGCGGCAGCCGCGCCCGCCGCGCGCACACCGGCAGCCCGCACTGCGCCATCCAGACGGCGACCGCCACCGTTTTCAGGGCCACCGTCTTGCCGCCGGTGTTGGGACCGCTGAGGATGAGCATCCGCTCCATTGATTGGCGCGGGACCCCGAGTGGCTCCGCCACTCGACCCGCTTGACGCTCGACCGAGCTGGGGACCCCTGGAGCCCCAGCCCGGTCGGGTCCGCGCCTCGTTGTTTGCCGGGGGCGGGCCGCCACGGCGTGAATTTCGCAGCCTTCCGCGCCGACTTGGCCCACGGTGCCAACGGCGCTGCCCCCGCGTGGCGCCAACTGCAGCGACAGCGGCACCACCTCGCGCCCGGCGCGCCCGCGCAGCGTGGCCACCAGCAGCGGATGCCGCGCGGCGTCGAGCTGCAACACGTCTTCCCCGAACTCCGCCCCGCAGCCGCCATAGGCAGCGGCGAAGCTCGCCTTGCCCGCCTCCAGTTCCAGCCGGCCGCAGATGCCGGCCGCCGCCTCCAGTTGCGGCGCGGCCACCGCCACCTGGCGGCTCAACTCGCGCAGAATGCGGATCACCTCTTCCCGCTCCTGCTCTGCCAGACGGATGTTTTCGTTGTTGAGTTCGATGGTCGCCAGCGGCTCGACAAACACCGTCTGCCCACTGCCGCTGGCCCCGTGCACCACCCCCGGCGCGCGCCGGCGCGCCTCGGTGCGCACCGGCAGCACGTAACGGTCGTTGCGCACCGTCACCAGCTCTTCCTGCAAGGCGCCGGAGGTTCCCGTCCCCAGGCGCTGCATCTCGCCCGCCAGGGCCGCTTCGATCGCCTGCCGCTGCCGCGCCCGCTGCCGCCGCAGCCGCGACAGTTCGGGGCTGGCCTCGTCCGCCACCTCGCCGGAGGGCAACAGAGCGCGCCGCAGCCCGCGCGCCAACTCTCCCAATTCAGGCAGCTCGGAGGCCCACTCGGTCAGCAGCGGCCAGTCACCGGGCGCGCCGCCGGATTTTTCGCCTTCATCGAGCAGGTTCTCGCGCAGCCCGGCCATGGCTTCGAGGAAGGCCGCGATCTCCAGCAGCTCGCGTCCGTCCAGGCCGCCGATCGAGGCCCGCGCCTGCTGGACCCAGGGCGTCGGGTCACTGAATCCCGCGAAGCTGAACCCGCCCCGCCGCTGCTGCCACACCTGCGCCTGCTGCCAGCGTTGCTGCTGCCGATCGCACTCCGCCGGCTCGCGCTGAAAACGCAGCCGCGCCAGCTCCGCACGCCCCAGCGGCGACGACAGATGCGCCGCGACCAGCGCCAGGACCGCCTCGGCATCCGGCGGCGCGACGCCCGGCGCCAGGGCGAGGTCAGAAGGCTCCGGAGGGGTCATTTCTTCTTTTTGCCGCGCGACTTCGCTCCCGGCGTTTCCGGCGCGGGCGCGGCGTCGCCCAGGATACCGGCCAGCACCTGATCAAAGGCGCTTGACTTCGACCGGGGCCGCGCCG
>DATBPS010000212.1:0-3120 GCA_036561225.1 Terriglobales bacterium
AGCAGCGTCGCCCCGTGGCCGTCAATCGTCCCCACGAACCCCAACCCCCCGGTGCGGTGCAGCCGCATGGCCACCGGCCGCCATGCTCCGTCCCTGGCGGCGCACGACTGCTCCAGGCGCACATCCTCGCTCAGCTTCAGCCGGGCCTCCAGCAGTTCCGCATCGCCACACCCCGCCAGCCAGGCCCGCAGTGCGAACAGTTGCTCCACCGTGCCGCCCGAAGCCACGGCAATATCCGCCGGCCCCGGCTCCACGGCAAACCAATTCGGGCGTCCGCTCTCGCGCCGCAACACCACCACCCCCGCGCCGATGCCGGTCAGGTGGCGCTCAGCGTAATAATTCATCCATTGTTCAAAAGCGCGCGCGAACTCCCCGGCGGACGCCTCGCCCGCCTGAATCAGCATCGCCGCATAGCGGTCCGGCTCGGTCGTCTCCTGCTGCAGCACCAGCCCGTCGCAGCCGCTGCCGGCGCACCAGCCGGCCAGCCGTGCCCGCCAGTCTTCCCCCTCCACCACCGCCCAGTTGGCGTTGAGCACGCAGTAGCCGCCCTCGCGCAGATACCGCGGCGCTTCCTGCACCACGCGCCGGCTGGCATCATCGCTCTCCCAGCCGCTGTTGAGAAACATATGCCGGAAATCCGGCGAGATGATGAATGGCGGGTTGCTGACGATCAGGTCAAACGTCTCGCCGGCGACCGGCGCGAACATATCCCCCAGCCGGAACTCGACGTTGCTCATGCCGTTGAACACGGCGTTGAAGCGCGCCATGGCCACCGCCCGCGGATTGCAGTCCACCCCCACCACCCGCCGGCAATGCCGCGCCGCCAGCATCGCCTGGATGCCGCAGCCGCTGCCCATGTCGAGGCCCGTCTCCACCGCGCGCCGCACCGTCAGCGCGGCCAGCATCAGCGAGCTGGGCGACACCCCCATGACGTAGTCGGGCCGCAGCCCGCCCTCGCCCAGGCGGGCAAAGTCGTAGGCCAGCACCCATCCCTGGTAGCAGCGCAGTTGCACCTCCGGCCGCACCCCGCCGGCGCTGCGGGCGATCAGCCCCAGCTTCACCCAGTCTTCCAGGCCTGCGGGGCCGGCGGCGCGCGCCATGGCCGCCTCCTCGACCTCCTGCCCCAGCACGAAGGCCCGCGCCAGCGTCTCCAGCGGCGAGCCCCCGCGGGTGCGCCGCAGCAGCGCCGGCAGCCGCCGCTCCCGCAGTTGGCTGAGGTGATCCACCCCCAGCGTCCGCGTGATGCCCTCTTCGTTGTATCCCGCCGTGCGCAGCGCGGCGCGCACCCGCGCGCACCGCTCCGCGTCGCTGCCGTCCGGCGCCGTCCCCGGCATTGCCTGTGCCCCGGTTGCCATGCCCTATGCTAGGCCCTTACCGCGGCCGCGGAATGCTTAAATCCAGGTCGCCGCGGGTGAGCTGCTTGGTGAGCAGAATGATCTGGCCGGCGTGGTGATCGAGATGCCCGACCACGCGGTAGATGGCTTCGAGCACGGTCGGATGCCGCATTTTGCCGGTGGGTTGGGGATCAATCACCGCGGAGAGAAACGACGGCGGGCAGGCGGCGATGATCGCGGCGGCTTCCTCCACGGCCGCGTCAAACCGCGCCCGCGCTTCGGCGCCGCTGCAGCGCGGATCGAGAACAAACTCCTCCTCACGCCGCCGTACGTCCGGCTGTCCGCCCACCCCGTGCACCGCCCACTGGCGAATATTGCCCGCCAGGTGGAGCAGCAGGTTGGTGACGGAGTTCTCATGATCGCCGCCGCGGTAGGCCATCTGCTCCTCGCTCAGCCGCTCCAGGCAGCGATGGATATCGCGCTGCGAGGCCCGCATGCGGGCGGCGGAGAAGGCAAGAAAGTTGGCGGCGACGGCATCGTTCATGGATGGAGTATACGGCTGCTTCACGGCCCACGGGCGACCGGCCACCGTACCATCTTACGAGCGCCACCTCCCCATCGTCCCTGCCGCTCTACTCCTTCCGCTTCAAGCCCACGCCGACCCGGAGGCCCCGGCGTCCCCGCCCTCGGCCAAGCTGACAAGATCTGGCAGCAGTTGGCCGGCGACCTCGCCGGCGCGCTGAAATACAATCTGCCCCCGCGCGGTGCCTCCGGCCTCTGCGAGCCCTATGCTGGGAGGAGAATTCACAGAGCGTCGAAGCGATGGCGCGCGCGGAACTTGACCAAAGCCAGCACCCCCAGCCCGGACACCAGCAGCAGCCAGGAAAGAGGTTCGGGTACCGGGGTCGGCAGCGAGGAGGCGATCAATTCTCCAGTGAATTTGTAGTCCACACCCCAGACGAAGGGTGGGGAGTTGTCGGGCGAATACACGGTGTCGTACTCGCCGGCGAAGGTAACCACGCCGCCGCTGTCGGTGAGCGGTCCGGCGAGCGTTAATGCCAATCCAGGAATTGTCGGGGTAAATCCGTCGCCAATCAAAATCGCAGTCGGGCCAGAGACCTCCGCGATGTCGCCGAGGGCATTATCAGCAAAATAAATAGTAGGCACATAACCGCCGGTAGACTCGATCGTCGGGTCGTAACCGCCCTGAACGAGGATGTTACCCGACGTCGCATCCAGCCGCCGGTTCGAGTCCAGCGGCAGGTCCGCGTCCAGCGTGAAACTGCCGGTGATGCTGCCGCCGTAGGGGGTAACGGCGTTTTGGATGGTCCAAAGCACGGGCGTGGCTTGCGCCGGGCGCGCCCCGGCGGCCAGCGAGCCCGTAAGTACTACCAAAGCGATCCAAGTGAAGCGCATAGCCACTGTCTCCTTTTCTCCGTCGCCCGACTTTGGAGAAATCGAGAAAGCGAGGTAAAACCCTTTGGGCCCGAAATCTGGCACCCACGCCTGCTCTCGCTGGGGACGCGACAGGGCCCTAGTGGCGCTAGCGCCGGGTGCCGCGCGCCCCTTCGGGAAGCGCCGGGCTGAACCAGCGTAGCTGGCCGGGGCGGCTGACCTGCGCGCGAAGCTCCCGCCTCCCTCCCCGAGAACGCCGGACTGAGGCAAAGGGGCCCCGGTCCGGCATCACTCGGAAGTGTGGGAAAAGCGGGGTGGCCAGCGTAGCTGGCCGGGGCGGCTGTCCTGCGCGCGAAGCTCCCGCCTCCCTCACCGAGAACGCCGGACTGGG
>DATBPS010000213.1:0-2936 GCA_036561225.1 Terriglobales bacterium
CTACCGCGCCCGCCACCACGCCGCGCCGGTTGCGGACGCCGACCCGCCGCGAGTAGTGGATACTCCACACCTGATTTGGGTCGCTCCCTACGGTCGCTCAGCGCCGCGGCTTCGCTCCCCGGCAGCGGGCGCCCGCTCGGCCCCCGAGGCGCCGTGCGCACCTCCACTGATCTGCACGCAGACACTGCCGCGAGAGGAGCCGCTGGCCGATCCCGTCTGGGCGCCGCCCCGACCTGTCGCCGCGCCCGCGCCCCGCCCCGCGCCGGTTCCCGTTCGGCCCCAGCCCGCTGCCGACCCGTGGCATCACCACCACGATGCCGACGGCGCCTGCCTGCAACTGCCTCTGCCCATGGCCGCCACCCACCCGGCCGCCCCGCTGGCACTCTCCTGCACCCCCGCACCGCCATGGCTGCGCCTGCGCGCCGCCCGCTCCGATGCTGCCGTCGTCCTCGCCGCTTCCCTGGTCTTTGCCGTTACCGCCTGGGTCAGCCTCGGCTTCCCCGCGCTCCGCCTGACCCTCATCAAGCCCTGGCTGCCCGCGCTGGTGGGTGTCCCGCTGCTGCTGGCCGCCATCTACCTGCTCCTGTGTGCCTATGCCGGCGGACCCACCCTCGGTATGCAGCGCTGGGGGCTGGACGTCGTCGCCCTCGACGGTCCTCTCACCCCGCCCCTGCGCCGCGGCCGGGGCTGGGCCTGCCTGCTCTCGCTGGCGCCGCTCGGACTGGGCTTCATCTGGATGTTCTGCGACCCCCAGGGCCTCGGCTGGCACGACATCCTCTCGCGTACCTGCGTTATCGAAGTTCCAAACCCGTCATCATAGACTTCATGACCGCACGTGCCTGGCTGGTATGGCTGGTCCTTACGGCGTCCGCCCTAGGACAGTCACTGCCCGCCCGCTGGAAGCAGTGGTCGCTTCCGCCGCTGGATCGCACCGCCCCGCTGCAGAACCGCGATCTCAACTGGTTTGGCCTGCAGTTCCACTTCACCCAGGGCGAATTGACCCTGGCCGCGCCCCAGGACAGCGTCGTGGCCACCGCCGTGTTCACCGGCGCCGGCTATCTAACGGTCCTGCCGCCTGACGCCGCCGAAGCCGGCCAGATGCTGCGCTTCAGCCGCCACACCCCGCTGCGCGAAGCTTTCCGCTCGGTTGTCTTCCGCCTCAGCGACAGCGCCGCTTTTCTCCGCCAGCTAGGGCCGGCCTTGCCCTTCGCCCCCGGCTCCGGCCGCTCCGCCGACGACGCACTGCAACAGTGGGTGAACCACACCCACGAGGTCCGCTCGCCCGAGATTCCGCGCCTGTGGCTGGCGCTCGCCGCACCGTCGCCACGCACCTGGCTCCTGGCGGGCCTCAAGCTCACCAGCGGCGACTGGCTGACCGCCGAGTTCGATCCCGCGCGCGGGGCCCCGCTGCGCGTCCTGCGGCTCAGCAAAGTAGCGCCGGAAGTCTGGACAGAGTTTCGTCCCATTAACGCCCCGCCCCGCGTCCCGGCGCCCTCGCTCCAGAACTTTCAGCTCGCCGTGGACCTGGCCAACCATTTGGCCGTGAACGTCAGCGCGCGCTTTTCCGTGCGCTCGCCAGGCGGTTCTCCCGGCCTCTTGCTGCGTCTCGATCCCGACCTGCACGTTGTTTCCGCGGGCGTCGCCGAGTGGCTGCAACCCGACGGCGCCGATTGGGTCTACATTGCCGGCTACGCCGGCCAACCTTCCACCGTTGACCTCCGCTATCACGGCACGCCCCCGGCGGTCATCGCCGGCGACGGAGGCGTGGTCACCGGAGACTGGTTCCCTCAGTTGTGGGATGTCAACCCGGCACCGCCGGCAACCTTCGATCTCCACTTCGCGCCGCAGTCCCGCTATCAAATCCTCGCCGGCGCATCGACGGGCGCGGGCCCCAGCGCGGCTACGCCGCACGTCCCGCTTATGCTCGCTCGGGCTTGGGGCCCCAAAACCCCAAGCCCGAACTGCGCCTGGCCACAGGCCGGTTTCGTGGCCGCACCCGGTCAGCTCAGCACCCAGACCTTGTCCCTGGCCTCCGGTGCTCCGCTGACGCTGACCATGCTGGCGCCAGACGACAAGAAATTGCAGCTCCTGGCCCCCTTGGCCGGCGCGCGCCTGCTCGACATCCTCAATTTCCTCAGCGCCCGTTTCGGCCCCTATCCCCATGCCACCGCCGCTCTCTGGCTGGACGGCCCGGTGGGCGGCGTCGAGCCTCCGGTCCCGGGAGTGATCGCCTTCAGCCCCGACAACGCCAGCCTGCAAGACGCGCAGGCCGCCGCCGGGCAATGGTGGGGCGCATGGATGCGCCCCGCTGCTCCCGGCGACGCCTGGCTCACCCAGGGCCTGCGCGCCGCCGCCGGCCTGCTCTATGCCATCACCCGCGACGGCTCCGACTCGGCGCTCCCGGTACTGCGCGCCTGGCAACAACTCATCGCCGGCCAGGGCGGGCGCGGTCCCATCTCTCTCGGCCCCGACCGGCTCGGCCCCGGCGATGCCGCCCTGCTGCCCGAAATCAAAGGCGCGTATGCCATGTACATGCTGCGCGGACTGATGTTTGACGCCTCCGCCCCCGATCCCGACGCCGCTTTCACCGCCCTGCTCCGCGACTTCGCCCAGCGCCACGCCGGCGAGGCGGTTACCACCCGGGAATTCGAGGCCGCCGCCGAACGCCACATGACCCCAGCCATGGATCTGGACCGTAACCACTCCCTCGCCTGGTTTTTCGCGCCGCTGCTGGCTTCGACCTCCGTCCCTGTTCTCCGGTTCCACGCCGATTCGCAATCCGCCACTCAAGCCGGCGCCACCCACCTGAGCTTTACCGTGGACAATCCCGACGGCTGGCGCGGCCTGCTGCCCGTCTACGTCTTCCGCGACCGCGATCACTACATCCGCGGCCTCATGCCCATCACCTCCGCCCACAACACCCTGTCCCTCACCGT
>DATBPS010000214.1:0-7149 GCA_036561225.1 Terriglobales bacterium
CTGGCGGCCAACAGTCGCGGCACATCGTCGCGCAGCCCCAGAAAGCGCACCCGCGCCGCCAGCGCGGCGTCGCTCGCCGTCCGCGTCTGCCAGGCTTCCAGCTCCGACCCGCGCCCCACCACCACCAGGTCAGCCTCCCACCTCGGATCGGCGCATACCTGCTGCCAGGCCGCCCACACTGTGTCGAAGCCCTTGCGCCGGTCCCCCAGCGCGCCCACGAACAGCACCACGCGCCGCTCCGCCTCCCAACCCAGTGCCGCCCGCGCCGCCGCCCGGTCGCCGGCCGTGATCGGCGTCAATACCTGTGTATCGGTCCCGTAATAAACCGTGTGCACCCGCTCCGGTGCCACTCCGAGGCGGGAGATGATCTCGCCTCGTGTCGCCTCCGAGTTGGCGATCACCACCCGCGCCCGGCGCAGCGCTTTCTGTTCATCGGCCAGCGCCCGTCGGTGCTTGAGCCTCTGCCACACCCGGCGCGGCGGCGAGCCCTCCACCGGCGCGAAGTACGCCGCGTGCAGATAATGCACCCAGTTCACATCCGGCCACGGACAATTGCCGCCGTTCACGAACACCCGCGCGCCCGCCCCCGCGGCCTTCGCCGCCCGCATCCCGGCACGCCGCAGTGCGCCCCATCCCAGTGCGTCGTGGCCCAGCGGCCGCGCTACCCGCTGCCAGTGCACGTTGGCATAACCAAGCAGCCCGTCCGCCACCTCGTGCGCCACCAGATGCACTTCCCCGCCCTGGCGCGCCAGGTAATCGGCCAACGCGTAATTGGCCCGGTCCATCCCGCCGGTAAGGATGAAATCCGCCGCGACCATCACCGACCGCTCCACCATCAGCAATCCCCCCCACGCGAGGTTCGGACCATGGGGTCCCCGGCCTCGCCACCCTGGCGGTCCGGGAAAAGCGGGTCGGCGGGCGTAGCCCGCCTGCGGCCCGCGCCCATCAATTCCCCCCCACGCGCGAGGCTGGGGCGATGGGGTCCCCAGCCTCGCCACTCTGGCGGTCCGGAAAAAGCGGGTCGGCGGGCGCAGCCCGCCTGGGGCCCGCGCCCATCAATTCCCCTCCCCGCGCGAGGCTGGGGCCATGGGGTCCCCGGCCTCGCCACCCTGGCGGTCCGGGAAAAGCGGGTCGGCGGGCGCAGCCCGCCTGGGGCCCGCGCCAAGAGAAGAAGCCGCTAGCACCAAAGCGTTGAGAAACCAGAACTCGATGCCCATCTGCCCGGTAAACGGGGTGTAGTCAAACGTCAGCGCCACCGCGCCCACGTCATAGGCCAGGCAGAGGGCGGCCCACAGCCACAGCCGTTGCCGTTGCCGCGCCAGCCGGAACAGACTCCATCCGGTGAGCAGCAGCAGCAGAACATAGGCGGCCAGCATGGGCGCGCCGCCATCCAGAATCCACCCCTGCCACTGAATCTCGACATAAATGCGGCCCGACGCGGGGTTGGAGTTGTCCCCGAAGTACTGGTTCATCATCCCCCACCGCCCCAGCCCGGCGCCCAGCGGATACTCCGGCAAAAACGTGCCGAAGGCCTGCGCCAGAAAGGTCCCGCGCTCGGAGCGGTACACCCGCTCGCCCTGGCCGCCGCCCAGGCTGGTGACACGCTGAACCATGTCGCTGCCGCCCACCCCCGCCGCCACCCGGAAGCTGCCCAGCGCCAGCACCAGCACCAGCCCGCCCAGCAGCGCGCTCTCCCGCCAGCGTTGCCGCCACAACAGGATGGCCAGCAGCGCCGCGAACCAGATCGCCACCACCACCAGCAGCGCCCGCTGCTGCGACAGATAGATGATCATCATGCCGGCGAGCATGCTGGCCAGGTACACCAGCTTCTGCACCCAGGCATGTCGCCCTGGCCGCACCGTGAGCAGAAAGCCCAGCCCGAACAACACCGCCCACAATCCCGCCGCCGCCGCCCCTCCCGGCGTGTCCGTCAACCCCATCGGGCGGAATATATGCACCCCGTTGGCGAGGGTAATCTTCAGGCCCTGCACGTCCTGCCCCAGCCCCAGAACCACCGGTGACAACTGCGGCTGAAAACGCCCGGGAAAGTACACCTGCAATAGCCCCACGCCCGCGCCCAGCGTGTAGTACGCCCAAAACAGCCGGATGACGCGCTCGAACAAACCTTCGGGAAACCGCAACCGCGTCATCCAGAACAGCGGCGCAAGGCTCGCCACCGCCATCCCCACCACCGCCAGGCGCGATATCCAGGTGTTGGACATGGGGTTGAGCATCTCCAGCAGAAACAGCCCAATCACCCACAACGCGGCGATGTTCACCGCATTGGCCCGGGTTCGCCCGCGCAGCCCCACCAGCAACAGCAGACTGGCGGCGAATCCGCCCACCCGCCACATCACCCGCATCGGCCCGCCGTTCAGCGCCGGGACCAGCAGCGCCAGTTGGCACGCCATCTCCACGATGAGGAACCACTCCGGCGCGCTCAGCCCACGGCGGCGCGGCGCCGGCGCCGCCCAACTGGCCGCCGCGCTCACGACGTTCCTCCCAAGCGCCTGCGTGCCAGCAGCATGACGTTGTCGCTCGCCCCGCGCGGCCAGCGGCGGCTTACCGCGGCGGGATACTGGCCGTTGCTGAACGGCCGCCGGCCATGCAGGGAGTACAAAATCTCGATCTCCACCAGTCCGCACTCGGCCGCCAGGTGGCGCAGGTCGCTCTCCAGCAGAGCGGTGATATGGGTCGGATACAGCCCCGGCGCCTCCTGAAATGCGGTGAATTGATGACGCAGCAGCAGCGACAGCTTGCTCAACCAGCTGAGCTGGTTGGGCGTGGTCACCAGCACCCAGCCGCCCGGCCGCGTCAGCCGCGTCAGCTCGCGCATCAGTGCCCGCGGGTTTTCCAGATGCTCGATCGTCTCCACCGCCACCACGGCATCGGCACAGGCGTCGGGCAAAGGGAACGGAGTTCGGTTCAGGTCCACCAGATGAAAGGAGCGATTCGTCTGCCGCTCGGCTCCAGCATACGGGACCACGTCCAGCCCTATGTAGTGCCCGGCATGATCCCGCAGCGCCGCCGCCAGCGCGGCCTTGCCGCAACCCACGTCGGCCAGCGTAAGTCCGCGCGCCATGCGCGCCCGCACTGTCGCCGCCACCCAGCCGATTACGTCGTCATTGCTGGCTCCCTGCGAAAGCGCCGCCAGTGCCGCGGCCTGCTGGCTGCTCATGCGCTGACCTCCTGCAGCGCCTCGGCCAGCGCCCGCATCCGCACCGCCGGCTCGAAGTCGGCCGCCCGGGCGCGCGCCCCCGCCCCCAGCGTCCGCCGCGCCTCGGGGTTGCCGATCAACTCCGCCAGCGCCGCCGCCACCGCCTGCGGCTCCGCCGCGGTCAGCACGCCGGATGCGGCGGTGACAATCTCGCTCGCCCCCCCGCCCCGTGTGGCGACGACCGGCAGCCCCGCCGCCAGCGCCTCCACAAACACCATGCCGAACGGCTCCGGAGTGGTGTTCGGTTGACAGAAAATGTCCGCCGCTCCCAGCAACCTCGCCACATCACTGCGTTGCCCCAGCCAGCGCACCCGGCTGGAAATCCCCAGCCGCTCTGCCTGCTGCTGCAAGCCGCGGTAATAGCGCTCTTCGTGCGGCCGCTGCGGCCCCCCCGCGATCCACGCCACCCAGTGCGGCCCCGGTAGCCGCGCCAGTGCCTCCAGCAACAGCCCGTGCCCCTTCCACGGCTCCAGCCGGCTGGCCATGACGATGACCACCGCGCCGGGATCTGTCCGGAGTTGCTGGCGAACATCCCCGCGCTCAGCCACCCTCAGAGCCGGAATCGCGGCCTGCGGCGGCGCCAGCACCCGCGCCCTCATGCCGGGAAACAACCGCGGCGCGGTAGCGGCGATGGTCTCCCCCCAGGTAAAGATGAAATCCGGCCGCCGCCTTCCCGCCCAGCGCTCCAGCCACCCCCGCCCCGAGGCACAGTCATGCATCCACAACCCCACTTTCAATCCCGCTCGCGGCAGCGCGGAGGCGCCCTGAGCTGAGCGGGCGCCCGCTGCCGGGGAGCGAAGCCACGGCGCTGAGCGACCGTAGGGAGCGACCCAAGTCAGGTGTGGAGTATCCACCCCCCGGCACGCCGGCCCGAAGATGGCATAACTCCACCACGCATGGCAGATCGCCACCTGCGGCCGCTCCCCTCGCGGCATCTCCGCCAGCCACCGCCGCAATTCCTGCCGCGCCCGCGCCACCTGCCACGGACGGCTGGCGCGTACCGCCCCCAATCCATGCACCTCGCACCCGGCCGCCTCCAGCTCCTGCCACAACCGCCCACGAAAACACAACGCAAACCGCGCCTCGACCGCCGGCGCGGCCGCCCGCTGCTGCGCCAGTGTCACCAGCAGCCGCTCCACGCCCCCATAGAGGTTGCCGCCATAGATGTGCAGCACTCGCATCCGTAACCCTTGCGTATACTACCGTGCCCCGGACCCATCCTTCTGATCACCACCGTGAGGCGCGCATCTTGGTCACAATTTTGTCAATTCTGAAGGCCCGCCACGCGCGTGCGGTGGATGTCCCCTCTGCTTCCGCATGCATCTAAGTCACTACGTCCGGCGGGTGTGGTCACGCCCGCTACCCCAGGGGGCATCGCCCGCGTGCGATGCCGGACAGTTTGACAAAAAGGCCGGAAGCCTTCGATGCATGTAACAGGCTAACTCCAATGGAATCAGCCGAAACCCCCGAAAAATGTTACAAAAATCGGTGGTTGAGCTCTGGACTGCACCCCCAAACTGAGACACGAAAACATGCGACACTCGCGCAGTGAACCGCTAACCAACCGGGGGACGCATGAGCAGACTGAGGTACACGGCGGAGTTCAGAGCCTATCGCGGCAACTCGTAGGCGCCCTGAGCAGAGCGGGCGCCCGCTGCCGGGGAGCGAAGCCACGGCGCTGAGCGACCGTAGGGAGCGACCCAAGTCAGGAGTGGAGTATCCACTTTTTTGGCGCGAGCCTGCAAGCGAGTCGGGGCCTCCACGCAGCCGAACAGCGGCAGTGGCGGCAAGCCGTCTACTAGGTAATGCGTACCATGGCACCGCTTGCAGGCAGGGGAGGGATATGCATGTAACAGGCTAACTCCAATGGAATCAGCCGTAGCCCCCGAAAAATGTTACAAAAATCGGTGGTTGAGCCCCCGGCGCCGCGCGGCTACAGGCGCTCGCGGGCGATGCGGACCTTCACCGCCTCCAGCTTCTTCTGGATCTCCAGGCTGCGCCGCCCGGTGTCGGCCTCCGGGGTGAGCTTGAGGTCTTGCAGCGCCTGCGTCCAACTGCTGGCCGCCTGCTGCAGTTTGCCATCCCCCTCGTACGCCTCCGCCAGATGATCCAGAATGTCGGGATCGTGGCGGTCCAGCCGCACCGCGCGCTCCAGGCTGCTCACCGCATCCGGCAGACGGTTCATCTTGAAATAGATCCACCCCAGGCTGTCCAGATACGCCCCGTTGTTGGCATCCTGAGCCAGCGCCTGCTGCACATACTCCAGCGCCTCGGGCAGATGCGCGCCCTGCTCCGCCAGCAGATACCCGAGGGCGTTCAGCGTCGCCCCATCATGCGGAGCCAGAGCCAGGGCCCGGCGGTAGTCTTGCTCTGCGGACGTGAAGTCTTTCCGCTTGGCGGCAATGGATCCCAATTGGGTGATGGCGCGGGCGTGCGCCGCCGGGCTGGCAGCCAGCTCATCGGCACGCTGCGTATCGGTTACCGCCTGCGCGTACTCATTGCCGGCCAGGTCAATCTGCCCAAGTGCCAGGTATAAATCCCAGTCGGCGCCGGTGCCCTTCATCAGCGGCTGCAAGGAGGCGCGTGCCGCCGCCGCATCCCCCGAGGCCGAAAGCAAATTGGCATAAGTAATGTGCAGGGCGCGGGATTCCGGCTGGTCGGCCAGCGCGGTTTTGGCCGCCTGCAGCGCCTCCGGGTAATGGCGCTGTTCGGCGTACAGCTCGATTTCCAAATCCAGCGCGCGCGCGCGGTACCCGGCGCCCAGACCTTGCATCTGGTTCAGATGCGCCTGGGCGTCCGCATACTTGCCCATGTGCATCTCCAGCCGCGCCAACTGCGTCAGGAAAATGCTCTCGGAGGCCGGACTGTTCTTGCGCGCCGCCAGTTTCTGCAGGGCCGCCAGCGCTTGCGGATCATGACCGGTGCTCTGGTCGAGCAGCGCCTGGGCGTAGGCCACTTCCACATCGTCGCTGCCCAGCAGGGTGCCGGCCGAGGTAAGGCTCGCGCGCGCCGCGTCCCACTGCGCCATCTGCATCTGCAACTGTCCCAACCGCAGCGCCACCGACCCGTCATTGGGAAGCTGCTGGCGCAGGCTCTGGTACACCTTGAGCGCTTCAGGATACTTATGTCCGTCCATCAGCGCGCCCCCCAGCGCCTTCTGCAAGTCGGCGTCGTCGGGCCGCGCCTCCACCGCCTGCTGGAAGGCTTGGGCGGCATCGCTGTAGCGATGGGCGCCGAGGTAGGCGTCGCCCAGCGTGGCGTAGACCTGGGCGCCGCGCGCCACCGGCGGTAGCGAGGCGATCTCCTGCCGCGCCTGGTCGAGCTTGTCCTGGCCGGCCAGCGACTGCACCAGGCTGGCCAGCGCGTCCATATTGGTCGGCGCCACCCGCAGCGCCGCCCGGAACTGTTCCTCCGCCAGCGCCGGCTGTCCCGACGCCCCGTACAGTTTGCCCAGCACCACCACGTTCTGCGCCTTCTTCGGGTCCAGTTGGATCAGCGCCTTGTACTCCGCCAGCGCCGCGCTCAGCGCGCCGTGGGTGTTGGCGTCCGTCAGCGGCTGCGGGGCGCGGCTCAACTCGCGCAGGTAGATCTCGCCCAGCGTGGTGTGGGCGTCAATGCTGTCGGGATGCGTCTTCAACGTGGACTGCATCAGGCTGATGGCGTCGGCGGTGCGCCCCAGGCGGGAGAGCAAATCGGCCATCTCCGACGCCAGAAACGCCGACTGCGGATCCGCCGCCATGGCGGCGGTGTAGTGCTGCAGCGCGGCCTCAATATACTGGCCGCCGCCCTTGGTCTCCGCCTGTGTCTCCGCCCACTTCCCCAGAGCATATTCGGCGTAGCTTCTCTGCGCGTCGGGCTTGGGGGTCGCGGTCTGCGCCGCCAAAGGCAAGGCCAAACCGACAGAAAGGACAACAGGGAGCAGCCGCATGTTG
>DATBPS010000215.1:0-2213 GCA_036561225.1 Terriglobales bacterium
CTCACCGCCCTGGAGGCGGACTTCGCCGCCTGGCAGGGGGTCGAGGCGGCCCTGCTCTATAGCTCCGGGTATGCCGCCAACGGCGGGCTGCTGACCGCCCTGGTCGATCGCCGGGACATTGTTTTCTCCGACGCCCACAACCACGCCAGCCTGGTGGACGGCCTGCGCGCCGCCGGGGCGCGCCGCGTGGTGGTGAAGCACAACGACCCGGCGGCGCTGCGCGAGGCCCTGCTCCGTCATCCCGCCGTCGGCGGCGAGCGGCGCTGGGTGGTGATTGAATCGCTGTACAGCATGGACGGGGATTTCGCCCCGCTGGAAGACATCGCCGGCATTTGCCACGAGACCGGGGCGGCGTTGATCGTGGACGAAGCCCATGCCACCGGCCTCTATGGCCCCGAGGGCGCCGGCCGGGTGGCCGCCGGCAGTGACGCCTTGCGCAGCGTGGTGGCGGCGCGGGTGCATCCGTGCGGCAAGGCGCTGGGCGCGGCGGGCGGCGTGGTCGCCGGCTCGCGCCGCCTGATCGAGCGGTTGATCAACCACAGCCGCAGCTTCATCTACTCCACCGCCCCATCGCCGCTGCTGGGCGTGCAGCTGGGCGCCGCCATCGGCGTGGTGCGCCGCGAACCCGGGTTGCGTCAGCAGGTAGTAACCCTGGCGCGGGGGTTGCGCGCGGCCCTGCGCACGGCCGGGCTGGCGCCGCTCGGCCACGACACCGCCCCCATCATCCCGGTGGTGATCGGACCGGATGCCGCCGCCCTGCAGGCGGCCGCCGCCCTGGCCGAAGCCGGCTTCGATGTCCGCGCCATCCGCCCGCCCACCGTGCCCGAGGGCACCGCGCGGCTGCGCCTCACGGTTCACGCCGGTCAGGACGCCTCCCATTTCCCGGCGTTGGCCGAGGCTCTGGCCGCGGCGCTGCGCGAGGCGCCGGTTGCCCGCTAACACGCGATTCCCGCGCGGGGTCTTTGTCACCGGCACGGACACAGGCGTGGGCAAGACCGTCGTCGCTTCCCTGCTCACGCTCGTTTGGCCGGGGGCGTACTACTGGAAACCGGTGCAGTGCGGCGCCGATCCGTCCACCGACCGTGCCGCCGTCGCCCAGGCCACCGGCCTCGCGCCGGAACGTATTCTGCCCGAGGCTTACAACCTTGCCCTGCCGCAGTCGCCCCACGTCGCCGCCGCGGCGGAAGGCATCACCATTGACCGCGCGCGGCTCGCGCTGCCCCGGGCAGACGGACCCATCGTGGTCGAAGGCGCGGGCGGCATCCTGGTACCGCTCAACGACCATGACACCATGGCCGACCTCATGACCTGGCTGGATCTGCCCGTGGTGCTGGTGGCCCGCACCCAGTTGGGGACGCTCAACCACACCCTGCTCAGCCTCGAAGCGCTGCGCCGCCGCTCGCTCGATGTCCGCCTGCTGGTGCTCAACGGCCCACCCGTCGCCACCACGACTGAAACATTGCGGCAATGGGGTCGAGTGCCGATGCTGGCCGAACTGCCACCATTGCCGTCGCTGGCGCCGGAGCCCATGCGCGCGGCGTCACGCAGACTGGCCGCGCAGATCTCTCTCGCCAGCCTGGAGGCCGCCGATGGCCGCCTCTGACGGCTACCGCGGCCGCGTCTGGTATCCGTACACCCAGATGCTGGAGCTGCCGCAGCCGCCGGAGATCGTGCGCGGCCGCGGCGTGTGGCTGGAGGCGCGCGACGGGCGCCGGTATCTCGATGCCATCAGCTCCTGGTGGGTGACGCTGCACGGCCACGCCGAGCCGCGCATCGCCGAGGCCATCGCCCGCCAGGCCGCCGAGCTTGAGCAGGTGATCCTGTCCGGTTTTACCCATCCCCTGGCCGAGGAGTTGGCGGAGAGGCTGGTGGCCATCACCCCCGGCCACATGACGCGGGTGTTTTACTCCGACGACGGCTCGACCGCGGTCGAGGTGGCGCTGAAGATGGCGCTGCAGTGCCGGCAGCAGCGCGGCGAACCGCAGCGCCGCCGCATCGTCGCCCTGGAGCACGCCTACCATGGCGATACGCTGGGCGCCATGTCGGTCAGCGCCCGCTCGCCCTTCACCGCGGCCTTCGATGACTGGCTGTTTCCGGTCGAGCGCGTGCCCAGCGATCGTCTGGAGCCGCTCGCCGCACTCCTCGCCGAACGCGGTTCGGAGGTGGCGGCGGTGATCGTGGAACCGCTGCTGCAGGCCGCCGGCGGCATGGTC
>DATBPS010000216.1:0-8772 GCA_036561225.1 Terriglobales bacterium
TTCCCGCTGTAAGTCGCCGAGGCGGGCGAACACGGCGGTGGCGCGCAGCCACTGGCGGTGCTCAAAGGCGGGCGAGCCGGAGAACATTTTGCCGGCGGGCAGATCGCCGTGGGTGCCGCTTTGGGCGGTAATGATGGCGCCACGGCCGACGGTGCAATGTCCGGCGACGCCCACCTGGCCGGCGAGCAAGGCTTGATCTTCGATGTTGGTGCTGCCCGCCAGGCCGACCTGGGCGCAGATCAGGACATCTTCCCCCAGGCGGCAGTTGTGGCCGATCTGGGTGAGATTGTCCACCTTGGTGCCGCGGCCGATGACGGTGGCCTCCAGACTGGCGCGGTCGACACAGCTGTTGGCCTGAATTTCCACCTGGTCGCCGATCACCACGTGCCCGACCTGGGGAATTTTCACATGGTGGCGCTGGGCATCGGTGGCAAAGCCAAAGCCGTCACCACCCAGCACCACACCGGGCTGGAGAATGACATCGTCGCCCAGTTGTGTGCCTTCGCGGATCACGGCATGCGCATGGGCGAGGAGACGGTTCCCGGCGCGGACGTTGGGGTAAAGGACCACGTGGGGATGCAGGACCACGTCGTCACCCAGCACGCAGTCGGCGCCGATTACGGCGTAGGCGCCGACGTGGCAGCGGGCGCCCAACCGGGCGCTGGGATGAATGCGGGCGCTGGGGTCCACGCCGGGCTCGGGGCGCCACGGGGGCCGCAACAGGGACACCGCCGCAGCCACCGCCAGGGCGGGCGAGGGCACGCGCAGCAGGGCCGGCCCACCCGCCGGCAGAGAGGGGAAGTCCTCACCCACCAGCAGGGCGGCGGCCGGGCAGCGGGCGGCCTCGGGCGCCCGGCGAGCGTCGGTGACAAAGCTCAAGTCCTGCCCGCCGGCGGTGTCCAGGCTGGCGATGCCGGTGATTTCCGGATCGGTCTCCGGGGCGTTTGCGTGCAGGTGTCGAGCGATCTCGTGCAGGCGCATCAACCCACCTCCTGATCCGGCTTGGGCGAGCCGGAGTGAAATAAAGGAAATTGGCCAAGGTCGGGCGTGGTGGGACGGCGGCGGCGCGGCGTGCGCACGACTTCCACCGGCAGCAGTTGCAGCAGCGCGGCGGAGGGCACAAAGACGTGCTGCCAGGGGCTGTCGGTGTGGGGTGGAGTCAGGTCCACTCCCTCATGGACATGGAGCAGCTCGGTGGCCAGGATGCCTTCCAGCCAGCTGCCGCCGCGGGTGCGGACGCGCACCCGCAGTCCCGGCAGGGGAATGACGCCGCGACGCGGAGGTGAGGTCAATTCCGCCAGTTGGGCAAAGTCGCTGACGAAGTACACCGCTTGCAGCTCACCGCGCTTGATGGTCTCTGTCTGTCCGTCGGGCAGCAGACACTCCAGCCGGTCATTCCCGCGCAGCCGGGCGGGGTCCAGAAACCCGCACACCCAGCGGGCGGGGTGGAGGCGCAGGGCGGCCTTTTTTAAGGTGGCTGAAGTCAAGGTGGGTGCTGGGTTTGATTGCAAATACGTCTGGCGCGGGCCGTACAACTCTAGTATGATTCCAACTGAATCAGGCCGACCTGAATCTTTAAGTCATTGTGGTTCAGTCACTTGGAGGCATTGTGGGAGAGTCCCCCGGGGCCGCCTGCGATGATCCGGCCCTGCAAGCTTGCCTGCACTGGGCGCGGGTCGAGAAAGGCTTGGCTGCCAATAGTTTAGCCGCATACCAGCGCGATTGGGAGAGCTTCTCCCGCTGGCGCGGCCGCCACCAGGTGGCGCTGGGCGGCTGCACCCGGGACCATATTCGTCAATTCCTGCTGGACCTGCGGCGCGAGGGGCGGGGAGCGCGCAGCGCCGCCCGCTGCCTGGTGGCGGTGCGCCAGTTGTTTACCTATCTGGTACGCGAGGGGGAATTGACCCAGGATCCGACCGCCGGTCTGCGCGCGCCGGCGTGGGGCACGCCCATCCCGGAAGTGTTGGCGATCGGGGAGATGGAGGCCCTGCTGGCGGCGGCCGCCGTGGGGAAAGCCACCGGGGCGCGGGATCGGGCGCTGCGCGGGCGCGATCTCGCCGCTCTGCACCTGCTCTACGGGTGCGGCCTGCGCATCAGCGAACTGTGCGGGCTGCGCTGCCAGGATCTGGACCTGGAGGCGGGGACGCTGCGCTGCCAGGGCAAGGGCGGAAAGCAGCGGTGGGTGCCGATCCATCGCCGCGCGGTGGCGGCGGTGCGGGAGTACCTGCAACAGCACCGTTCTACGCTGATCGGAGCCCGTCCCGGCAGCCGCGCGTTGTTCCCCGGCCGGGGAGGAGAGCCGATCACCCGGCAGGCGCTGTGGGCCCGCCTGCGGCGGCATGGCCGCACGGCCGGGCAGGCAGTGTATCCCCACCGGCTACGGCACAGTTTTGCCACTCATCTGCTGGAAGGCGGCGCCGACCTGCGCAGTGTGCAGGCGCTGCTGGGGCACGCCGACATTCAGACCACCCAGATCTATACCCACGTCGTCAGCGGGCGGCTGCGCGAGGTGTACCGCGCTCATCATCCGCGCGCCTAGGAACCCACTGTCATGGCCGATTTCAACTTTCTGCTTGCCACGCGACTCAACCAGGATCAACAGAACGCGCTGCGGGTGCTGGAGAACGTTTGCCGGAAGGCGGGGCTGAACGTCTATTTGACCGGCGCCAGCATGCGCGATCTGCTGACCACCCAGCCGGTGCGGCTGCTGAACCTGACCACCGAGGGGAGTCCGCTGGTGCTGAAAGACGCGGTGGTGGCGGGCGGCGCCGAGCGCTTGAGCAGCCGCGCCGAACCGGCGGGGCTGTTTTTCAGTCTGCTGGGGTGCCGCATGCGGGTGGAAGGGGCTCGAGGCGGTTCCATTGTGGAAGATTTGCGCAGCCGGGCGCTGACCCTGAACGCCATCGGGCTCTCGCTTAACCCTGGCTCGCGCGGCTTGCCGCTGGACCCGACCAATGGCGTCGCCGACATTGAAGCGCGGCTGATCCGCATCTCCCATGCCTACGTGTTCCTGGAGGACCCGGTGGCGTTGCTGCGCGCCGTGCGCCTGGCGGCGCGGCTAGACTTCAAGCTGGAGGAACGTACCCAGGCGCGCATGGAGTCGGCGCGCGAAGGCGACTATCTGGCGCAGGCTTCGCCGGAGGCGCGAGGACAGGAGTGGGAGGCCATCGCCTACGAACCCGACCCCGCGGTGGTGCTGCGCGAGATGGAACGGGACGGTTGGCTGGAGCGCGCCTTTGGCGCCGGAGTACGCACCAGCCGCATGAACCTGGGAGCGTTGAGCAAGCTGACCTCGACGCTGGAGGCGTGGGAATTGCTGGGGCGAGCGGTGGATACCGGGGCGGTAGCCACGCCGTTTTTGATGGGAGGCCTGGCGGCGGGCGATCAGAACCGGCTGGGGCAATGGATGCCGAGCCGCCATCTGGGTGCGGGGTGGAAGAAGATGCAGGCCGAGGCCGCAACGCTGGAGAAGAAACTTTTGGCGGCCGGGAGCGGAGGCAAGACGGGGTTGCGGGGGATATTTGAGATGCTGGACAAATTCAGCCCCGAGGCGGTGGTCTACGCCAGTTTGAACCCTTCGAATGCCAAAAGCGCGCGCAAGCTGCGGGATTTCCACGCCGAGGCGATGCAGCACCGGCAACGGTTGCCGCTGAGTCTGCTCCGCGCTCTGGGGGTGCCGCCGCGCTCGCAACGCGCGGAGGCGCTGTTGCGCCCCTGGTTCCTGCGTCTGCTGGCCGGAGATACGATCAGCGACGCGGAGATGACCGAGGGAGTGCGGCGGGCGGTCTTGGCTCAACAAGCTCCGGCCGCTGCCCGCGTCGCGGTGGCGGCGGGCCCGGGCAAGCCGGTCGCGGCGGTCGGGGGCAAGGGCCCGGCGAAGGTTCAAGCCGCCAAGGCGCCGGCGGCCCCGAAGCGGGCCGCCGCCAAGCCGGCGGGCCATGCCGTCAAGCCGAAAGCCAAAGCCAAGGCCGCCAAGCGGCGCTGAAGTGGCACGCCCACCTCTTGGGCGCAGCGCGTGTCGCTATAATGGAAACCTCCGCCGCGCGCCATGGATCCGTTCGTACACCTGCACGTCCACTCTGATTACTCGCTGCTGGACGGCGCCTGTGACGTCAACAAGCTGGTGACCCGGGCCCAGCAGATGGGCATGTCGGCGGTGGCCCTGACCGACCACGGCAACCTGTTTGGCGCCTGGAGCTTTCATGCCGCCGCCCGGGCAGCGGGCATCAAGCCCATCCTGGGGTGCGAGCTGTACGTGTGCAAGAACGCCGACCATGCCGCGCCACCAGAGGGGGATACCTACAACCATCTGATTGTTCTGTGCGAAAACGAGCGCGGCTACCAGAACCTGGTCAAGATCGTGTCGGAGGCGAGCCTGCGCGGGTTTTACTACAAACCGCGGGTGAGCAAGGCGTTTCTGGCGGCCCACAGCGAAGGGCTGGTGGCGCTGTCGGCCTGCTTGAAGGGGGAAGTGCAGGAGTTTCTGACCGCCGGGCGGCCGGAGGAGGCGCGGCGGGTGGCGGGGGAATTCAGCGACATCTTCGGGTCGGGCAATTTTTTTCTGGAGATACAGGATCAGGGCCTGGAACAGGAACACCGGATCAAGGATGGACTGCTGGCGCTGAGCCGCGGCCTGGATCTGCCGCTGGTGGCCACCAACGATTGTCACTACCTGAACCATGACGACGCGCGGATGCATGACGTGTTGTTGTGCATACAGATGGGCAAGCGGGTGCACGACACCCAGCGCATGCGGTTCGGCAGCGATCAGTTTTTCCTGAAGTCGGGGCCGGAGATGCTGCGCGTGTTCAGCGGCATTGAGGATGCGGTGACGCGTACGGCGGCCATTGCCGAGCGCTGCGACTTTCACCTGCGGCCCGTGGGCCACTCCTTCCCCGACTTCGAGGTGCCGGCGGGCGCCTCGCTGGAGGATTATTTCGAACGGGTGGTGCGCGAAGGCATGGCGGCCCGCCAGAGCTGGATCGCCGAGCGGCGGCGGCTGGGCAAGACGCGCTATGACACGGCCGCCTATCAGGAGCGCCTGGAACGGGAGATCCGCGTCATCCGGGAGATGCGCTATTGCGGCTACTTCCTGATTGTGTGGGACTTCATTCGCTATGCCCGCGAACAGAACATTCCGGTGGGACCGGGCCGCGGCTCGGCGGCCGGCAGCCTGGTGTCGTACGCGCTGGGGATCACCGACCTCGATCCGCTGGAGAATGAACTGCTTTTCGAGCGTTTCCTCAACCCGGAGCGGGTCTCCATGCCGGATATTGACGTGGATTTCTGCATGAACCGGCGCGGGGAGGTGATTGATTACGTCACCCGCAAATACGGCCGCGAGAACGTGTCCCAGATCATCACCTTTGGGACCATGGCGGCCAAGGCGGCCATCAAGGATGTGGGCCGTGCCATGGATCTTCCCTATGGGGAGGTGGACCGCATCGCCAAGCTGGTGCCCAACCAGCTGAATATTTCCCTCGATGAGGCGCTCGAACAATCACCGCCCTTGCGCGATCTGGTGCAGAGCGACCCCAAGGTGGCCGAGTTGATGGAGGTGGCGCGGAAAGTGGAGGGGCTGTGCCGCCACGCCGGAATGCATGCCGCCGGGGTGGTGATTGCCCCCCAGCCGTTGACCGAGCTGGTGCCCCTGTACAAGACCAGCCGCAATGAAATCGTCACCCAGTTTGATATGAACGGGCTGGAGAAGCTGGGCCTGCTCAAGATGGATTTTCTGGGGCTGACCACGCTGACCATTCTGGACGAGGCGGTGAAGCTGATCGCCCACCACCGGGGTGAGAAGGTGGACCTGAATCGCCTGCCGGAGGAAGATGCCGCCACCTTTGAGTTGTTCTGCAAAGGGCAGACGTTTGGGGTGTTTCAGTTTGAATCGGCGGGCATGCGCGACATACTCCGGCGCTACCGGCCGTCGCAAATGAGCGACCTGACGGCGCTCAACGCCCTGTATCGGCCGGGGCCCATCCAGGGCGGCATGATTGATGATTTCATTGACCGCAAGCTGGGGCGCAAACCGATCGCCTACGAGTTGCCGGAGCTGCAGCCCATCCTGCAGGAGACGTTTGGAGTGTTTGTTTATCAGGAACAGGTCATGCAGGCGGCCAACCAGTTGGCGGGCTATAGCCTGGGACAGGCCGACATTCTCCGCAAGGCGATGGGCAAGAAAAATCAGCAGGAGATGGACAAGCAGCGGGCGCGGTTCATCTCCGGGGCGACCGAACGTGGACTGGCCAAGGCTAAAGTGGAGCACGTGTTTGACCTGATGGCGCAGTTCGCCGGCTATGGCTTCAATAAGAGCCATGCCGCCGCCTACGCCTGGGTGGCCTACCAAACCGCCTACTTGAAAGCCCACTATCCGGTGGAGTTTATGGCCGCGCTGCTCAATGCCAGCATTGCCTCGACCGACAACCTGGTGAAGTACATCAAGGAGTGCCGGGAGATGCGGCTGGAGATTGCCGCGCCGGATATCAACCTCAGCGGGGCGGGCTTTACCCCCCAGGGCGAAGGGATCCGCTTCGGCCTCAATGCCATCAAGAATCTGGGGGAGAGCGCGGTGCGCAGCCTGCTCGACTCGCGGCAGCAGGGAAGCTTCCGCGACCTGGATGACTTTTGCGAACGGGTCAGCGGCAAGGCGCTCAATAAGCGCGTCCTCGAGAGCTTGATCAAGGCCGGAGCGCTCGATGGTTTTGGCTCGCGCGCCGCCCTGGCCGCCTCCGCCGAGCGCGCCCTCGAGGCGGCACAGCGGAGCGAAAAGGCACGCCAGAGCGGCCAGCATGGCCTGTTCTTGAGCTTCGAGGAGGCCGCCTCCGCCCCGCCGCCGCGCTTGCCGGCCGTGGCCGAGTGGGACGAAGCCACCCGCCTGGCGGGCGAAAAGGAGGTCCTCGGCTACTACGTCACCGGCCACCCCATGGACCGGTTCCGGGATCGCTGCCACGACCTGCGGGTGACCGATCTCGATAGCGTGGACAAGCAATCCCGCGGCCGGCAGGAGGAGGTACAAGTGGCCGGCATCCTGTCCCAGGTGCAGGTGCGGCGCAATAAGAAGGGCGAGGCCTGGGCGACGGCCGTGCTGGAGGATTGCACCGGGCGGCGGGAACTGCTGATGTTCGCCGAAGCCTACCGGCGCCTCGAACCCCAGCTGCATTTGAGCCAACCGGTGTTGGCGCGGGTGCGGGTGCTGTCGGAGGACAGCGACGAGGAGGGGAGGGCCCCGGAGTCGAAACTGCAAGTAATGGACCTGCGCGATCTGGCCGGCGCGCCGGTGGCCGTGCCGCTGGGACTGAAACTCAAACTTCCGCTGGACGGGTTGAGCGAGGAGGCGTTTACACGCTTGGCCGCCGCGCTTGCCACGCCGAGCGGATCGGCTAAGCTACACATACATGCCTACTCAGCCGCAGGGCAGTTTGAGCAAATTCTCGAGGTGGAGGCCGGCGTTGCCGCCGACACTGCCTTCCGCCGGAGCCTGGAAGAAATCTGCGGCCGCGGCTCGGTACGCGTGGTGGAGGGCTAATGGCTGACTTGGAAGCATCCTCTCCCCAGCCCCAGCCCCAGCCCGCCGCCGCTCCGGTCGAGATAACGGATGTGGATTGTGAGGCCTGGCAAAGGGTACAACTGGCCCGCCATCCGCAACGGCCCAACTTTCTGGATTGGGTTCCGCTCCTGTTCACCGAGTTTGCCGAGTTGCACGGGGATCGCCGCTTTGGCGACGATGCCGCCATTGTGGCCGGCATGGCCAGGTTTCGGGGCCGGGAAGTGGTGCTGGTGGGGCAGCAGAAGGGGCGCGAGGTCAAGGAAAAGATCAAACGTAACTTCGGCATGCCACAGCCGGAAGGCTACCGGAAAGCCCTGCGGGTGATGCAGCTGGCGGAAAAGTTCCATCGCCCGATTCTCACCTTTGTGGATACCAATGGCGCCTATCCCGGCGTGGACGCCGAGGAGCGTGGGCAAGCGGAAGCGATTGCGTACAATCTGCGCGAGATGGCACGCTTGGGCGTGCCCGTAATCGCCACGGTAACCGGCGAAGGTGGAAGTGGCGGGGCGCTGGCCATCGCCGTCGGGAACCGCGTTTTGATGATGGAAAACGCGGTCTACTCGGTGATTACGCCCGAGGGCTGCGCCTCAATTACCTGGCGCGATGCCAACCTCAAGGCGCGAGCCGCCGCCGCGCTTAAGCCCACGGCTCAGGACCTGCTGCGCCTCGGCCTGATTGATGAAGTCGTTCCGGAACCGGGTGGCGGAGCGCATCTGGACGGCGCCGCCGCCGCTCAGTTGCTCGGCGACGCTCTCGCTCGCCACCTTGACCAGCTCACCAGCCTTTCAGCCGATGCCCTGCGCAAGGATCGCTATCAGCATTTCCGCCGCATGGGCGAGGTCGGCTAGGACGTAACGCGGGAGCTCGGAGGCGCCTTGAGCAGAGCTGGCGCCCGCTGCCGGCGAGCGAAGCCACGGCGCCGAGCGACCGTAGGGAGCGACCCAAGTCAGGTGTGGAGTATCCACAACGGGAGCGGCGGAGGGGAGATTGTGGGCGGGCCAGGTGGAGATGGAACTGGGATGGCATCCCATCAAGGTGCTGGTGGAATTGGTGGCGGCGGAGGCGGTGGACTACTGGCGCCGGCTGGGGCCGGGGGCCTTGCCACTGCATTTCAGCCCCTGCGGAGCCGCCATTGAGACTGCCGATAGAGCCTGGCTGCGCGGTCAGGTTTACGCCGGCCTGGAAGAAGCGCTGCCGGGACAGGAAGCTACGGGGCTGAGCGA
>DATBPS010000217.1:0-6018 GCA_036561225.1 Terriglobales bacterium
GCCGTGCTCCTTCAGGACCGCCAGCACCTTTTCCCCATATAGTTCCAGCTTTCGGTCGCCAAACCCGGTAATCTGCCGCAATTCGGCCAGGCTTTGCGGCGGACAATGGCAAATCGCCTCCAGGGTGGTGTCGTGCAGCACTATGAATGCCGATACCTTCATCTCCCGCGCCGTCTCCCGCCTCCACGCCTTCAACCGCTCCAGCAGCCCTGTCTGGTCCGTTGCGGCCACCGGGGCGGACGGGGCCACCGCCTTGCGCCGCGGCCGCGCCGCCGCCGCCGGACCGCCGGCGGCCTCGAGATACTCCGCCTTGTATCCGCACACATCGCAGGCCTCGCAGGTCGGCTTCGACCATCGCTCCCCGAAGTGGGTGCAAATCTGCCGGTGGCGGCACACCGCCGTGCTCACAAAGTTGCGGATCTGGTGATACCGCTGCCAGGCGCGTTCGCGTTCGACTGCGTCCTCGGTCTGTTCGGCGAAATGCGCCAGCAGGCCGGCGTCGCGCTTCTGCCACAGCAGCAGGCAATCGGCGGGCGCGCCGTCGCGTCCCGCCCGTCCCGCCTCCTGGTAGTACTGCTCGATGGATTTGGGCATGGCGAGGTGGATCACCCCCCGCACCCCCGGCTTGTTGATCCCCAGCCCGAAGGCCAGCGTGCCCACCAGCACCCGCGTCTCGTCCTCCATCCACCGTTCCTGATGGCGGCGGCGCGTGTCATTGTCCATCTTGCCGTGGTACGGCAGCGCGGGGATGCCGGCCGCAGTGAGCTGCGCCGCCGTCTCCTCCACCCGTTGAATGGTGGGGGCGTAGACGATCACGCTCCCCGGCGCCCGCAGATGATGTTGCAGCGCCCGCCGCAGCAGCGCCGGCTGCCGCGCCGCGGTGCACTCGCGCACCACATACCGCAGGTTGGCGCGGTGGAAGCTGGCGATCACCCGGTCGGGCTCGTGCAGTTGCAGCTGCTCCAGTATGTCGTGCCGCACCCGCCGCGTGGCGCTGGCGGTAAAGGCGGCGATGGGCACGGCGGGGAAGCGCTGCCGCAGCGCCCCCAACTGGCGGTACTCGGGACGGAATTCGTGGCCCCACTCCGAGATGCAGTGCACCTCGTCAATCACGAACAGCGACAGCGGCACCGCTCCCACCCAGTCGAGCGTGTCGGCGCGCGCCAGCCGTTCCGGCGAGATGTACAGCAGCCGGCACTTCCCCTCGCGCACCTGGCGCCGCACCGCCGCCTGCTCAGCGGCGGGCTGGGCGCTGTTCAGCACCGCCGCGGGAATGCCCATCTGCGCCAGTTGCGCCGCCTGATCCTGCATGAGCGCGATCAGCGGCGAAACCACCACCGCCGTCTTCCCCGGTTGCAGCGCCGCCGGCAGCTGGTAGCACAGCGATTTCCCCCCGCCGGTGGGCATGATCACGCACACGTCGCGCCCGGCCAGAATGCTGCCCACGATCCGCTCCTGCAGCGGCCGAAACTCCTCATACCCCCAGTACCGCCGCAGCGCCCCGCGCAGATCCGCCCCCGCCGCGCTCATGACGCGGCCGTTCCAGCCGCATACACCCGCGACTCATACCGCGACCGCAGCAGATGAAACGCCGGATGGGCGTCCCACAGCGCCCCCTGCGCCCCGACATAGAGCACATACACCGGCCGCGGCGCGGTTTCGACCGAAACGGCGATTCTGCCGATCATCCGCTGCAGCATGGGCGCGCGGAAGGGCTCGCAGAAATAAAACAGCGCCGGCCCCTGCGGCAGCTCCCATGTAGCCGCGTCGGCCCAATCGATGGTTAGCTCGCGGCACCGCTGCCGCCGGCCGGAGCGGCTGAGGTAGCGCGCCACATTGGCCTCCGCCGAGCGCACCAGCTCCAGCCCATGCTCCACCCCGACAATGCGCGCCAGCGGATACTCCGCCGCCAGCAGCACCGCCCGCCCCTGCCCGGCGCCAAAATCCACAAAGGTGAAGCCGCGAAGATCGATCGCTGGCAGGTCGCCCATCAGCCGCCGGAAATCCACCGTGTCAATCGGCTCGTGCCCGTTGCCGTTGACCGCATCGCCCTTGAGCGTGGACGCCGCCGCCAGCGAGGCGGTGTCGGTGCCGTACTCGAGGTCAAAGGCGTGCGGACGCGGCGCGTTCCAGCCGTAGCGCAGCCGGTAGGCCCCCAGCGCCGCTCCCACCCGCAGCGTGCGCCAGGGGCCGCGGTAACCGAGTGAGCGCCGCATGCGCGCCCCCAGCGATGGCGAATCGTAATCCACCGTTCGATTATCCCCGCATCCTGTCCATCTGGAACAATGCCCTGCCGCGCGCATTGCCGGCAAAGATGAACCCGTGGTGCAGCGGTATCACCTCCGGCTGCCAGCGCCGCTTGTCGAGATGCGCAGCCTCGGCGTACATGTCGATCCACGGATCGCCCCGCTCCCGGCACCAGTCCATCAGACAGTGAAACAGCAGCAGTCCCGGCCCGGCCTCACGGCAACGCGGATCGAAGCTGGTCAGCATGGATTTGTACCCCGGCCCATGGCGAAACCCGAAACCCACCGCCGCCAACTCCTCCCCCAACCGCAGCGCCACGGCATCGAGTTGTCCGGCGGCGTGCAGCCGCCGCAACAACGTCGCGGTAAATTCCGCCCACCGCTCCGGCGCCGCCCCCCACTCCCGCTCCGGCGGATACCGCTGCGGCCCATTGTGCCGCAGTTGAAACGCGATCAGCTCCTGCAATTGTCCGGCTTCGCCCACGCGCTCCAGCCGCGCGCCCCCCATCTCCTGCGCCCGCCGCAGGCAGCGCCGCAAATTGGCCTGCATGTGCGGACTCAGCCCGTGCGCAAATGCTGGACGATCCACGATCAAGCGCGCGGCGCCCCCCTGAGCCCGCGTGCGCCAACGCCATCCGGCCCCCTCCCACCACGGCGTCCGCGCCAGCGGCAGGCTGACATAATCCCAATCGTCGCGCTCCGCCAGCGCCCCCGCCGCCACCAGGGCAAACTCCGCTTCCTGCATTCGGTAAAACGGCTCGTTCAGATTGGCGAACCCCAGCCCCAGCGGCCGCAGCGCCCAACATCCCACGCCCGCGTGCCGCCGCCGCTGCCGCACCAGCGGCCAGCCCGCGACGATGGCACCGTCCCCGCCCTCCACCACCAGCATCCGCAGGCTATCCTCGTCGGCAAACGCCTCGCTCCACGCGCGCAGGAATGTGCTCAGCACGTAAGGGTTGTCCCCGCCCGCCGCCCGCACCCCCGCGTCCCACCGCTCGGCGCCCGCGGCCAACTCCGCCTGCCTCGTCCACCACCGCGCCTTCATCAACGTCCCAGCACCCGCCGCAATTTGCGCGCCGCCTCCCGCCGAAACTCCCCCGGCAGAAACGTCACCCGCTTGCCATCCACCAGGGTGATGTTCCCCACCGACGAGAGCGTGTGCCACCCGCGCCGCAATCTCCACGCCCGCGGCGGCGTCCAGCGCGCCACCTCCCGCTCGATAAACTCATAGGGCGTCAGCCGCAAAATGTGGTTGATGACCACCGCCCCGCCGTAGGTCTCGCTGCAGTCCTGCGCCGGGCGATACATCTGGTTCTCATACATAAACGGCGTCCCCGCCGGCCGCGACGACCGCACATCGCGCTTCACCGGGTTCTGCCGATGCGCCATCCACGGTCCCCGCAGCCGCTGGGCATGGAAAAGAAACAACTCCGCGTTGGGGTCGGCGCTGCGGCAGGTGCACGCCATCCACCACCGGTCGAGGTGCCGAAACAACGTCGCGTCCACGCCCGCAAACCCCGGCAGCAGGGTGGCGGCGTAGACCCACTGCCTGCCTTGCCGCTGGTACAGGCAAACTTCCCCCGCCTCGCACGACTCCGGAACGCAGTAGAGCTCCCCCTCCTCCTCCACCAAAAACGGATAGGAAAGGTGCACCTCGGCGGGAAACCCCAGCAGCGGCTCCGCCTCCCCATCTTTCCCCAGCTTCACCAGGTGTCCACGCCCGCGCCGCGCGTCCCACGCCTCGCAAAAAATCTCCAGCCCTTCATCCCCCACCACGCCAAACGGATCAGCATAGAATCCCCGCCGCCGTAAGCTAGTCAGCCACCTCACCGGCGGCTCAAAAGCAGCGTCCAGAAACGCCGAGATGGGCGCTTCCACCACCCCCACCCCCCACTGGTCGTGGCGAAACAGGTCCCTGAAATGCCGTCCCCACTCCACCTCGGCAGCATACCCTGTTCCCCGGCCAAGGCAGGCTGTGCCTGTAACCTATAGCCACATCGCCGGTATTGGTCCACGAGAGGGAGGCGATGACCAGTGTGGCGCCCATAACGATGATGCAGCGGACCACCAGCTTGCCCGCACGCCCCGACGGCGACGATGACGCCGTCATGTGTGCGGTCCGCGATGGCGAAGTGCACGCCCTCTCCACTCTTTACGAGCGCCATCAGCGTGCCCTGCTGAACTACTTCCTCCGCCTGGGCACCACGCGCGCCAACGCCGAAGACCTGGTGCAGGAGGTCTTCATGCGCATCCTCAAGTACCGCGCCACCTACCGCGGCGGCAGCCGTTTCATCACCTGGATGTACTACATCGCCCGCAACGCCCGCCTCGACCAGTTGCACAAGCGCCGTGGCGAGTCGGAGTGGGACGACGCCTACGCGCCCGCCGTGCTCCCCGGCGACGCCGCCCAGGCCCAACAGGAGCAGCGCCTGCTGGAGATGGCGATGGCGCGTCTGCCGGAGGAGAAGCGCGAAATCCTGCTCCTCAGCCGTTATCAGGAGATGAAGTACGACGACATCGCCGCCCTGCTGGGCTGTGAGCCGGGCACGGTGAAGGTGCGCGTGCACCGCGCCATGCGCGAGCTGCGCGATGCCTACCAGTTTTTGGCCCATCGAGGTGTGCAATGAGCAACCACAACGAATGTGAATCCGCGGCCGCCCTGCTGCCCGATCTGTGGAGCGGCCAACTGGACACGCCCGAGCGTTCCAGCGACCGGCTCTGGCTGCTGGCCCACATACAGGCCTGCGCCGAGTGCGCCGGCATGACCGAGTTGTGGCACCGTCTCGGCGGCCTGCCTCTGGTCGAGCCCGACCCGCGTCAGCGTCAGCGCTTTGACCAGATGCTGGACGCCTACCAGGCCGGCATCGCCGCCCCCGTCACCGCGGGGCGCACTCTGCCGCGCACACCCGCGGCGGCCGCCTGGAAGCAGCTCTTCTGGCACCCCTTGCCGGCCATGGCGGCGGTGCTGCTCGTGGCCGTCGGCCTGGGCGCGGGCTGGTGGTTGCGCGGCGGTGCGGCGGCCACCTCGCGCCCCGCCGACATCACCAGCCAGCAGGTGGCCGAGTTGCGCCAGCAGGTGCAGGCCACCCAGCAGTTGGCGGTGTTGTCGCTGCTGCGTCAGTCCTCGCCCAGCGACCGGCTGCAGGGGGTGAGCTACAGCACCCCGCTGGTGGCCAGCGACCCCGAGGTGGTGGACGCGCTGATGCGCTCGCTCAAGTACGACTCCAGCCCCGACGTCCGCCTGGCGGCGATTGACGCGCTCACCAGCCACGCCGGCCAGCCCGACATCCGCAGCGGCCTGGTGCAGTCGTTCTCCTACCAGAAGTCGCCGCTGGTGCAGATTGCCCTGGTGGACAGCTTCGCCGAAACCCGCGACCAGCAGGCACGCCCGCTGCTGCAGCGCATCTCCAAGGACACCGCCTTCAACCCCGAAGTGCGGCAACGGGCCGCCTGGGTCTTGGCTCAGCCGGCCTGGAATTAGGAATCTCCCATGAACCGCGACAACCTGCAAACGAAACTCTTGATGGCCGGCGCCTGTGCCGCGGCGTTTTTCCTCACCCTCAGTTCCGCCCAGGCGCAGACCCCGCGCCGCCACCGCACCGGCTACGACTTCACCGCCCCTGATCAGGTCACCCAGCGCAGCTTCAGCCTGGGCAGCGCGCCCCTGGTCAAGGTGGACAACATCAACGGCCCCATCACCGTGGTCGCCGACGGCGGCGCCGGGATCCGCCTTACCGCCACCGAGAGCATCTCCGCTGAGAGCCAGGGCCTG
>DATBPS010000218.1:0-6599 GCA_036561225.1 Terriglobales bacterium
CCAGCGGGATGGCCGGCGGCCGCAAGGGGGTGACCGCACCCCGGGTCGCCGTGCTCTGCGCGAGGGCAACGGCGGAAAAGAACAGGACGATGAGCAGCGCCGTGGAGCGGAAGCGGAGGTGCATGCGAACATGCTAACCGAACGCGGGGGCCGCGCCGTTTGCACTGTGGGCCAAGTCGACACGGAAGGCTGCGAAACTCACGCAGTGGCGGCCCGCCCCCGGCAAACCGCGAGGGCATTTTCTGGCGCGGGTCCCTGGCCGGCTGCGCCGGCCATCCCGCTTTTCCCGCACCGCCAACGATGCGAGGCCGGGGTCCCCATGGCCCCAGCCTCGCATTGGCAGCCAAGGGGCGCGGCGGGCTAGCTCATCGACTGGCGCGGGACCCCGAGCGGCTTCGCCGCTCGACCCGCTTGACGCTCGACCGGCCGGGGACCCCCGAGAGCCCCGGCCGGTCGGGTCCGCGCCTCTTCGCTTGCCGGGGGCGCAAACGAGACACTGGCTCGTTTGCCCACTGCGTGAATTTCGCAGCCCTCCGCGCCGACTTGGCCCACAGTGCCAACGGCGCGGCCCCCGCGTAGTGCGAAACGACAGATAACATTAAATGGGGAACGCCAAGCAGCGGGAACATCGCTGACCCAGGGCTTGCTGGCGTCAGGTGGTAAGTCCGTTTCGGATTCGCCAGTATCTGGCGGATCGCCTCGTCGGTAGCTGTCCGGTGGCCAATCCGGCATACTGTTTCGCCCAGACGTAGAGCGTCGCTTCGCCGACTCCCGCTTCGGCAAACATCGGTCCCCTTTTGCCCTCCCGCAACCTCCTCAGTGTGCCATCTCCTCTGTCCCGAGACTGCCACGCCAAGGCTACTCCCTCTACTTCCCCCGGCTCGGCTTTTGGGCTTTGGGTCACCTGTTCTCCGTGCCTTCCAGTACCACCTTAATATCGCTGATGTATTCCCACGGAATCACGTAGGCCGTCTTCTTGGCGTCGCTAGCGTACCTCTCGGGCTGGTTGGTTTCAAGCAGGTCAAATGTGATATCACGGAATGGTTTGGACACAAACGTCACCTTAGCCTTGATTACCTCGCCTTCCGTCGAGCGGATAATCACCGTTTTGCCATCAAACTTCTCGAGATCGGAGATGCCGAAGCGATCCATTAGCGGCTCCCGAACTTGACGTGGAGATTTCCACCTGTGGCTTTGTTCTCAAAGTTGAAATGACCTGCGTCTTCCCGCACCTGCCTCAGCCCATCAGCGCTTCGGCGGCCGACGACCTGCCCTAAACGATCCCCATAGTTCTGCTTGAAGGGCACTGATCCTGGCCCCAGGAATTCTTCCGCTGCCTGTTCCCCGATAGCGCGACTGCTGACGCTAATGCTCTCGTTGCCAGTGGCGCGTAGCGCGCGATAGACCACACCGAAGGCTTCACCTTCGCCGGCAGGGCCAATACGGGCGGCGCCGGGTTCCTCGTCGTCGTGCGTCAGGAATGCCAAGCCGATGGCGGCGATTGTGGCTGCCGCCGGGTGATCCTGAATAAACCCGCCCAGCTTCGCGCGCTGGGTTTTGACGAAGTCGAAGAGATTCAGGAGGGAGCGCGCGCCGGCGTCGGCGGTACTGAGTGTCCTAAGGCCGGGGATGAGGAAGGGCTGCCCGGTGACCTCACATGGGTAGCCACAGTTGGGGCCGTCCACAAAGTGCCCATCGGGGTCCGGACCGCCCCAGGGATTGTTGCGAGCGTAGGTATAGAGGTTCAGGCTCTGCGGGTCGCCGGGTTCGGCGTAGGGCACTGGTTCAGGGTCGCTCGACCAGTCGGGGCTGAGGAAGCGGGCGAGGCTGCTCTGGTAGTAGCGGGCGCCGAAGTCGTCGAGGGTGCTTTCGTCGTCGCGGTATTTGCCGGTGAAGTTGTAGGGCTGGGCGGACTGGTCGCAGCCGCCGACCGCGGCGCCGAAGGGGGAGTAGGTGAGCATGCTGCCGTTGGGCTGGCCGGCGTGCTGGGCGCAGTTCATCAGGTTGGCGCCGGCGGCGGTGGTAATGGCGCGGGGCGTGCCCAGCGGGTCGGCGTGGTAGTAGTAGATGGTGTTGACGCCCGGGCCGACAACGGAGGCGATGCGGGCGCCATCGCCAGGCGAGAGGATGTTGTCGGTGAATTGGGCGCCATCCATCTCGCTCACCAGTTGTCCCTCGGCGTCGCGCAGGTACACCGCCGTTACCACGCCGTTCACCAGCTTCTCCGCCTGCCTTCCCAGGCCGTCGTAGAGGTAGCCGTAGGCGGGCTGGCCCGTCTGCTGGAAGCCGCTCAGGAGGCCCTCCACGTTCCAACTATAGCTGCTTCCGGCGCTGTCGCTGAGCGGCTGGCCGCTCGCGTCGTACACCATGCCGGCGATCTGGTTCTGGGCGTTGATCTGCTTGCCGGTCAGCATGCCGCAACTGGGATTGCCGCCGGCGCCGGTGAGGTTGCCGAAGCGGTCCAGATTGAAGCCACAACTGAAGCCGTTCTTGTTGCTCCAACTCGAAAGCCGATTGAGCGGGTCGTAGCTGAACAGCAGGTCCTGGTTCCAGGAACCCAGTTCATCGGTCAGCGAGGCCATGGTGGAGTCGGGATTGTAGCCAAAGTCCACGTCGAGGAACCAGTTGGACCAGTCGCTGCCGGGGAGGTAGGCGGCCACGGTGGCCACGCGCATGCGGGCGTCGGGGGTCCAGCTTTGGTAGACGCCGTTGCCCAGGCCCATGTCGGCGGGCGCGCCCCAGGGGGTGTAGTCGCGGTAGTGGAGGTAGGTGTAGCCTGCGCCCGCCGCGCCCTGGGTCAGGCCGTTGCCGAGATCCTCGCCTTCGATGGCCCCATAGGGTTCATAGTACCGCTGGTGCACGTAGGTGCCGCCGCCGCTGTCGCCGATCCAGTCCGAACGGCCCTCCAGGTCGTCGGTGAGGTAGATGGCGCGGCCGCTGGGGAAGTGCTCGTAGGTGGGGAAAAGGCTTCAACAGTGGTGATGGCGGCGATGGAACCATCAAGCGCCCCGGTGCCGGCAGGGCCCGAGTTGCCCCGGCAACATGGGGCAAGATCGCAGGGCTAGGCCTACGAAATTCGGAATACCGCGCCCCTGCCGGGTAGCGACTCCGGGGAAGGGGCGAGAAGCAAGTGGCGCGAGGCCGCAGCCGGAGACGGCGAGGGAGCGTACACAGACGTACGTGACCGAGCCGGATACGGCGAGCCACGCAAAAATGCCGCGGCGCGCCTCCCATCGCCCCGCCCCTCTCCCGTGGTGCGCGTAGGTGCCCCCGCCGCTGTCGCCGTCTGCCCATGAACTGGCGCCGGGCCCCACTCGGCTACCCCTGGGTCGCTGGACCGATGCCAAGCGATCCGCTTGCGCTCAGTCGGCCGGGGATCGCCGGGAACACGCCGGGGTCGCGCCCTCTGCACGCGGGAAAAGGCACGTTAAGGCTGCAGACTTCGAAATCCGCCAAAAACCTCACCTTCCATGGACCGATCTGCTCCTGCGACTCCAAAGTTGGCGGAGCGCGACGCCCACGACGGCGAGCGCAATGAAGTGCCACGCGTCCAGAGCCAGGACTTCAGAGTGGGTTGCTGCGAGGAGCACAGCCAAGGCGACGGCCGCAACCATGACAGCCAGCGCGGCAATAATGTCCTTTGCCACACTCCCGGCGCTCCATCGCGAGGCGGAAAGTCTGGCGGCAGCCAGACTCGCAATCGCGGCGGCCCCAACTCCCGCGGTGAGGTTAAGAGCAGCCAGGTAGAGGGCGAACGCGGAAGGGTACATTATGATCCCGCCTTGCAGAAGCCCACAACCTGGCCTAGGAAGTGATTCCACTGGGCATCTTCGAAGGCGCTCCCGCCTAGTTCGAATTCCAGTTGACTGAACCAAGAGGGAAAAGTTCCCTGAAGGTCGATGTTGAAGCGCACACCGTAGGGCAGGTTCGAGGCCGAGAAGGTTATATTCGCGGGGTACAGAATATGGCCCGGGATTGTGACAAAAGTCATGCTCTCTGGGCTCAGCGACCGAATTCGCACAGCGGTTGCCAGGCTTACAATCCCACCCAATCTGATCGGTATCGTCGCGCCCGGCGCCATACCGAGAACAACTGGCAGGAAGGTGACACTTTCGAGACCGTTCCATCTTAAGATCGCCGGTGGCCATCGGCTGGCCGCCGGTGCGGCCCAAGGTATCGGTGTAGCCGCCGCCGGAGAGCAACTCGATCTCGTTTCCGTTCGCGTCTTCCAGCCCGGTGCCGCCCGCGCTCGCGCCCAACGTGCGCACGCCGTCGCGGCTGGTGGCGATGTCGGAGTTCGAGTCGTAGTGAATGCCGGAGCCGTCCATGGCCCAGTGACCGGGGTAGCTGACACCGTTCACCTGCACGCCGCCTTCGAGGATGTGGGTCGAACCGTCGGCAGTGGAGGCCACGTACTACGGAGGCGTGCCGCCCGCCGACGCCACCGTGATGCGCTGCGGGTTGACCACCTGAAAACTGATGGCGCTGCCCGTCCACTGTCCGCCGCTGACCGTAAAGCCCTTGCTGTTCATCACCACCACGGTCTGCGCCGACACCGCCCCACGCTGGCCGGCGCCGCCGCCCAGCGGGATGGTGAGGTTCAGGCCGCCGTTCATCAGGTTGACGGTATCCACGCCGCCCGCCTGGTAAGCGCCCGCGGCGCCCAGCCCCTGGGCGATGCTGGGCGGCGCCTGCGCCCCCAGCGTCATCACCAGCCCCGGCAACGCCAACCACAAAAGCCGCCTCACCGACATGCGAGTACCTCCGCATGCCTCACGCTAAGAGCAGACCGCGCGTTCCGCAATCCCACGGGTGGGTGGGGCGGGCTGCCCCTGCCTCCAGGGAGGGCTCGCCGGGAAACCAGGCAAATCCTCTTGATGGGCGCGGGGGCCGCGCGGCTTTGCCGAGTGATCCACAGTGCAAACCGCGCGACCCCGCGGTTGGTGTATTAAGACGCCATTGCGGCTTGAATTCGAATTGCAGCCCCTGAAGCGGCGGCGCGGCGGCGATGGTGGGGTGGGGTATACAGAACGGTGGTGGACGGGAGGTTCAGGGCTGGGCGGCGACGGACATGCCGAGGGATTTCATTTTGCGGTAGAGGTGGCTGCGTTCGAGGCCGAGGACTTCGGCGGTGCGGGTCATGTTGCCGGCGTTTTCCTCGAGTTTTTTGAGAATGAACTCGCGCTCGTAAGCGCTGCGCGCCTCGTGCAGCGAGCTGAAGTCGGCTTCGGCGGCGCGGCGGGGGCGGCGGAGCAGGGGCGGGAGGTGGCGGGCCTCGATGGTGCGGGCGGTGGGGTTGAGGATGGCAATGCGCTCGACCAGGTTGCGCAGCTCGCGGACGTTACCGGGCCAGTTGTAGGCGGCCAGGGTGGCCAGCGCCTCGGGGCTGTAGTCGCGGCATTGGCGTCCGTAGGCGCGGGCGAAGTCGGCGAGAAAGTGGCGGGCCAGGATCGGAACATCCTCCTTGCGCTCACGCAGGGGTGGGACGTAGAAGGGAATGACGTTGAGGCGGTAGAAGAGATCCTCGCGGAAATTGCCCTTGGCGATCTCCTCTTCCAGGTTTTTGTTGGTGGCGGCGATGATGCGGGCGTCGGCGGTGGCCTGGGCGTTGGCGCCCAGCACCTGAAAGCGGCCCTCGTCGAGGGTGCGCAGCACTTTGGACTGCGTCTTCAGGCTCATGTCGCCGACCTCGTCGAGAAAGAGCGTGCCCTGGTCGGCGCGGCTGAAGGTCCCCTCCTTGGCTTCCTGGACGCCGGGGAGCGCGCCGGCGACGTGGCCGAAGAGTTCGCTTTCAATCAATTCCTCGGGGATGGCGGCGCAGTTGAGCTCGACGAATAACCCCTGGCGGCGTTCGCTTTCGGCGTGCAGGGCGCGGGCCACCAGTTCTTTCCCCACCCCGCTCTCGCCGTAGATCAGCACCCGGCCGTTGGTGGGCGCCATGATGCCGATCTGCTGGCGCAGGGCGCGCACCGGCACGCTCTCGCCGATCAGCGCGGCGGCGACGGCGAAGTGCTGCTTCAGGTGGCGGTTCTCCCGCCGCAGTTGGCGCTGGTCCAGGGCGTGGCGGACGGTGAGTAGCGTCTTGTCAATGGTCAGCGGCTTCTCAAGGAAATCGAACGCCCCCAGCTTGGTGGCCCGCACGGCGCTCTCCACGCTGCCGTGGCCGCTGATCACCACCACCTCGGGCACGGCCGCCTGCTGCTGCAACTCCGCCAGCAGTTCGAGGCCGTCCTGGTCCGGCAGCCAGATGTCGAGCAGCACCAGATCAAAGTTGTCTTCGCCGAGCGCCTGGCGGCAGGCGGCGGCGTCGCCCACCGCGCGCACCTGGTAGCCTTCATCGCTGAGCACGCCGGTGAGCGAGTGGCGGATGCCCTGTTCGTCGTCCACCACGAGGATCTTGGCGCGGGCCATGGCAACAGAATACAGGGGACGGGGGTTAGGGGTTAGCGGTTAGGGGCTCGGCTGGCAGGGGAAGCTCGACGATGAAGCGCGAGCCGAGGGGGCGGTTGTCTTCGGCGCGGAGGGCGCCCCCGTGGTCTTCGACGATGCGCTGGGCGATGGCCAGGCCGAGGCCGGTGCCGCGCTGCTTGGTTGAGTAG
>DATBPS010000219.1:0-4437 GCA_036561225.1 Terriglobales bacterium
GTCGGTCCGGCCGACAAGGGCATAGACATGACCGGGATCGATCATCCGGTGACGCGCAGCGTCTACTGCCTGGTGCTGCGCAACGACCTGCCCTCGCCGCTGGCGCCGCGCAGCGACGACGAGAAGCCGGAGGCGGCGCGGCCGGAGCGCCGCAACCCGCGCGATGCGGCGCCGGAGCCGCCGGCGCCGGTGCGGATTGATTTCGATCATCTGGACCAGCGCATCGTGGCGCTGCCGCTGCCCACCGCCGCCTACAACGGGCTGGAGGCGGCCACGGCCGGGGTGTTCTTTGTCCACGAACTGCCGCCGGGGCCGGCGGCGGCGGGCGAGCTGCGGCCCACGCTGTGGAAGTACGACCTCAACCAGCGCAAGCGCGAGCGCTTCGTCGAGAACGCCAACAACTGGCGGGTGTCGGCCAATGGCGAGGCGCTGCTGTACAGCACGGGCGGCGGCCGGGGCGCGGCGGGCGGAGGCGCGCCCAGCTGGGCCATCGTTCCCACCGCCGCGCCGCCCAAGGGCGCTCCCGACCACCTGGCGGTGGCGGGGATGGAGGTGCGCGTGGACCCGCGCGCCGAATGGAACCAGATGTACCACGAGGTGTGGCGCATTGAGCGTGACTTCCTCTATGATCCCGGCGCGCACGGCCTCAACCTGGCCGCCGCCGAGCGGTACTACAGCCAATACCTGCCCGGGCTGACCAGCCGCGACGACCTCAACTACCTGTTCAACGACATGCTGGGCGAGATCACCATCGGCCACATGTTCATCGCCGGCGGCACGCTGCCGGCGGCGCCGCGGGTGGGCGGAGGGCTGCTCGGCGCCGATTACCGGGTGGCCAATGGGCGGTATCAGTTCGCCAAGGTCTACCAGGGCGAGAACTGGAACCCGACGCTGCGCGCGCCGCTCACCGAGCCGGGCGTGAACGTGGCGGCGGGCGAATACCTGCTGGCGGTCAACGGGCGCGAGCTGCGGGGCAGCGATAACCTCTATGCCGCCTTCGAGAACACCGCCGGGACACAGACCGAGCTGCGGGTCGGTTCCTCGCCCGACGGCGCGGGCAGCCGGCTGGTGACCGTGGTGCCCATCGCCAGCGAGGCGGCGCTGCGCAACCGCGAGTGGATGGAGGCCAACCGGCAGACGGTGGACAAGCTGAGCGGCGGCAAGCTGGCCTACGTCTATCTGCCTGACACCGCCAACGGCGGCTTCACCAATTTCAACCGCTACTACTTCGCCCAGATCGACAAGCAGGGGGCGGTGCTCGACGAGCGCTTCAATAGCGGCGGCGATATCGCCGATTACATCATTGACCATCTGCACCGGCCGCAGTTCGCCAGCTTCCTCACCCGCCAGGGCGCGCCCTGGCCGGAGCCGGCGGGCGCCATCTTCGGACCCAAGGTGATGATCATCAACGCCTTCGCCGGTTCGGGCGGCGACGCCATGCCGTGGATGTTCCGCCAGGCCAAGGTGGGCACGCTGGTCGGCACCCGCACCTGGGGCGGGCTGGTGGGCATCGGCGGCTATCCGGTGCTGATGGACGGCGGCACCGTCACCGCGCCGCGCGAGGCCTTCTACAACATGCGCGGGCAGTGGGATGTGGAAAACCACGGCGTGGACCCCGACGTCGCCGTGGACCTCGACCCTTACGCCTGGCGGCAGGGCCACGATCCGCAACTGGAGAAGGCGGTGCAGGTGGCGATGGAGCAACTGCAACAGCATCCGCCGGTGGTGGCGAAGGTGCCGGCGTACCCGAACTATCATCAGCGCTTCGGGACTCCGGCGACGGCGACGGGGGCGAAGCAGACGGCGGGCGGCTCCGGCGGCGGACACTAGCTGTGGAAGCGGCATCGAACCTAGTCGAGAGGTCGGAATGCGGACGACGGTTGTCCTGGACGCGAAGTTGGTTGCTGCGGCGCGCCGCTACACCGGTATTGAAAGGACATCGGACTTGCTGCGCGCGGCATTACAGGCGCTGATCGAGCGCGAAGCCGCGCGCCGGCTGGCGCGGCTTGGAGGGAGTGAACCCGACCTGCGCACGCCGCCGCGGCGTCGCCCTTTGTAGGCTCTTGCCCGCTCGCTGCGCGACCCCTTTACGACTTTGGGCTCACGAAATTGCTGATGGCGGTGAAGACCTGCGGGTCAATGTGGCCGGCAAGCCGGTAGTCGCGGGGGGTGACCAAGCCTTCGCCGGGGGCGGTCATGAACAGGTGGTCGAGCGAGGGGAAGAACTGAAAATGCGCGTTGGCGTGGCCGTTGAGCGCCTTTTGCCAGAGCGCATAGTCGGACTGCGTCACCTGATAGTCGCGTCCTCCTTGCAGCACCAGGATGGGTATGGTGAGCCGGGCAGCGGTGGCGGCGGGGTCGTAGCCGCGCAGGTCGAGGAAATAGGCGCCGGGAATGGTCGAGCCCAGCAGCGTGATGGTGTCGGTGGGCTTCAATCCGGGGTCATGGATCTGCTTCGCGGATGCCTCCACCGATGCCACCGTGGCCGCAGTGACGCCGCCCTCGCCGGGCGCGACGGTGGCGAGATAGCGCATCTGGTCCACGATCACATCCGCCAGCCCGCGGGCCGAACCGGCCAGCAGGATGATGCCGGCTATCTTCGTGTCCCCGGTGGCGATGCGCGGGGCGAGATAGCCGCCCAGGCTGTGTCCCAACAGATAGACGTGGTGCGGGTCAATCTCCTTTTGTTGCGCCGCCAGCGCCACCGCGGCGCGGGCGTCGTTCACGGTTTCATCGTTTACCGTCAGGGGTTGACCGGGGGGCGCGCTGGCCGCGCCGTACTTCTGCGTGCGCTTCTCGTAGCGGAGCACGGCGATGCCCTCGCTGGCGAGTCCCCAGGCGAGATCCTTGAAGGGTTTGTTGGGGCCGATGGTTTCGTCCTGGTCCGCGGGTCCGGAGCCGTGCACCAGCACCACCGCCGGAAATGAACCTGCGCCGTCAGGCAAGGTCAGCGTGCCGGGAAGTTGCCACTGGCCATCGCTGACGGTGATGGCGGTTTCGTGGAACTTGGCCGGTTGGGCATACGCGGGCGCTGACCACTCGGGGCCGGCAGCGGCTTCCGCTTTGGGGCGGAAGAAGAGGCCGCCGATTTTGTTCTGATGGTCGAAGACGACCAGCGTCTCCCACACCGCGTCGCCGAACCTGCACTCAACCACGGCGACGTGCCGCGCGGCTTCACGCGACACGGTGACGCCGGCGATGCCGCGGTAGGGTCCGACGTGCTCGGAGATCTGCTGCCAGATGCTGGTCAGGCGCTCCGGCGGGAGCGAGGCGGTCATCTGGGCGTCGAAGTCGGCGGCGACCGGCGCGGTCTTGCCGGCGGCGATGTTCTCCACCACCGCCCGGCCCCGGGCGGCGTAGTCGGGCCCCGGGCCTTGGGCCAGCAGGGGAGCAAACGCCAGAGCCAGGCAAAGGGAGACGGCAAACCGCATGAGCGATTATGAGGCCGGAACAGTGCGAAAAATCCAGTCGGCGACGGCCTGGGCGACGGCCGGGTCGGAAACGGTTGAGACCTGGAAGGATTCCATGGGCGTCAGCCCGGCGGGCACCTGCTTGTAAAAGTGCTGCAGCTCGGGGAAGCGCGCCACCTCGGCGCGGGGCTGCGCCGCCTGCAAGAGTGCGGCGTTGGGTTCATGCACGGACTCGTCGCGACCGCCCTGGACGATGAGGACCGGCTGGCGCACCTGCGCCAGCTCGGCGCACGGGTCCACCTGCTCGACGCCGCGCAGGTAACGCACCGCCTGCGGGTTCTGGAAAAACGTGAACATCTGGCCGAAGCGGTTCGCCGGACGGTCCTCGGGGATGGTCCGGCCCGCCGCGTAGTCGCGCGCCCAGGCGAGGGCCTGCTGGTATTCGGCAGTGCGGGCCGCATCCGCGCCTTCGGTCCGCTGCTGGCTCTCGTACTGCTGCCAGATCATCAGCGCCAGCAGCGGCTTGGATGGACCGGAAAGGAGAACCAGGCCGGCAAGATCATCGCGCCGCCGCGCCAGTTGCGTCACCACCACCGCGCCTTCGCTGTGTCCGGCGGCGACGAGCGGCAACCCCGGCGCGCGCCGCTGCAACTCGTCGAGAAACTGGTCCGCCGCCGCCACCCGGTGCGGAAACTCGCCGTAATGCTCCTTGACCCGGGCTTCGTCGCGGGTGACACTGCCGGTGCCCGGCCCGGTTTTGGAGAAGCGCAGGACGGTGATGCCGTGGGCGGCCAACTGTTTGTACACCCAGGTATTGACCTGCACCTGGCCGGGGAACATGGGCGCGAAGTTGCCTTCGACGTCCACGTTCATTGAGCCGGGAACCAGCAGCAGCGCCGCCCGCGGCTGGGCCGGGGTGGTCAGCACCGCCGGCACATCCATCCCGTCAATGTCCACGACGAACCGGGTCTCCTGCATGGGGATCAGTATGCGGGATTACGCTAAAGGGATGGAATCCGCCGAGGTC
>DATBPS010000220.1:0-11751 GCA_036561225.1 Terriglobales bacterium
CGGGTGATGTCCATCTGCACGATGCGGCCGGCGCCGATGTTCAGGTGACCGACCTCGCTGTTGCCCATCTGACCCTGGGGCAGTCCGACGAAAGGGCCGGAGGTGTGGATGAGGGTGTTGGGGAACTGGCGCAGCAGGCGGTCATAGACCGGCTTGCGGGCACGCGCGATGGCGTTGCCTTCGCCCGGGGGACCGTAGCCCCAGCCGTCGAGAATGACCAGGACGATGGGCGGACGGGCCGTCATCTCGTCGCTCCGGCCGGGCTGGGGCTTGTGGGGCCCCGGCCCGGTCGAGCGTCAAGCGGGTCGAGTGGCGAAGCCACTCGGGGCCCCGCGCCAATCAAAGAAAGCGCCTGGCGGCCGGGGAAGCGGGCCCGCGGGCCGAGCTCCTCCTCGATGCGCAGCAACTGGTTGTATTTGGCGACCCGGTCGGTGCGGCTGGCCGAGCCGGTCTTGATCTGGCCGGCGTTGGTGGCCACCGCGAGGTCGGCGATGAAGGTGTCTTCGGTCTCTCCCGAGCGGTGGGAGATGATGCTGGCGTAGCCGTGCTGGGCGCCCAAACGGACCGCGGCGAGCGTCTCGGTGACCGTGCCGATCTGGTTGAGCTTGATGAGGATGGCGTTGGCCACGCCGCCCTCAATGCCGCGCTGCAGGCGCTGCGGGTTGGTGACAAACAGATCGTCGCCCACCAACTGCACCGTCTTGCCGATGCGGTCGGTCAGTTCCTTCCAGCCCGCCCAATCGTCCTCGGCCATGCCGTCCTCCAGCGAAACGATGGGGTACTGGCGGGACCAGTTTTCCCAGAACTCCGCCATCTGGCTGGAGGTAAGCGAACGCTTGTCGGACTTTTTGAAGACGTAGCGCTGCGCCTGGGCGTCGTAGAATTCGCTGGCGGCGGGATCGAGGGCGATGGCGATCTGCGCGCCGGGCTGGTAGCCGGCCTTGGCGATGGCTTCGAGCACGACCTCCATGGCCTCGTCGTTGCTCTTCACGCTGGGGGCGAAGCCGCCCTCGTCGCCGACGGCGGTGATATAGCCGCGCTTCTTCAGCACCGCCTTAAGGGCGTGAAAAACCTCGACGCCCCAGCGCAGCGCCTCGTGGAAGCTGCCGGCGCCGAGCGGCATCACCATGAACTCCTGAAAATCCACATTGTTGTCGGCGTGGGCGCCGCCATTGAGGATGTTCATCATGGGGACAGGCAAAGTAACGGCGGCGTCGCCGCCGAGCGAGCGATACAGCGGCAAGCCGCGGGCTGTGGCGGTGGCGCGGGCGGCGGCCATGGAGACGCCCAGGATGGCGTTGGCGCCGAGCTTGCCCTTGTTGGGGGTGCCGTCCAGGGCGATGAGCTTTTGATCGATCCCGGCCTGGTCGGCGGCATCCTGCCCGATCAGCGCCGGGGCGATGATGGTTTTGACGTTTTCCACCGCCCGCAGGACGCCCTTGCCCAGAAAACGCCGGGCATCGCCGTCGCGCAGTTCGACCGCCTCATGTTCGCCGGTGGAAGCGCCGCTGGGGACGGCGGCGCGGCCGCGCGCGCCGGAGCGCAGGGAAAGATCAACTTCAACCGTCGGGTTGCCGCGCGAGTCCAGAATTTCGCGCGCCGACACGGTGGCTATTGCGTCCATGCCTTGATTCTACTAGCTTCTGTGTAGCCTCCATGCCGCCCACCCGCCTCCGCGCTCGCGCCTGCGCCAAGATCAATCTGGGGTTGAAGATCGTCTCCCGGCGCCCGGACGGGTTCCACGAACTGCGCACCGTTTTTCAGACCATTGCCCTCGCCGACGACCTTATTTGTGAGCTGACGCGCGGCCGCGGGGTGGGCCTCGCGGCGAGCGGGCTGGCGGTGCCCCAGGGTCGCGGCAATCTTGCCTACCGGGCCGCCGAGTTGGTGGCGGATCAGTTGAAGCTGCGCCGGCGGATTGAGTTGCGGCTGCACAAGCGCATCCCCTCCGGGGCGGGGCTGGGCGGCGGGTCGAGCGACGCCGCGGCGGTGATCCGCATGCTGGCGCGGGCGGCGGCGCGGCCCCCCTCTTTGGCCGCGCAACTGGGCTGGGCGCGGGAACTGGGCTCGGATGTGCCCAACTTCCTCCTGGGAGGCACGGTGTTGGGGCTGGGGCGCGGCGATGAGGTGTACGCGCTGCCGGACCTGGGGAAGTGGCACTGTGTGCTGGCCATGCCGCGGGCCCAGAGTCATGGCGGGGTTTCAACGCCCGAAGCCTTTGCGCGCTGGGATCGCGAACCGGCTGGCAGCGGCTTGACCGGTGGAGGGGACTCCGATACACTGATTGAGTTCTGCAGCCTGGTTGACCAGGTGCTGCCGGCGTTCCGCCCCGAGCGGAACCGCGGTCCACGAGGACCGAAAGTCCATGCCGGAATCGAGAACGACTTCCTTCGCGGGGTCCTCTCCCTTTCCACGGACTTTCCGCGCATCCACCGTCAGCTTCGTCGTACGCCCGCCGTCTGGGTCGGTTTGACCGGCAGCGGGGCGGCCCAGTTTGGCTTGTTTCATCAAGCCGGGCCGGCGGCGGAGGCCGCGGCCCGTTTGGCGGTAAGCCATCAAAGTTGGCTGACGCGCCTGGTGGGGCGGCGGGAGTATCAGGGCGGTCTGCGGGCGTGGTAAGGCAGGGTGGATGGGGTGTTTGGGGCGTCGTCCAATGGCAGGACACATGCCTTTGACGCATGTTATTTAGGTTCGAATCCTAACGCCCCAGCCAGTTGCAAGGTTTGACAGTCATGGCCACTGGTCCGATCAAAGTCGAGAAGCCGCAACCGCCGCTGGCGGCGGTGCGCAGCCCGCGCAAAGCGCGCGGCGATGACCGTCTGAAGGTATTCAGCGGCACCGCCAACCCGGCGTTGACCAATGAGATCTGCGACCAGTTGGGCATTCTGCCCGGCCAGTGCCGGCTGACGCGCTTCAGCGACGGCGAGAACTACGTGCAGATTCTGGAGAATGTGCGCGGCGCCGACGTCTTCGTGATCCAGCCGACCTGCGATCCGGTGGACATTCATCTCATGGAGCTGCTGCTGATGATTGACGCGTTGAAGCGCGCCTCGGCGCGGCGCATTACGGCGGTGGTCCCCTACTTCGGCTACGCCCGCCAGGACCGCAAGGACAAGCCGCGGGTGCCCATCTCCTCCAAGCTGGTGGCCGACCTGCTGACCACGGCGGGGGCCCACCGCGCGCTGCTCATGGACCTGCACGCGCCGCAGATTCAGGGGTTTTTCAACATTCCCGTGGATCACCTCTTCGCTTCGCCGGTGCTGGTGGACTGCTTCCGGCGCATGGACCTGCCCGACCTGACGATCGTGTCTCCCGATGCCGGCGGCGTGGAGCGGGCGCGCTTTTTCGCCAAGAAGCTGGACGCCGCGCTGGCCATTGTGGACAAGCGGCGGGTGGCCATGGATGTGAGCGAGGTGATGCACGTCATCGGCGATGTGGACGGCCGCACCGCGGTGATTCTGGACGACATCATTGATACCGCCGGCACGCTGGTGAAGACGGCCGACGCGATTTTGCGCAACGGCGCCAAGCGGGTGCTGGCCTGCGCCTCGCACGCGGTGTTGAGCGGCCCGGCGGTGGAGCGCATCGAAGCCAGCGCCATTGAGCGCGTGGTGGTGACCAATTCAATTCCGCTGGCCCCGGCGGCGCAGACGCGGGCGCGGATACAGGTACTGAGCATCGCCGGGCTGATGGCGGCGGCGATCCGCTCGATTCATGAGGAAACTTCGGTCAGCCTGTTGTTTGTCTAGCGGGCTTTCCGGCAGCAAGGAGTCTTAGAGCACATGGCGAAATCAATTGCACTCGCGGCCGAGCCGCGGACCACCAGCGGCAAGGGCCCGGCGCGGCAGATGCGGCGCGAGGGCCGCATTCCGGCCACTCTCTACGGGGCGCGGCAGCAGCCGGTCAGCCTCTCGCTGGATCCGCGCCAGATCGGCCAGATTCTGCATTCCGAGTCCGGACACAACACCATCTTCACGCTGCAGGTGAGCGGCGGCGAGACCACCGCCGCCATGCTGGTGGACTGGCAGCGCGAACCGCTGCAGGGCCGCCTGCTGCACGTGGACCTGAAGCGCATCGCCCTGGATCAGCGCATGAAGGTGCGGGTGCCGATCCACACCACCGGTGAAGCGGTGGGGGTGAAGTTGCAGGGCGGCATCCTGGAAGTGGTGCTGCGCGAGGTGGAGATCGAGTGTCTGCCGGGCGACATTCCCGAGCACCTGACGGTGGACGTCTCGGGGCTGAACCTCAATCAGAGCATCCGCGCCGCCGAACTGAAGCTCGAGGGCGACCGGCAGCTGCTCACCGATCCCGACCGCGTCATCGTCCACGTGGTGGCGGTGAAGGAAGTCGTGGAGGTGGCGCCGGTCGAGGCGGCGGCCACGCCGGCCGAGCCGGAAGTCATCAAGAAGGGCAAGGCCGAGACGGAAGAGGGAGCGGAGAAGGGCGCCGAGAAGGGCGCCGAGAAGGAGAAGAAGAAGTAAGCCGCCATGCCTCCGGAGGCCAGCGCCGGCGATCCGTATCTGGTCGTGGGGCTGGGCAATCCGGGGGCGGAGTACGAGGCTACGCCGCATAACTTCGGCTACCTCGTGGTGGAGGAGTTGGCGCAGCGGGCCGGTATCCGGATGCGGCTGCGCGAGTGCCAGTCGCTGACCGGGCGGGGAGAGATCGCCGGCCGGGGGGTGTGGCTGGCCAAGCCGCTGACGTATATGAACCTCAGCGGCGCCGCCATCGCGCAACTGCTGCGGAAGCAGGCGCTGGCGGGATGGCTGGTGGTGTGTGACGAGCTGGACCTGCCGCTGGGCCGGATGCGGCTGCGGGAGCGGGGATCGGCGGGCAGCCACAACGGGCTGCGCTCGATCGTGGCGAGTCTGGGCACCTCGGAGTTTGCCCGTTTGCGGCTGGGCATTGGGCCGCCGCACGCGGTGTTGGACCGGGCGCAGTTTGTGCTCGGGCGCTGGAGCCGGCCGCAACTGGAGCTGGCGGTGGAGACGGCGGCGGGTGCCGCCGACGCGGTGGAGATGATTTTGCGGGAGGGCATGGCCAAAGCGATGGCCCACTACAACGACCATCGCCGCGCCGAAGCGGCCCCCGAAGAGAACGAAGAGAAGCAGTGAGGAGACGTTGATGAATCGTACTTACGAACTGGTATTTATCGTGCGGCCCGACCTGGTGGACGACGAGGCCGACAAGCTGGTGACCGGACTGGAGACGGCGGCCACCGGCAGTGGAGCGACGCTGCGCAAAACCGAGCGGCTGGGCCGGCGGCGCCTCGCCTACCGCGTGCGCGGCTTCCGCGAAGGCAACTACGTGCTCTTCGATCTGGAGACGCAGGGGCCGGAGCCGATCGGCGAACTGCAGCGCCGGCTGCGCATCAGCGAGCCGGTGATCAAGTTCCTGGCGGTGCGCACCGACGAGCTGGAGAAGCGGGTGGAGAAGAACCGCCGCCACCGCGAAGCGCGGCTGGCGCGGCGTCCCGCCCCCGCCGCCCCCTCGGCGCCGGAGAGCGTCGCGGGCGAACACGCCGAGCCGCCGGCCGCGGTCTAAACGAGATTAAGGAGAATGCATTATGAATGATGGCAAGCGCACCCCCGGCTCGGGCGGATCCGCCTCGCGCGGCTCCTCCGGCGGCCCCAAGAAGCCCTTCCTCCGCCGGCGCAAGGTCTGCAAGTTCTGCGTCGAGCGGGTGGACAAGATTGACTACAAGGACTATCGCATGCTGCAGCAGTTCGTGGCCGAGCGCGGCAAGATCGTGCCCCGCCGCATCAGCGGCACCTGCACCCAGCACCAGCGGCGCCTGACGCGCGCCATCAAGCAGGCGCGCCAGATCGCCCTGCTGCCCTTCGCGGCGGAGTTGTAATCATGGAAATCATTCTCAAGGAAGACATGCCCAAGCTGGGGCGCAAGGGCGACGTGGTCAAGGTCGCCGACGGCTTCGGGCGCAACTTTTTGCTGCCGCAGCGCAAGGCCATCGCCGCCACCGCGGCCAACCTGCGCAACATCGAGCAGATGCGCGCCTCGGCCTCGCGCAAGGAAGCGCGTGACCGCGAAGCCGCCCAGGCGCTGGCCGGACAACTGGCGCAGGTGGCGCTGGTGTTCCAGCGCCGTGCCGGCGAACACGACGCCCTCTTCGGCTCGGTGACCTCCATGGACGTGGTCCACGCCCTCACCGAGCGCGGCTATGAGATCGAGCGGCGCAAGATCGAGCTGCCCGATCCCCTCAAGACCCTCGGCCGCCACTCCGTGCCCGTGCACCTGTTCAAGGGCGTGACCGCCCAACTGCAGGTGACCATCGAGCGCGAAGCCGGCGAAGCCGAAGCGCCGCCCGCCGAATAATCCGCCGCGCCGGGGCCCTCCGGGGCCCCACCCGGCTGCGCGCAAGCGACCCTCGGCGGAACCGAGCGGGGCCCGCACCAGGCAAAGCCCCTCTCGCGGCAGCTCGGAGGCGCCCTGAGCGGAGCGGGAGCCCGCTGCCGGGGAGCGAAGCCACGGCGCCGAGCGACCGTAGGGAGCGACCCAAGTCAGGTGTGGAGTATCCACTTTATGAGTGGTCTGACCAGCTCGCCCGGGCAAAAAATCCGACGGCCAAACCTCGCCGCTTTAGCCTGCCTATTCGTTCTGTCCCTTTCAATGCCAGGGGCAGCCCGCGAAAATAGTAAGCCGCAGGGGCGCGACTCCGCGGTCAAACCGGCGACTACGCCGGCCAAACAGCCGTGCTTCGCCTATCTGCACGGCGGCGACCTGTGGTTCCAATGCGGAGGCCGGCCAATTCGGGTAACGCACACCACCCGGGTACTGGAGTTCGCGGTCGCAGACACCAACCTCGCCCTTGAGGACGACTCTCCAACCGCCCGCCTGTACTCGCTGCCCGCAGGCCGGTTGATGCGGACCCTCCCCCAACCTCGAAACACGTACTGGCTTTGGGCCTCCTGCGGGAAGATATGGGCACAGGATAACGGCGGAGGGGCCGCCATATCACTGCCGGCCGGCGATGCTCCATCGGCGGTGCCGTGCATGCGGGCGATTCCGCCCGGCAACCGTCCCCACGATTTTGTTGTAAGCCCTAACGGACAGCATTTAGCCTCCACCGAATACCAGGCGGGCAAGCCGGATTTTCTGAACCTCTGCATAGTGAGCGTGGGCGGAGCGCCCCACTGCGCCGACTTCAGGCAGATCGGCGGAATCTCCGCCTCAGACGACGGGACCGCACTTTTCGATGCGGCTTGGGGCGGAACGTGCTACACCACCACGGCCGGCGCGGAGATCCCGCTTTCATCCGGGCCGCCGCCGCCGGCATATCACGACTCTGCTTATTGCACAGCGATCTTCAGCTTTTCCTCTGCAGGGAAGCGCGGCCCCTTCGTCGAGTATTCGAGCCAGCCGCAATGGCTATCCCTGGCCGAAGCCGCCCGCCTCGCCCGGCTCGCAGCCTCCCCCGCCGCTGCCCGCCTCCGCTAAGCGCCCCCTGCAAGTGACCATAGAGCGCGGGGCGGGCGAGGGCGAAGCGCCGGCCGGCGAATTATCCGCCCGGACCCATACGCTCTAACTCAGGACTTGCAGCCCGGGGAAGTAGCGGCGGTAAAAGCCGCGATCCCTGGTCAGCAGACGCCCCCCGCGAAGTTGGGCGTGCGCGCCGACCAGAAAATCGGGCAGCAGGCGAGTGCGTGTGCCGCCGGCACGCCGATAGCGTGCCCATAGCGCGCCGGCGGAATCCGCGCAGGCCTCATCGAACGGGTCGAACTGGATGCGGGCGTTGTCCATGGCCGTAAGCATCGCTGTGCGCGTCGGAAACTGTGCCCGCACCTCGGACCATACCACCGGGCAGACAAGCAACGCGCCCGCACGCTCAGCCTCCTGCAGGGCGCGCAGGGAAGCCGGGCCGAATCCAGGATGTCCGACCAGGATATCCAGCAGAAGCGAGCTGTCAACCGCGGTGGTCATGCCTTGTCGAGGCTGTCCGGGTCGGATCGCCGGGTCCAACCCGCTCCCCGTGCCTGGCGCACTATCTCGTCCGGGTCCCCGGCGGGCAGAATGCCGTAGATGGCGGATAAGCCCTTCTCCTCGCGCTTCCGAGCTACTAGCACGCCTGCCCGTTCCCCAAACTCCAGCGTAGTCCCGGGGCGCAGCCCCAGCCGGTCCCGCAAAGACTTGGGGATCGTGACCTGGCCTTTTTCGCTGACTACAGCTTTCACACAATTATGGTATGAATTCCTACCCAAGAGGTCAAGTCTGGCCTTGAGGCGCGAGCGTAAGCAGGTCGCTTGGCATAGGCCAAGCGACCCACGGCGTAGCCCAGCGGGGCCCCGAGCCAGCCAATGTCACATCGCCGCCACCAAATTGCCGTTTCGCGTCCGCCCCCACCTGCCTCCAATCAATTTTGGAGGTCTGCCATGTCCGCGTCCCAGCCCGTCGGCTTCGTTCCCACCCCGGCCCAGCGCCGTCTGCTCGACTTCGTCGACGCCAACCCCAACCTAAAAACCATTCAGGAACTCTGCGCCGGTGCCGGCGTCCCCAGCTCCACCTATTACCACTGGTGCAAGAGCAACGACTTCCGCCTCTGGTTCGCCGCCTCCTGGTCGGCGCGCCTCACCATGGACGGAGTGGTGCTGCTCAATCAGGCCCGCCTCCTCGCCACCCGCAGCTTCTCTTACTGGAAAGCCCTCTTCAACCTCACCTTCGATCCCAAAGGCTTCGCCATGCTGCAGCAGTGGCAGCAGACCGCCGCCCAACTCCCCTCCGACGCCTTCACCTCCGCCGACCCTGATCCCGTCCCCGGCCCCACGCCCGAGTCCTCCGCCGCCGCCCTCAAACGCGAGCTCTGCCGGCAGGCGGCCTGGCCGCCCCGCCCCGCCGGAAAAGCCTCTTCCGGGCCCTCGGCAACCCAGCCCCGTCTCCAATCCCCGCTTCAATCGGATCAATCAGTTACCGCCATCCATTGGAGAAAACCCACACCCGCATCTAGCCTCCAGCCGGACCACTCACTGGCCACAGATTTCCGGGAAGGCGCGACCAGCACTGGGCGCCAGACCGCAGCCGGAGACGGCGAGAACGAAGCGCCGCGCTGCTTATCGCCCCGCCCGCCCACGCCCAAGCAGCATGTGCGCACCCTCCGGAGCGCCCTGCGATGACCGCGCGGACGACGAGGCGCAGTTCAGGCTCGCGCGGCGCGGTGCAGCCGCGCCGAGGTCCCAGCGCCCCTCAACTACCAGCGCTGCATGGTCTGCTGGATGAAGACAGCGGCGGCGCCGAGGGTGAAGGCGGCGACGACCAGGCCGCTGCTCCACAGCCAGGGGCGCAGTTTGGCGATCCTGGCGGTGGCGGCGGCCGATTCGGCTTCGAAGCCGCGGCCGGCGGAGGTGAGGAAGAGCTGGTCCTCCTGCCCCATGCCGACCACCCCGCGGTAGATCAGCAGCAGCACAAAGATGGTTGCGAAGAAGGCCCAGCCGATGAGCAGCCAGGTCAGAAGCGAGAACGTGGAGATCGCCACAGCCGCCTCCCGGCGAAGCCGGACGTGCGCACAAGGCCTCGCCTGAGTATCGGTATATCACCGCGGTTGGGTTTTGTCTATCCCTCGGACGGGGGTTTGGGCGGCCGTCGGAGCTGTTCCAACTCGGCCAGGCGCTCGCGGATGCGCTTCTCCCAACCGGCATCCCCGGGGCGGTAATACTTACGGCCGCTTAGGTTCTCCGGCAGGCATTCCATGGCCGCCACGCCCGCGTCGAGGTCCGGTGCGTACTGGTAGTCGCGGCCGTAGCCGAGGCCCTTCATCAATCCGGTGGGAGCATTGCGCAGGTGCAGGGGAACAGGGTCGGCGCGAGTGGAATGCACGTCTTCCAGCACGCGGCCGTAAGCGGCATAGAGCGCATTCGACTTGGGTGCGAGCGCCAGGTACACGCACGCCTGCGCCAGCGCCAGGGCGGCCTCGGGCAGGCCGATGGCTTCGAGCGCGGCCCGCGCGGCGAGCGTCTGTTCGAGAGCGCGGGGATCGGCGAGGCCTACATCTTCAGAGGCGAAGCGCACCAGACGGCGGGCGACGTAGAGAGGGTCTTCGCCGGCTTCGAGCATGCGCGCCAGCCAGTAGAGAGCCGCGTCGGGATCGCTGTTGCGCAGCGATTTGTGCAGAGCCGAGATCAGGTTGAAGTGCTGCTCGCCGGCGCGATCGTAGAGCAGCGCCTTGTGCTGCAGGGTGGCTTCGAGGCCGGGGAGGGTGATCACGGGTGCTCCCTCGGGACCGGCGGGCGCGCCGAGCGCGGCGGCTTCGAGCAGGTTGAGCGCCACCCGGGCATCGCCGTTGGCGAAGGCGGCGACGCGGCGTAGGACGGTTTCCCCGGCTGCGGCGTGGATGCCGCGTTGGCGGTCCGCGAGGGCTCGGCGCAACAGGGCGAGGATGTCGTCGTCGCTCAGCGCCTCCAGCACATGCACCCGCGCGCGTGACAGCAGCGCCGAGTTGACCTCGAAGCTGGGGTTTTCGGTGGTGGCGCCGATGAGGGTAATCGCGCCGCTTTCGACGTAGGGCAGGAAGGCGTCCTGCTGGGCGCGGTTGAAGCGGTGGATCTCGTCCACGAACAGGATGGTGCGCTGGCCCGCGGCCTGCGCCCGTTCGGCGGCGGCCATGACGTCGCGGATCTCCTTGATGCCGCTGGTGACCGCGCTGAAGGGCACGAACCGGCGGCGCGTCTGCTGGGCGATCACCCGCGCCAGCGTGGTCTTGCCCACGCCCGGCGGGCCCCAGAGCAGGATCGAGCCCAACTGGTCGCGCTCGATCTGCACCCGCAGCGGCTTGCCCGGCCCGAGCAGATGCTGCTGACCGACGATCTCGTCGAGCGAGTGGGGCCGCATGCGGTCGGCCAGCGGCGGCGCGGCCGATGAGGCCGGCAATGGGGTTTCAAACAGCGACATGGCTGGTACACTCGCGCTCATGAAGAAAATCCAAACGCGACAACTTGGAGACGCTATGAGCCAGTGCGGTCGTCCGATGCCGGCGAGCTACGCCCGGCCACAGCCCTTCCGAAGGAAGGGCGGCTCCAGCAAGAGGTGGCCGTGCCACCTGCTTCTGGGAACCGCCTTGCTCGCCGCTGCTCTGGCGGCGCAGCAGCCGGCGAGCCCCGCCTGGCCCACCACCGAAGGCGACTTCACCGTCGCCAACTTTCATTTCACCGACGGCGAAGTGCTGCCGCAGTTGCGCCTCCACTACACCACGCTCGGCAAGCTGCATAAGAATGCCCAAGGCGCGGCCGACAATGCCGTGCTCATCCTGCACGGCACCGGCGGCACCGGCCATCAGTTTCTGAACCCGAACTTCGCCGGCCCGCTGTTCGGCCCCGGCGAGCCGCTCGACATCAGCCGTTACTACATTATTCTTCCCGACAACATTGGCCACGGGAAATCGAGCAAACCGAGCGACGGGCTGCACGCGCATTTTCCCCATTACGGTTACCACGACATGATCCACGCCCAGTATGACCTGCTCACCCGGCACCTGGGGGTGAACCATCTGCGGCTGGTGATGGGCACCTCGATGGGCGGCATGCACAGTTGGATGTGGCCGGAGATGTACCCGTCCTTCATGGATGCCGCCATGCCTCTCGCCAGCCTGCCGGTGCAGATCGCCGGCCGCAACCGCTACTTCCGCCGCATGGTGACGGATTCCATCAAAGACAGCCCCGATTACGACGGCGGCGAATACAAGCATCCGCCGGTGGGCCTGCGCGGCGCCTTTTATGCGCTGGCATTCATGACCAGCAGCCCCAAGGA
>DATBPS010000221.1:0-17583 GCA_036561225.1 Terriglobales bacterium
CTGGGCGACCGCCGGCCGGGCATGCAGCCGCGCTGCCGCCACGATGCGTGCCCGGCGCTGGTGGCCCGGCGCCCTGGGCGCCGCCTCCTGGTACGACCTGCACGCCTGTAAGTGAGCGTGGCAGCCGGCTGCCGGGCTGGGGCGAAGTTAACGCAACCAGGCCTTCGCCTGTAATAATCGCGCCTGGTCTCCGTCTGGGTTAGTGTGGCGGCAGTGAGCGATCCCTCAATTACCGGCGTAACGGCCGACTGGGAAGAACTGTTTCATCGGCACGCGCGCACGGTGTTCGCTGTCGCCTACAGAATTACGCGATCCTCCGCTGACGCCGAGGACATTCTCCAGGTCATCTTTCTCCGCCTGCTGCGCCGGCCGCCGGATGCCCCGGTGCTTGCCGATCCCGCGGCCTATCTCCACCGCGCAGCGGTTCATGCCGCCCTCGATTGCCTGCGCGGCCGCGTGGCAGCCGCCTGGGTTCCGATCGAGGCGGGGCCCGAACCCGCCGCCCCAGGGGGGGACGGCGGTGATTTGGCGGAAGCGCTGCGCGCCGCCCTGGCGCGACTGGCGCCGCGCACGGCCGAGGTATTTACCTTGCGCCACATCGAGGGCATGAGTAATAGCCAAATCGCCGGCTTACTGGGGCTGACTCCGGTTCACGTAGCGGTGCTTCTGCACCGCGCCCGCCGGCAACTGCAGCGCGAATTGCGATCGTTTCGAGGTGGATTATGAAACACGAACTCGCCCGCGCCTGCTCCGCCCTGCGCGCCCAGGAGGCTCCGCCTGACCGCACCGCCGCCGTGCTGGCGCGGGTGCGGATGCGGCTGGAGACCGCGCCTCCCGCCTGCGTCCACGCTGGGTGGAATGAACCCGGCCGTGTCCGTCACCGCCTGCGCCGCGGGTGGCTGGCCGCCGCGGTTGCCCTCCTGGCCCTCGCCCTGCTGGTGCGTCTACCCCTCACCGCCAGGCCGGAGGCCCGGCTGCTTAGCCTGCGCGGTGGGCTTACCGCGGCAGGCCAGAGCATCGTTCCAGGAGCGGCGGTTGCATTCCGCCAAACCTTGCGCACCGGCCCCGCCGCCGACGCGGTGCTTCAGCTCCCCGATGGCAGCCAAGTAGAGCTCGGCGCCGGTTCGGCGCTGCGCTTTAGCCACAGCCTTTTCTCCACCACCGCCACCCTGGCAACGGGCCAGGTTGTGGTCGAAGCCGCCCACCAAGGTTGGCTGCACCACCTCTATGTGGCCACCCCGGACTGCCAGGTGGCGGTGAAGGGGACCATCTTCGCAGTGGATGCCACCGCCCAGGGCTCACGCGTGGCGGTGGTGCGTGGCGTCGTGGCGGTCAGCGGACCACGGGCAACTCAATGGCTGGTGGCAGGCGATGAAACCACCACCAGCCCCCGCCTTCCCCGGTTGGGCGTGATGGCCACGGTGGCGTGGAGCCGTAGGGCCGCCGCCTATGCGGCTTTGCTCGGTGATGTACCTTTCGCCGCGGCCCCGCCATCGCTGCCTGCCGGCGTGCCAGCTCCGCCGATTATGTCGGTGCCTGCACCGGTTCCATCTCCAGCGCGGCAGCAGGCTGCCACCCAGGCGGCAAAGAAGCCTGCCGCCGCCTCGCCCGCAGAACCCAAGCCCGTGGCCCCTGCCGTGGCGCCCGCGCCCGCTCCGGGGCCGCCCCCGCCGGACCCCAATCTCGAGATTCTGCAGTCAGCGGTGGCGGCCGTCGCCGATGTGCCGGAGGATGTGCAGCCGCAGTACCTGCTCAATATCGGCGAGCAGATGGACGTTCACCATCCCCGTGCCGCCGCCAAAGTCTTGCAGCAAGCCTTCGAGCAGGCTCTGGGGCTTTCCCTGCCCGGAGACACTTCCGATCCTGCCTACCGGTTGAGGCATTTCATGAAGGCCTTTGTGGAGAGCGAAGCTGTTGTCGAGCTTCTGGAGACGCCCGGAAATTTCGACCTCGCTCACAGCCTCGCCCGGCGCATGGACGTGCCCTGCGCCCAGACCTACAACAACCTGGTCATTGCCGCAGCCAACCCGGACTCGGATGACCCCGCGCCTTGGGCCATGGGCGTTGACCTGCCCACCGGGCCCGGCATTCCCGCCTATAGCCTTGCCCACCCCTCGCCCAAGCCTGCCGGCCCGCATCCCCCGGTGCGCGACGTGGTGGCGCTTTCGCGTGAGTGCCTGGCGGCGGGAGGCGGGTATCCCTACCTCGGCGTCGAGGTGGCCAGCGAGATGCTGAAGATGCCGGAAGCCGATCAGCTTGCCTGGATGCGCGAGGCCATCGCCGACGCGGGCAAGGAAACGTCCACACGGGGGGTTCATATCGCCACCTTTCTGCTGGGAAAGGTGCATGAAAAGTTTCCGCAGCTCGACCCTTTGATCGAAGCGGCCGCCATCGCCGACCTGCATGCGCTGGCGGCGGCCGTGCCGGCCTCGCCGTCGGTGGGCGCGCGAGCGGAATTGGACCGCGAGAGCCGCGCGGATGGCAAAATACTGCTGCTTCTGATCGGCAAAATAGATCCCGACGACAGCAGCCGCCTCAACCTGGAATATTCCCAGTTCGCCGCCCCGCCACAGTACGGCGGCGAAAGCTTCCACCAGATGCTGGCGCCGGAGCATCAGGCCAACGCCGATCCTGCCACTACCCTGGCCGAAGCCGAGCGTACTCCCGATGAAGATGCCCGCTTCCGCGCGCTGGTGAACACCGCCGTGGTGCTGGCAGCGAAGAATCCCCAGCCCGCCGCCATTGCCGCCGCCGATGGGCTGAATCTGCTGAACTCCCAACGTCTGACCCAGAACCTGTTGCAGCTTGCCAAGTTGGCGCAACGCATGGACGCCGATTTGGGTGAGCACCAGCAGGCAGTGGTGCTGATCACCCGCTGTCTGGATGAGTCCGAGCGTCAGGCGGATGCGCTTCAGGAGCAGTCACGGGACATCGGCCCGGCTGACATGAGCAAGTTCTACGATCAGTTCCTGGGCTTTCCCACTAACGGCGATCTGGTTGAGGTCTTTGGTTTCGCCGCCGAGATTTCCCCCAGTCTGGCCCTGCAACGCGCCCAGCAAACCAACTCAACTCTGCTCAAACCGCTCTTCCTGATGCGTGCCGCCACGCTGCCGTTCGCGGCGCCTCCGGAAAATTGAACTACATCTGGAAGTTGCCGCCGGAGTCGAGCTGGGCGTTGTCAATCAGGCGGGTCTGGCCGGCGAAGGCGGCGACGGCGAAGAGGGCGTTGGGGAGGGCGGTGGGGACAGGCAGCAGGCTGCCGCCATCCACGGCGCTGAAGTAGTCGAGGCGCAGGCCGGGTTCGGCGGCGATTTCGGCGCGGCCCAGGGCGAGCAGGGCCGCGGTGTCGCGTTCGCCGGCGGCATAGGCATCACCGAGGCGGCGGAGACCGCGGGAGAGGGCGCGCGCCGCCTGGCGCTCCTCCGGCGAGAGCAATAGATTGCGTGAACTCATGGCTACGCCGTCAGATTCGCGCACAATGGGGCACACCACCATCTCGATGGGCAGGAAAAAGTCGCGCACCATGCGGCGCAGGACGGCGCACTGGGCGGCATCTTTTTGGCCGAAGTAGGCGCGGCGCGGGCGCGCCAACTCGAACAGCTTGAGCACCACGGTCGCCACGCCGCGAAAATGTCCGGGGCGGCTGGCGCCGCAGAGGCGGTCGCTCAACCCCTCCACCGTGACGAAGCCGGCTGCGCCGTCCGGGTACATGGCCGCGGCCGCGGGGGCGAAGACGAGATCCACGCCCGCCTCACGGAGCAGCGCGATGTCTTTTTCCAGGGTGCGGGGGTAGCGCGCGAAGTCCTCCTGGGGGCCGAATTGGGTGGGGTTGACGAAGATGCTCACCGCGGTGGCGGCATCACGCTGCCTGGAGGCGGCGACCAGCGCCATGTGGCCGGCGTGGAGCGCTCCCATGGTGGGGACCAGCCCCAGCTCCGGCGAAGCGGCGCAGGCGGCCTGAAACTCCAGCGGGTCCTGGATGATCCTCACGAGCGCAGCGCCTGGGCGGCGGCGGGTGTGTGGTAGCTTTCGGCGTCGGCAGGGAACTGATGGCCTTCGACCGCGTGGCGATAACTCTCGGCCGCGGCGCGCACCACCGGCGCCAGGTCGGCGAAGGGGCGGACGAATTTGGGCCGGGGGCGGAAGCTCAGTCCCAGCAGGTCATGCAGCACCAGCACCTGGCCATCGCAGTCGGGCCCGGCGCCGATGCCAATGGTGGGGATGGGCGACGACTGCGTAATGCGCTGCGCCAGCTCGCGCGGTATGCCTTCGAGCACCAGTGAGAACGCCCCGGCGGCGGCAATCGCCTCGGCGTCGCGCAAGATCTGATCGGCGCCTTCGGGCGTGGTGCCTTGTACCCGATAGCCGCTCTGCCGGTTCACCGATTGCGGCGTCAGCCCGATGTGGCCCATCACCGGAATCTCGGCATCCACAATGGCGCGGACGATATCGGCGCGCACCGCGCCGCCTTCCAGCTTCACAGCCGCCGCTCCACCTTCCTTGATCATGCGCAAGGAGTTGGCGACCGCCTGGCGACGGTTGAGGTGATAGGAGCCGTAGGGCATGTCGGCTACCACCAGGGCGCGGCGCACGCCGCGGCGCACGGAGCGGGTGGCCACCAGCATCTCGTCCAAGGTTACCGCCAGCGTGTCGTCCATGCCTGCACTGGTCATGGCCCAGGAGTCACCCACCAGCAGGATGTCAATGCCGGCCTCATCCAGCAGGCGTGCGAAGGGATAGTCGTAGGCGGTGAGGCAGGTGATCTTTTCGCCGCGCTGCTTCTTCGCCTGACTGGAGGCGACGGTAAACTTCAGGCCGGCGGCGGCGGATTCGGAGGGATAAAGGCTCATATCGGGGTGCCTGTCCCGCGCAGCGGGATCAAGTCTCCTTCAATTTGGGTTTGGGCGTGAGGGTGAGGGGCGGGTCAACGCCATGCCCTGTTGCTGGATATCCGCTCCACAGGCGGGAGTCGGATTCCGGGCGCCTGTCCTCTCTCTCAGTATATACAGACAAGGGAACAGGAATCAGGATTCAGGGGTCAGCAGCTACTCGGAGAGGGGTAGGTAGTATTGGGTGCCGGCGATGGGTTCTTCGAGGCGCTGGAGCAGCTCCTGGAGGTCACGGTCCTGTTCCACGAAGTCAATGTCAGAGGTGTTGATCACCAGCAAGTCGCTCTGGCTGTAGCGGAAGAAGAAGTGATCGTAGGCCTTCACCACCTCCGCCAGATATTCGTCGGAGACCTTTTGCTCACGTTCAATATTCTTGCGCTGCAGGCGCTGACGTAGAACCGCGGGCGTCGCCTGGAGATAGATCACCAGGTCGGGAACGGCGATCTGCGGCCGCAGCAGCTCGTAGTACTGGTTGTAGACCGCCAGCTCAGCGTCGCTGAGGTTGACGTAGGCGAAGATCTTGTCCTTCTCGAAGATGTAGTCGGCGACCAGGGGGGTGAAGGGACGTTCCGCGCCCAAGGGCGAAAGCTGCACATAGCGCTGCACCAGGAAGTGCATCTGGGCGCGGAAAGCCGCTCCGGGCACGCCGGCGTAAAAATCGGCCAGATGAGGATTGTCCTCGGGCTCGTGGATGAGCCGCGCATTGAACTTTTCGGCCACTATGCGGGCCAGACTCGATTTGCCCACGCGGACGGGGCCTTCGATGGCGATGTAGCGTGGGCGGTCGAACTCCGGCATGTTCCAAATTGTACGACGTACACGCATCACAAAGGACATGCCGCCGCCCCGCCGCCGCCGCTTCTGGCCGCGCCTCGAACTGACGCGGCACTTCGGAGAGGCGCTCAGCCCGCATAGCATCCTGATCAGCGGTTACGCGGTGGTGGTGGGGTTGGCCTCCGGCTACATTGCTCTGGGCTTGCTGCGGCTCATCTACCTGCTGACCGGGTTCTTCTTCCATGGCCAGTGGAGCCTGGCCCAGTGGACGCCGGAGGGTAACCACCTCGGCGCCTGGGTGATCGTGATCCCTGTCATTGGCGGCGTTTTGGTCGGGTTGATGATTCACTTCTGGGAACCGACTCTGAAAGGCCACGGCATTCCGGAAGCCATGCAGGCGGTGCTGATGGACAAGAGCATCGTCCGCGGGCGGGTGGCGTTTCTCAAGCCGCTGGCCACCGCCCTGGCCATTGGTACCGGCGGGCCGTTTGGGGCGGAAGGCCCCATCATTCAGACCGGCGCGGCCGTGGGATCGCTGTTTGGCCAGCGCCTTGGCCTTTCCGCCTATGACCGGCGTGTGCTTTTGGCGGCGGGCGCGGGGGGAGGCATGGCGGCCACCTTCATGGCGCCGCTGGCGGGCCTGTTTGTCGCGGTGGAGCTGATTTTGTTCGAGTTTCGGGCGCGATCGTTTTTGCCAGTGGCGCTGGCGTCGGCCATGGCGGACGCGATTGCGTTGCACTATCGCGGGCGCGCGCCGATGTTCCCCATGCCCCACTTCGTGTTGCAGTCCATGCATGAACTTTGGTGGTTCGGCGTGCTGGGGTTGATCTGTGGGCTGGTGGGTTGGGGGATGACAGAGGCGCTGTTCTGGCTCGATGGGCAATTCGACAAGCTGCCGCTGCATCCGGTAGCGGTGTGGGCGCCGGCGGTGGGAGGTGGGGGCGGCATTCGGCGATCTGCTGCGGCATTGGCTGCCGGCGGCGGGGATCAGCAGCCCGGCCTTCTATGCGTTGGCGGCGATGGCGGCGGTGTTCGGCAGCATCGCGCGCGCCCCCTTCACCGCCATAGTTTTTTTGACCGAGCTGAGCGGCAACACCCATGTGCTGTTGCCGCTGCTGGTGTGCGTGATGGTGGCCGACGGGCTGATGCGGCTGCTCAGCGCCGATTCCATGATGACCGGCAAGTTGGCCCGGCGGGGCCTGATGGTGAGCCAGGACTATGTTGCGCCGCAGTTCCAACTGTGGACGACGGAGGTGGGTGACATCATGCAGCCGGTGCTGGAGGTGGGCGGGGAGAGCAATATCGCCAGCCTTCTGGAAACCCAGCCCTACGTTGAGGCACACGCGGGCGAGAGCGTCGCCGCCGTGGCCCATCGGCTGCTGGAAAAGAAGGCCGACTATGCCCTGATCATGAACACCGAGACACCGCCGCAGCCGATCGGGGTGGTGCGCATCGCCGATGTGCTGGCGCTCGAAGAAGAGCGGGTCCGCAATCACGACGTGCGGGAACGGCATCAGGGGGCGTCGTAGATCTTGATGAAGAACGGGCCGGGGCCGATGGCGGGGTCGCTGCCGGGAGGGTAGGGGCCAATGACTTGCAGAAGACGATAGTGCTGCTGTATCCAGCCGCCCAGGGTGGGGTAGTAGTCGCGGCCGAAGGCGGTGGCGCCGTTCTCATCGGTGGGGCGGTTCATGAGGAAGATGTAGCGGGTGTGGGTCGCCTGCAGGCGGGCGATGGCGTCGCGCTCGTCGGCGGGGGTGAGGTAGCCGGGAATGAGCACGTCCCAGCGCAGCGGGTCGGGGCGATCGGTGAAGAAATTGAGGGCGCTGCCGGCGGGCAGGGCCAGAATGGGTTCGTCGGGGCGGGTGTGGGCGGCGATGAACTGCAGAGCCGTCTGAAAGGCCGCGGCTTGCTGTGGAGGCAGATCCACGGCGCCGCGTGCGGTGGTCAACGGCACCACGTTCATACGGCGATAGCGCATCCCGATGCCCGCCACGGTGACCACGGCCGCCAGCGCCAGCACAGCCTGCACCAGTTGCAACATGCGTGGCGGCCGCGGCGCCAGCGGGGGCAGAAGCTCGACCATCACCCACACCCACAGCAGCAGCACCACGGGGATGACGAAGGAGCCGGCTACCCCGCCGCTGGGCACCCGCAGGATGACCCGGCCCATGGAAATCAGGCCGTTTACACACAGAGCCATCAGCAGCCAATGGCGCGGCTGCAGCGGTCTGGCGCGCCGCCATAGCCAGAGCGGCAGCAGGATCACCAGCAGGGGACTGGCGCGCAGCGGGCTCTGCCACGGGTGGCGGTGCAGCAACGCGCCGGCCGCCAACAGGGCGAGACAGGCCGCAACGCCCATCAGCAGGGGGCGAGTGCGACGAGGCTTCGTCACCAGCAGGAACAGCAGCGCGATCAGCGCACAGACCCCTACCGCGAGCGCCATATCGAGGAGGGAGCCGAGGGGATGGTCAAGACCGGCGCGCCAGCGATTGTAGAAGCGTAGCGGTTCGGGGAGGTTGTAGAGCAGCAGATAGCTATCGAGCACCACCTGCTTTCCACTGGCGTACTGTAACGCCCAGGCATAGGCGGCGACGAGGATGGCCAGCGCGGGAAGCACCAGCACCGCCAAATCGGCGAACCAGGGGCGCACACGACCGCGCCGAGGCTGCAGCAGCAGCACGGTGCCGGCGGCCACAGCCAATGCGCCACCGATCTCGATTTTGCAGGCCAGTGCCAGGCCCGCGGCGATGCCGGCGGCCAGCATCCACCACCGTCGCCGGGAATGCAAAAATTGGGCCAGGCAGGCGAGTCCGGCGAGGTTGAGGAGGAAGGCGAAGTCGGCGGCGTAGGTGTAGGGAAAGATGTAGTTGCCGGAGAGCTTGAACTCGCACAGACCGAGGAAGAGCAGGCTCGCCAGCGCCGCCGCCGTGGGCGCCAGAAGGCGGCGCGCCAGCCAGTAATAGAGCGCCAGGGCGAGCGCCGCGCAGGTGAAGCCGGTGGCGTAGAGCGTGTTCAGGCTGACGCCGAAGAGCTTGTACAGCCAGGCACAGATATAGGGAGGCAGCGGGCCGTAGAGCTGGTACACGCCACTGTACAGGCGTTCGCCATGCAGCAGGCGCAGGGGCTGGTTCATGGCCAACCCGGCGTCCACCACGATGTTGGCCCAGCGGTGCCAACTCGCTGCGGTGAGCAGCAGCAGCAGGGCCGCCAAGCCGGCGCCATAAAGCCTGTCCGCCCGGTGGGCCAGGATCTCCTCTGGCCCAGTAGTGGCGCCAGGGGCAGCCATGGACTACTTCAGCACCAACTTGGCAATGGTCTGTAGCTGCAGATTGGAGGTGCCTTCGTAGATCTTGCCGATCTTGGCGTCGCGATAATACTTTTCCACCGGATAGTCCTTGACGAAGCCGTTGCCGCCGTAGATCTCCACCGCCAGCGAGGCCACATGCTCGGCCGTCTGCGCGGCATAGTACTTGGCCATGGCGGCTTCCTTGATGAAATCCTTGCCGGCGTCCTTGAGACGGGCCGCGTTGTACACCAACAGGCGGGTGGCTTCGACTTCGGTGTGCATCTGCGCCAACTGGAACTGCACTCCCTGGAACTCGCCGATGGGCTTGCCAAACTGCTTGCGTTGCAGGGCATAGCTGGTGGCGTACTCCAGCGCTCCCTGGGCCAGGCCCAGCATCTGGGCGGCGATGCCGATGCGGCCTTCGTTGAGGGTTTCGATGGCGAGCTTGTAGCCCTTGCCGACTTCGCCCAGCACGTTGGCGGCGGGGATGACGCAATCCTCAAGGATCAGCTCACAGGTGCTGGAGGCGCGGATGCCCAGCTTGTCTTCCTTCTTGCCCACGGTAAAGCCGGCGAAGTCGCGCTCGATCAGAAAGCCGGTAATGCCGCGGTAGCCGGCCGCCGGATCGGCGTTGGCAAAGAGGATGAAAAAGCTCGCTTCCATGGCGTTGGTGATCCACAGCTTGCGCCCGTTCAGCCGCCATCCGCCGTCGCATTTGTCCGCCCGGGTCTGCATGGAAAAGGCGTCGCTGCCCGCTCCCGGCTCCGACAAAGCGTAAGCGCCCAGCCACTCCGTGGCCAGTTTGGGCAGATATCTTTGCTGCTGGTCCGGAGTGGCCCAGCGCAACATGGCGTTATTGACCAGGGTGTTTTGCACATCGACAATCACCCCCGCCGATGCATCCACCCGCGACAGTTCCTCGACCACCAGGACGGCATCAAAGAACGTCCCCGCGCTGCCGCCAAACTGCTCCGGGGCCTGGATGGCCATCCATCCCAGGCGGAAAAACTCCTGCAACAAGCCCCCATCGAAGTGGGCGCTTTCGTCCATCTCGCGGACCAGGGGCCGGAGGCGGCTTTCGGCCCATTCCCGCACCGACTGGCGCAGTAGTAGTTCCTCGTCGGTCAACAACGTCAATGGATTGTTCATGTCAGTCCCATTCTCGCACGGCGGACCCCGGGGGGCTTGCATTCTGCCGCCGCAGGGCGTATAGTACTTCTTCTTCAGAAGTGGCAGTAAGCACTATGCCCTGCTGTTGATTCCCCGGGTTCTACCCACAGAAATTAATTTTCGGGAAGCCCTCCGGGGGCTGAAACTTTTGGTGTGCTTTCGGCGTCCAATGGGCCAGTTGGAACATTGGGGCGCTGTTGCAAGACGCGATTTTACCTATAAAAAATTACCGAGGGAGGTGGAGGTCGTCATGGCAGCTGTATTGGAAGGGCTAAAGGCCAGAGTTCATTGCCCCATGTGCACCCGCACGATTGAGGGCTTGGCAGTTCCCGAAGTGCGTTTGGGCCGCTCGCGCCTGCGCGTGATGCCGGGGCAGAAGTGCAGCCGTTGCTCGGCTTCGCTGGACGCCGGCTACGTCCTGGAGCTGTTGCCAGAGCCGGAGCAGACCCAAGCAGTCAGCAAGAGCAAGCACCGCGCCGCCTAAGTCAGAGTTCCAGCCAACCGTTCAGTCATCCATTGCCAGTTGTGACCGGCCGGCCGGTTCACAACTGGCAATTGCCTTTATGACCTCAAAAACCGTCATCTTCGACTTGGGCCGAACCTTGATCCCCTTTAGCCTGGATCCTCTGCGGCCGCATCTGAATCAGCCCGCGGTGGCCGAACTGTGCCGTAGCTTTGAGGCCGGGGGCATGAGTTGCGCTGCCTTTCGGGCCGACATCTGCCGCCTTACGGGAATGCCGCCGGAGCGTTTCGAACCCTGGTGGAATGCCATTTTTGAACCGCAGTGGCTGGTGCCGCAGGACTATATCCGCAGCGTGCTATCCCGCTTCCGGGTGGGCCTGCTCTCCAACACCAACGCCATTCACTTCGAGTACCTGCGGCGGGAGAACCCGCTGCTCGAGGAGTTCGATTTCCACATCCTCTCCCACGAAGTGGGCGCGTCGAAGCCGAAAGCCCGCATTTATGAGGCGGCGGAGGCGGCGGCGGGATGTGATGCGGAAAATATTGTTTACTTTGACGACGTGGCCGAGTTTGTGGAGGCGGCGCGCCGCCGCGGCTGGCAGGCGCACCAGTTCACTTCCGCCGCCACGGTCTACGCCGCGCTGCCGGATTAGCGGCGCGCCGCGGCTTCGCGGGAGAAGCTGAGGCCGTCGCCATCCTCGGCGGCATCCACCACAATGCGATCGGCGCCGGCCGCCTGGTGGGTGGCCAGCAGGCTGGCCAGCGGGGCCACCAGACGACGTTCGATGGTGCGTTTGAGGTGGCGCGCGCCGAAGTGCATGTCGGTGCCTTCGCGCAGCAGCGCGGCCCGTGCCGCCGTGGTGCAGCGGAACTGCACATGGGCTTCATCGGGCGCCGCCGCCAGGCGCTGGCACACGGCATCGAGTTCGAGGTCGAGCACATGCTCGAGTTGGGCGGGGTTGAGCGGCTGGAACACCAGCACGTGATCGAGACGGTTGAAAAATTCGGGCGAAAATTTGCGCCGCGCCGCGCCCACGGCGGCGATCTCCAGCCGCCGCTCGACCGCCTGGGTCAACAGACCGTCGCCGGCGCCGGGGGCAAAGCCGAAACCCGGTTGCAGCAAGCCCTGCATCTCTCCCGCGCCCAGATTGCTGGTGAGAAAGATCATGCAGCGGGAGAAGTTCACCCGCCGGTTGTCGCCCAGGGTCAGAGTGGCCTTATCGAGGATGCCCAGCAGCAGCTGCCAGAGGGCATCAGAGGCCTTTTCAATCTCGTCGAACAAGACCAGGCTCACCGGCGCTTCCGGCGTCTGGTGCTGCTCCAGCGCTTCCTGGGTCAGGACAGGATGGGTTTCGCGGTGGCCGAGATAGCCGGGAGGCGAGCCCACCAGTTTGGCGATCTCATGGCTGTGCTGGAACTCGGCACAATCCACTTTGACCAGCGCCTGCGGGTTGTGAAAGAGAGCCTCGGCGAGGACTTCCACAACGTGGGTTTTACCCGAGCCGGTCGGTCCCAAAAACAGAAAATTGGCCAGCGGCCGCTGCCGGGAGTTCAATCCCGCCAGCAGCGTCTGGTAGGTATCCACCACGCGCTCCAAGGCCGCGGATTGGCCCACCACGCGCGCCTGCAAGTTTTCCAGCAAAGCCGCCGCCTGCGTGCTGCGGCGGTGGGGGTTGAGCATGACCCGAACTGCGCTCGCCATAACCCACCTCGTTTCCCTTCTATAAACAAAGGGATGAGGCAGACAGGGTGGGCGTTGCAAAAAACACCCATCCGGGCGGTCGGTCCCCACCCAAAGTCAGGAGCGGACTTTGGGCGCGGCGGATGCCAACAGGAAATAGTTGAAGCTCTGTAAGGCTCCCTGGGGTGTGCGGTGGACCTCGCGGCGGCTATCCCGCAGCGAAAATCCTCCCCCCAGGGCAGAAGAAATCCCGGCGGAGTCGTAACGCAGTACCGGCAGTCCGCTGCATTGCTCGGGTCCGTCGAGAGCGAAGGTGGCCAGGATGGCGAACCCGCCCGGGGTCAAGGTCCGCTGCAATGCCTCGCTGTATGCCCGACGCTCGCTCGGGCTGGTAAGGAAGTGAAAGACGGCGCGGTCGTGCCAGAGTTTGAAGCGATGGGGCGGGTTGAAGCCGGCCACATCCGCCTCGAACCATTCCACCTGGTGGGCGCGGCTGCCCAGGCGGCGCCTGGCTTGCTCCAGCGCCGCGGGAGAAATATCCAGCACTGAGGGCCGGGTGAAGCCCGCCGCCAGAAGGTGGTCCACCAGGGTTGAGGCGCCGCCTCCCACATCCACGATGGCTTCATCTTTGCCGATGCCGGCGGCGGCGATCAGGTCCAGCGAAACTCCAGGCCGTGACTGAAACCAGCTCAACTCCTCCGGCGTCCGCGACCGGTAGATCGCATCCCAATGTTGCTTGTGGTCCATTTCCACCCGGCAGAATGCGGCGGGTTACCCCAGCGCGCCCTGGGCGACGGCGCGGATGGCTTCGCCATAGGCGTGCATGACCGGCTCCGGCTGGGCGTAGATGGGGTACTCGTCGTTGGTGAGGCAGAAGGAGTTGGCGAACATCTCCAGGGTGCGGGGATAGGCCTCGGGGCGGTCTTCGGGGAAGCGGGCCTGCATCATGGGGTGGGCGCACAAAGGCGCGTTGCCCCACAGGTCCACATCCACGTCGCGGGCGCGGAGGGCGTCCATGAAGACGTCGCGCAGGGCGGCGCCGCGCAGTTTGGTCTTGAGTTCCTCCGGTACCAGGGTGATGCGGTACTTGTGGAACACCGAGACGCAACCGGCGGGGATGTAAGGGGCGCGCACGCCGGGGAGATCCTTGAGGTACTGGCCGACGATGGCGGCGTTGCGCTGTCCGGTGGCGTTGACCGCCGCCAGGCGCGAGAGCTGGCTGCGGCCGAAGGCGCAGGGCAGCTCCTGGGTGCGGTAGTTCCAGGCCAGCAGATGCTGGAACTCCATGGTGCGGTCGGTGTCGGGCAGGCCCTCACCCACCTGCTTCAGCCAATTGCCGCGGAAATAGGCCTCGTCATCGTTGGTCACCATGAAGCCGCCTTCGCCCACGGTGAAGTTCTTGGTGCCGTTGACGCTGAAGCCGGCGGCGGCGCCGAAGGTGCCGGCGGAGCGGCCTTTGTAGGTGGCGCCGGGCGCCTGGCAGGCATCCTCGGTGACGATCAGCTTGTGTTTTTTGGCAATGGCCAGGATGGGGTCGAAGTCGGCGCACAGTCCGTGGATGTCCACCACCATCAGGGCGCGGGTGCGGGGGGTGATTTTGGCCTCGATCAGCGCCGGGTCCATGTTGAAGGTGCGGGGATCAATGTCCACGAACACCGGCTTGGCGCCGGCGTGCAGCACCGCCGCCGGCGTGGCCAGGAAGGAGAAGGCGGAGGTGATGACCTCATCGCCGGGTTCCACCCCCGCCGCCACCAGCGCCATGTGCAGTCCGGCGGTGCCGCCGTTGACCGCCAGGGCGTGTTTGACCCCGATGAAGGCGGCGAACTCCTTCTCCAGCGCCGACTGCTCCGGGGCATAGAGGCCCTCGGGCCGGGTCTGCGCCCAGAGGATGCCGCGATCCAGCACGCGCAGCACGGCGGCGCGGTCATCGGCGGTGAGAATCGGCCAGTGAGTCTTTTCCAGCTTGGTGGTGGCTTGCATCGGTAACGTCTCCTATTCGCCCCACGCCTTGGCGCGGGCGTCAATCAAGCGCCGCAGTTTCCGTCCGCCGCTGAGGGTGCGGGGGGGATGGTAGCGGAAGTCAAAGTCAAAGAACTTCTTGGTGTAGTAGCGCCAGCAGTCGGGAAAGCGCTCCTGGATGTTGCGGAACAGATGCTCCTGCACCTGCGCCTCCGTGGCGCCCGGCAGCAGCTCCATATGGAACTCGATGCGGTCGTCGCGCTCGCCGCGGCGCACAATCACCTGCCAGTCATCGGTGATGGTGGGGATGTCGCGCAGCATCTCCTCGAACCAGTAGGGGCTGATGTTGCCCATGGAGCAGTTGATCAGCTCGTCGCTGCGGCCGACGATCTTGGCGACACGCGGCATGACACTCAGCAGGCAGTTGCAGTCGCCGTCGGTGGCCCAGCGGGTGATGTCGGCGGAGCGGTAGCGCAGCAACGGCATGACCTGGCGGTTGAGGGTGGAGTAGGTCAGCTCACCGTAGCCTTCCTCATCCTGACCGGCGATCTCATTGACCAGGCTGAGATCGCTCATGTGGTAGCCGCCCTTGTCGGGACATTCGATGCCGTTGGCCCCGAAGGCCTCGGTCTGGCCGTAGCTGAGGTAGACTTTCGCGCCCCACACGCCCTCGACGTAGCGGCGGGTGCGCTCGCTCAGGTTTTCGCCGCCCAGCAGCAGGAACTTCACCGGCCACACGCCCTCCTGCTCGGCCACTTCCGTCACCCGCACAATGTGGGTGGGCACGCCCATGATGACGGTCGGCTTATAGGTGCGGATGCGCTCGTAGAATTCGCGCGGCTCGACGAAGGCGCCGATGACATGGAAGGCCTTCATGGCCTCGATGGTGTAAAAGGCGGTGAAGGGGGCGTTCCAGAAGGAGTAATCGAAGCCGTCGGCCACGATGTCGTCGGGGCGCATGCCCAGGCCCCACATCCCCACCGCGCCGTCGCGCCCGTACTCGACCATCTCGCGGTAGCTGAAGTAGACCCGCTTATTGACGCCCATGCTGGTGCCGGTGGTTTCGAAGCCGAACTCCGGGCGGCCGCAGAGGAAATCCTCAATGGGGTTGTTGCGCAGGTCGTCGGCGGTGGTGAAGAAGTCGCCCAGGTCGGCGTGGCTGCGGACCTTATGGGGGTTGATGCCCAGCTCGCGGAACTTGCGTTTGTAAAAAGGGGAGTTCTTGGCGAGGTGTTTCACCAGAATGCGGAACTTCACCCGCTGCAGATGCTCGACGGTGGAGCGCGAGAGGTGGCGGGCGATCTTCACCCGGCTCTCGGTGGAGCGCAGGAAGTGGTGGTCAACAAAGCCAAAGACGGTATCGAGGTTCATGCGGCGCCGGCCTGGGTGAGGATGATGCTGGCATTTTGCCCGCCGAAGCCGAAGCCGTTGCTCATGGCGGCGCGCACGCGCGCCGGCCGCGGTTCGGTGATGATGTGCAGGCGGCAGTCGGGATCGGGGTTGTGGAAATTGAGGTTGGGGGGCAGTATCTGTTGTTCGAGCGCGATCAGGGTGAGGACGGCCTCGAGCGCCGAGGCGGCGGTGAGCAGATGTCCGGTCATGGCCTTGGTCGAACTCACCGGCAGGCGCTCGGCGGCCGCGCCCCACACCTGCTGGATGGCGGCGGCCTCGGCCTGATCGTTGAGCACGGTGGCGGTGCCGTGGGCGTTGAGGTAGTCCAGTGCGTCGGCCGGCAATTGGGCGTCGGCCAGAGCGGCGCGCATGGCCTGGGCCGCGCCGCGGCCCTGGGGATGACACTTGGTCAAGCCGAACGCGTCCATCGAGCTGCCGTAGCCGGAGAGTACGGCGCGCGGGGGCGCGCCGCGGCGGCGGGCGTGGGCTTCCGATTCGAGCACCACCACCGCCGCACCCTCGCCCACCACAAAACCGGTACGGTTGCGATCAAAGGGGCGGCAGGCAGTGTCGGCCGGGCCATGGGAAAGAGCGGAGAGGAGTTCAAATTCCAGCAGGCTGAGCGGATGCACCTGGGCATCGGTGCCGCCGGTGATGACCACATCCGCCGCGCCGCGCTCGATCAACCGCAGGCCCAGCCCCAGGGCATCGTTGCCGCTGGCGCAGGCGGTGTAGCAGGCATAGCGCGGGCCGGCGGCGCCGGCGCGCGCGGCCAGACGGTCGAGCAGCGCGGGCATGTCCCAGTGGGCGCGCTCGCGCTCCATCTCGGGATGGGCGGCGGCCAGGGCCTGAGGCTGCGCGATGCCGAGGCTGCGGCGCGCCAGGGGGACCAACTCGAGGGTGGGCTTGCCGATGGCAAACGCCAGGGCGCGGCGGGGATCGGGAGCGGCGCCGTCCAGTCCGGCGGAGAGGAGTGCTTCCTCCAGCGCGCGCTGCGCCATGGCTTCGGGGCGGGCGGAGCCGGAGGGCAATGTGGCGTCACGCACCTCGCCGGCACAGGCGATGGGAAATCCCCGGGCGGGGAAAGCGGTGATGGCGCCGATGCCGCCGCGGCCGGCGGCCACCGCCGCCTGGTGGGCGGCCATGCCGGTGCCGAGGGGCGAGATGGCGCCCGCGCCGGTGATCCAGCAGCTCACGCCGAGCGCTCCAGAAACGGGGTCGCGGTCAGGGCGTCGAGCGAGACCACTCCGCCCGCCGAGAGCCGGTCCACTGCCGCCACCAGGGTCTGGGCCGGGGAGCCGGCGATCGGGGGCAGCGCGGCGTCGGCGCCGACGGTGAGTTCCGCCAGCGGTCGCGCGCCGCGAGCGGCGGCCTGCTCCCAGTCTTCCAGCACCACGCCGGCGGCAAACTCACCCGCGGGCACGGCGGCAAATTCCTGTTCGGGCGCCGAGGCGGCGTGGCAGACCATCAGGTCCGCCTGCCCGCCCCGCAGGGTCCAGTAAGCCTCGCTCAACGTCTGGAGGCCGGCGATGCCGCCGGAGGTAAAGGTAAAGCTCGGCCCTTGCAGGTCAAACAGCAGCGAGGTGTGGGCGGCCGCCAGATTGGCCAGCAACGATAGCCGCCGGAACGGATGCAGCTGATGCAGGCCCAACTCGGCAAACTGCTGCCACCCGGCGGCGGTGTCCAGCGTGGGGCCGACGTCGGCGAGCAACTGCAGGAGGTCAGCGGTGATGGGCGAGACGTCGGGAAGGGCGGCGGCAATGCCGGCCCGCTCCGGCGGGCAGGCGCGGGCCACCGCGTCGCTGTTGTCGAGTCCCGCCTGGCGCAGGGCCAGCGCCGCCGCCGCCGTGCCCAACTGATAGCTGCGGTGCATGGCGCGCAGCCGGCGCGGCTGGGCGATGACGGCCACCGGGTCCATGGCGGCGCGGCCGGGAGCGAAGGCGGACAGGCCGGTGACCGCCACCCGC
>DATBPS010000222.1:0-1957 GCA_036561225.1 Terriglobales bacterium
TGCAACAAGCACGCCCCTACCCGGTTTTGAATCTCACCTTAAACCTGGTCAGCGACGAACGCCTCGCCTGGCAGGAGCGCAAGGCGGAATTGTTCACCGCCACCCCGCATCAGTGCGGCAGCCCGACGCTGGGCTACCGGCCGGCGGCGGAGTACGGCGGCGGCATGACGCTGGGCACGGCGATGGCCATCTCCGGGGCGGCGCTGAGCCCCAACATGGGCTATCACTCCTCGCCGCTGGTGGCCTTCGTCATGACCCTGTTCGACGTGCGCCTGGGCGCATGGCTGGGCAATCCCGCCGGACGGCGGTGGCGGCGGGCGGGGCCGCGCAACTCCTTCTCCTGGCTGCTGCGCGAAGCGCTGGGGCGGACGGATGCGCGCAGCCCCTTTGTGTATCTCTCCGACGGCGGACACTTCGAGAACCTGGGGCTGTATGAGATGGTGCGCCGCGGCTGCGCCGAAATCGTGGTGGTCGATGCCGGTTGCGATCCCACCTATAGCTATGAGGATTTGGGCAACGCGCTGCGCAAGGTTCGCATTGATCTGGGCGTGGAGGTCACCTTCGCCACCGAACCCGCCGAACTGCGGAACAACAGGCAGCGCTGGGCCGAGGCGGTGATCCATTACTCCACCTCTCCCGCCGGCGGCGCCGATGGACGGCTGGTCTATCTCAAACCGATGCTGCTGCAGGACGAATCTCCGGACGTAGCCAGCTACGCCGCCCTCCACCCCGACTTCCCCCATCAGTCCACCGCCGACCAGTGGTTCGATGAATCGCAGACGGAGAGCTACCGCCAGCTCGGCTGGCAGACGGCGGCGCAGTGGCTCGCGCAGCGGGCCGCGGCGGCGGCCTCCGCCGCTTAAGGGACGCGCGCGGCGGCGGCCGTCGGACGCTCGTCGAGCACACTGCGAACCTTGGCGGCCAGGGCGGTGGGAGTAAAGGGCTTTTGGATGAAGGCGACTCCGGGATCAAGTTGGTGGTGCTGAATCACCGCCTGGTCGGGGTACCCGGAGGCGAACAGCACGCTCAGTCCGGAGTGCAGGGTGGACAACTCGGCGACCAGCGCACGGCCGTCCATCTCGGGCATGACCACGTCGGTGATCACCAGGTCGGGACGTTGCCGGCGTGCCAGTTCGATGGCCTGCGAGGGGCGGGAGGCGGCCACCACCTGATAACCATGGGTGGCAAGGATCTCGCTGACCACGTGGCGCACGGCGTCCTCATCCTCGACCAGCAGAATGGTTTCGCCACCGCAAGCCGCCGCCGCGGGCCGGAATTCGAGGGCATCGGCGGGAGCGCCCTGGCGGGGCAGATACACTTTCATCGCGGTGCCATGGCCCAACTCGGTGTAAGCGGCGATGCTGCCGCCGTTCTCTTTGACGATGCCATACACCGTGGCCAGGCCCAGACCGGTGCCACGGCCCACCGGCTTGGTGGTAAAGAAGGGCTCAAACAGACGGGCCAGGGTGGGGGCATCCATGCCGGTGCCGGTATCGGTGACCGCCAGCATGACGTAGGCGCCGGGCCGCACCTCCGGGTGCGCGGCGCAGTAGCCGTCATCGAGGGTGACGTTGGCGGTTTCAATCGTCAGCCGGCCGCCGCTGGGCATGGCGTCGCGGGCGTTGACCGCCAGGTTCATCAGGATCTGGCCGAGCTGGCCGGGGTCGGCCCTGACCGTTCCCAGGGCCGGTTCGCAGGCGGTGGTCAGATCCAGATCCTCGCCCAGTACCCGGCGCAGCAGCGGATCCATTTCCTTCAGCAGTTGGTTGAGGTCCAGCAGACGGGGTTCGAGCACCTCTTGCCGGCTGAAGGCCAGCAGCTGGCGGGTGAGCGCGGCGGCGCGTTCGCCCGCCTTGAGAATGCCGGCCAGTTTGGCCTCGGTGGGAGCGTGCCGGCCAAAGACCTCCGGGCGCGCCAGCAGCAGCTCGGAGTAGCCGTTGATGACCGTCAGCAGGTT
>DATBPS010000223.1:0-7634 GCA_036561225.1 Terriglobales bacterium
GGTGGTGGTGGGCGAGGGACGCAAGTATGCGGTGGCGCTGCTCACGCCGCACTGGCCGGCGCTGGAGGCCCAGGGGATTGCCTGTGCCGAGCGCTCCGCCGCCTGTGCCGACCCACGTGTCCAGGCATTGTTTGCCGCCGAAGTGGAGCGGGTCAACGCCGGGTTGGCGCGGTTTGAAACGCTGAAGAAGTTTGCCCTGCTGGCATCCGAGTTCACCGTAGCCAGCGGCGAGCTGACGCCCACGGTCAAAGTCCGGCGGCGCGCCGTGGAGGCGAACTACCGCTCCCTCATCGACTCGCTCTACGATTGAGCGCCCGGCCCGAGTTGTCCCGGCAACCTGGGCCAAGATCGCAGGGCCACGCGCGGACGCCGCTCCCCCGTCAGGTCGTCCAACCCCGTTTTTCCTAACAGCCAACAGCTAAGAGCTAAGAGCTCCCGTGCTCCGCGCCGCTTATCGCCCCTTCCCATCAGCGCTGCGCTTCACGGCGATATCAATAAAGGCGAGGGCGGCGCGGCCCAGGGCGCGGTCGCGGCGGAAGATCAGCCCGAGGTCGCGGTAGAGGGGGCGGCCTTCCCACTCCAGCAGCGCCAGTTCGCCGGCGCGGGCTTCGGCGGCGGCCAGGGTGCGGGGCAGGAAGGCGATGCCCAGCCCGGCGGCGGCAAAGCCCTTCAGCAGCTCGGTGCTGTCGAGTTCCATCGAAACCTGGAGCGGGGCATGGGGACGGAGCAAGTCCTCGATGATCTCCCGCGTCTGGCCGGAGCGGGGCAGCAGCAGCGGCAGGCGCGCCAGTTCCGCCAGAGGGACGGGGCCGTCGCGCTTGACCAGCGGATGGCGGGGATGGACGACGGCGAGGATCTGATCGCGGTGCAGCGGGACGACCTTGAGCCGGGGGTCGCGGACGGGCAGCGAGACGACGCCGAAGTCGGCGCGGTTTTCGAGAACCTCTTCCAGAATGTCGTTATGTTCCCCGCGCCGGATGTGGACCTGCACCGCGGCATGTTGGCGTTTGAAGGCGGCAAACACCTCCGGCAGCACGTGCAGGCAGCTGCCTTCATTGGCGGCGATGCGCAGTTCGCCGCGGGGCGAGTGGTCGAGGTCGGCCAGGGCGCGGCGGCCTTCGTCGCGCAGCGCCAGCAGCCGCTGGGCATAATCCTGCCAGCAGCGCCCGGCTTCGGTGAGGGCGACCTTGCCCCCGGAGCGGTCGAAGAGGCGCTCGCCCACCTCCTCCTCCAGCAGGCGAATCTGGGCGCTGATGGCCGGCTGGGTGCGGAAGCAGCTCATGGCCGCCCGTGAGAACGACTTCAGGCGGGCGACTTCAAGGAATACATGAAGCTGGTCAAAATCCATAGCGGCAATAAAAACTATTGATTGGCCAGAGACCGGCCCGGCTTGGTAGGCTGACGCCTTAGTTTAGCCGTAAAACCCGCCCGCCCCAAGGAGACCGCCCATGTCCTCGCCCAAAGAGATTCTGCAGTTCTGCAAGGAACACGACGTCCAGATGGTGGACGTCCGCTTTACCGACCTGCCCGGCCTTTGGCATCACATCACCTTCCCCATTCGCCAGTTGAGCGAAAGCTCGTTTGAGGACGGCTTCGGCATGGACGGCTCCAGCATCCGCGGTTGGGCGGCGATCCACGAGAGCGACATGCTGCTGACGCCCGACCCCAGCTGGTACATGCTCGACCCCTTCACCACCGAAACCACGCTGGTGCTGATCGGCAACATCAGTGATCCGCTGACCCGGCAGCAATATGAGCGTGACCCGCGCTACATTGCGCAGAAGGCGGAGAAGTACCTGCTTTCGACCGGTCTCGCCGATCAGGCGTTCTTTGGCGCCGAGGCGGAGTTCTTCATCTTCGACAACATCCGCTTCGACCAGCGCGAGCAGCACGGGTTCTATTTCATTGACGCCGAGGAGGGGCGCTGGAACTCGGGCCGCGAGCAGGACAACCTGGGCTACCGGCCGCGGGTGAAGGAAGGCTACTTCCCCGTGCCGCCCACCGATCATTACCAGGATTTGCGCACCGAGATGGTGATGCAGTTGCAGAAATCGGGCCTCCATGTCGAGTGCCACCATCACGAGGTGGCGGCGGCGGGGCAGGCGGAGATTGATCTGAAGTTCGACACGCTGCTGAAGAGCGCCGACCACATGCTGCAGTACAAGTACATCATCCGCAACGTGGCCAATGAGTACGGCAAGACGGTGACCTTCATGCCCAAGCCGATCTTCGGCGACAACGGCAGCGGCATGCACGTGCACCAGTCGCTGTGGAAGGGCGGCAAGCCGCTCTTCGCCGGCGACGGCTATGCCGGGTTGTCGAGCATGGCGCTGCATTATATCGGCGGCCTGCTCCGCCACGCCCCGGCGCTGGCGGCCATCATGGCGCCCACCACCAACAGCTACAAGCGGCTGGTTCCGGGCTACGAGGCGCCGGTCAACCTGGCCTATTCGCGGCGCAACCGCTCGGCGGCGGTGCGCATTCCCATGTACTCGTCGTCGCCCAAGGCCAAGCGGGTCGAGTTCCGCCCGCCCGATCCGTCCTCGAACCCCTACCTGTGCTTCGCGGCGCTGCTGCTGGCGGGACTCGACGGGGTGGAGAACCGCATGGATCCGGGCGAGCCGCTGGACCGCGACATCTACGACCTGTCGCCCGAGGAGCTGAAGAACGTGCCCTCGCTGCCGGGTTCGCTGGACGAGGCCCTGGACGCGCTCGAAGACGACCACGAGTTCCTGCTCAAGGGCGAAGTGTTCACCGAGGAAGTGATCCACACCTGGATCGAGTACAAGCGCAAGCACGAGGTCGACGCGGTGCGCCTGCGGCCGCATCCCTACGAGTTTCAGTTGTATTACGACATCTAGGGAGGCGGGGAGTGTGAACCGCAAAGCGGCCGGCGGGCAGTGTCCCGCTCGGCCGCTTTTTTCTACTCTTGACACGAAATCGGGGTTGGGAGAAGCTGGCGCACATGCACACTCCCCGTGCCTGGTGGATATGGACAGGGCTGAGTTTCCTTCTGACCGTGAGCCTATGTGGGCAAACGATTCAGACCGTGGCGGGAGGCATGCCATTGCCGGGAACGACCTATGACGCCAGCCTGGTCATGCTGGGCAAGCAGGTGGTGGGCGATGGCGCCGGGAATTTTTATGTGGGCGGCCCCCACGAGATCCTGAAGATTACAGCGGATGGAAAGCTGACGGTACTCGCCGGAACCGGGGTGGCGACGAACAATACCGGGGGAGGAGCGGCGCTGAGCACGCGCCTGGCGGTGGACAGCCTGGCCGGTGACCCGGCAGGCAATCTGTATGCGGTGGACACCGTGACCGGGGTGGTGCGCAAGGTGGATGTGAGTACGGGCGCGGTGAGCGTGGTGGCGGGCACGCCGGGCGTGCATGGCACCACGGGCGATGGCGGGCTGGCGACGGCGGCCGATCTGGATTCCCCGGTGTCGGTGACGGTGGGCGCGACGGGGGCGATTTACATTGGCGACGGGGTTGACTGCTCGATACGGGAGGTGAACCCGGGGGACGGGACCATCCAGACGCTGTTGGGCGGCTGCCGGGCGGGCGGCCTGCAGTATCCGGCGGCGCTCACTGCGGACGGGAAGGGAAACCTATACATCGCCGACGTTCAGGCCGGCGTGGTGTGGCGGAGAGATGGCGGGACAGGCGCGCTGACGGTGTTCGCCGGACAATTGGCGGGGACGGGACAGGGCACGGCGCTGCCGGGCTATCCGGATGCGCTGGCGATGGATGCGGTGGGAGATCTGTTCATCGGAACCGGCGGCGAAATCGACAAGGTGGCGGCGGGCAGCAGCAGTTTCACCACCCTGGCCAAGGTCAGCGAGGAGGGAATCTGGAGCGATGCCACCGGCAACGTGTGGGCGGCAGGACCGGTGCTGCATCGCGTGGACGGCGCCACGGGCGCGGTCAGTGTGGTGGCAGGGAGCAGCCAGGCGTATCTCGGCGACGGCAGCTCACCGTTGAGCGCGCAGTTAAACGGTCGCGGTGGCATGGCCATAGACGCCACGGGCGACATTTTTCTGGGGGGCAATCCGATCGTCGAGGTGACGGCGGCCGGACAGGTGCATGCGGTCGCCGGCGGCGGCACGGCGCAACCGAGTGCCGGTCCGATTGCCGCGAACACCGTGGATCTATCGCAGGCGCGCGGCATCGCGCTGGATACGGCCGGAAGCTTGTACGTGACGGTGAATACCGCCTCGAGTTCCCATGTCTACAAGCTTGATCCCTCCACCGCCATGGTGAGCAACGTGGCCGGGGGCTGGCCGGGCAGCACGCCAGCCGCGGACGGCGTCGCGGCGACCGGCGCCCTGCTCCAGGGAGTGGGCAGCGTCGCCGTGGACGGCAGCGGCAACATTGACTTTGTGCTCACCCAGAGCGACGAGGTCTGGGAAGTGGTCAAGGCGGACGGGACGCTGCGCCGGGTGGCGGGCAACGGCCCCTACGCCCGCAGCGGCGATGGCGGCCCGGCCACGAGCGCCACAATTCCCAATTTGGGGGCGATCGCCAGCAGCGCGGCCGGGGACTTGTACCTCGCCGACGGGGTCGTCGTGCGGCGGGTGGACCACGCCACGGGCATCATCGCCACGGTGATTGGCAACGGCCAAAGTGGCAGCACGGGAGATGGCGGGTTGGCGACGGCGGCGACCACCGGCGGGGCCCGGGCCCTGGCGGTGGATGGCAGCGGCAACATCTATTTCGTGACGCCGAATACGATTCGTGAGGTGATCGCGAGCACGGGAATCATCCAGACCTTGACGGGACATGGAGAGCAGTGGGATCCGCAGTTTGCGGGAGCGGCGGCGGATGCCGCCTTCAGTGCGCCCGTGGGGTTGGCGACCGACGCAAACGGCAATGTCTACTTTGGGACGGATCCGGATGAGATCCGCGAGGTGAAGATGCAGTCGGCGCTGACACTGTCGCCGGCGGTGTTGAATTTTGCCGTTCAGACGCTGGGCACGCCCTCGGCGGCGCAGACGGTCACCCTGACCAACTCGGGCGGCAGTGCGCTCACCCTTGGCGGCATTACCCTGGGCGGCGCCAGTGCCGGCGATTACAGCCAGACCAACAGCTGTGGCACCTCGTTGGCAGCGGGGGCGCAGTGCACCATATCGGTGAGCTTCACGCCGGCGGCCAGCGGTGATCGTAGCGCCAATCTGGAAATCAGCGACAACGCAGCCGTGGGCACGGCCACCGTGTCGCTGGACGGAAGCGGGGCGGTGGCCAACGCCCAACTCTCGGCGACCACGCTTGACCTGGGACAGGTCAAGGCGGCGACGACGAGCGGGGCCCAGCCGATCACATTGACCAACGCGGGCGGGGCCCCACTGGTCATCACCTCGGTCGGAACGGTGGGCAATTTTGGGGAGACCAACAACTGCGGTGCGAGCCTGGCGGCGGGAGCGACCTGCACGATTGAAGTGACGTTCGCGCCTGGTGCCGCGGTCAACTACTCCGGCCAACTAACGATTAACTTCGCATCGGGAAGCCAGAGCGTGGCCCTGTCCGGGGAAGGGGTGGAGTTTGATTTACAGGAGCAGGCAGGAGAAGGCGCCAAGACGGTGGCCGCCGGGGCCACGGCTGCATATGGTCTGGATATGCCGTTGCACGGAAGCCTGAGCGGAAAGCTGAGCGTCACGTGCAGCTTTGCGCCGGCGACGACCACCCTTGGGTGCAGCAGTTCGCCGGCGAGCGGGACGCAGGTCACGCTGGCCGGCTGGCCCGGATCGCTGGAGGTGGATCTGGGAACCCAGGCGCGGTCGTTGCTGGCGCCCAATCCAGCGGGAAAGCCGGGGGATTGGGGCTGGCCGTTGGCCGCGGTCATCTTGTTGCTGCCGGCAGGGGCACTGGCGCTGCGGCGCCGGCGCTGGCTGCCGGCGATGGGCCTGGGGGCCGCGCTGCTATTGGCGGGTTGCGGCGGAGGCGGCGGAAGCGCACCGCCGCCCCCGCCTCCGCCGGCTGTGACCGGTACCCCCGCGGGAACCTACACAGCCACGGTCACGGTTGCCATAGGGCCGGTGACCCATACTGTTCCGCTGACGCTGGTGGTGCAGTAATTGTCAGAACCCGCAGGCACAGCCCGTGAGGTGACCGGCGCGATAACCCGAGTGCCACTCACGCCGTCGTCTGGGTAACGGCCTGTTGGGTGGGGGCGCTCTGACCTTCGGAGAGCCACCCGAGAGAGGGGGAGCTGGCTTTCGGCCACACACCTTGCATCTAAGTACCAAGTCCGGCGGGTGGACCCTCACGCCCGCTCCCCCAGGGGGCATCGCTCCGGCCGGGCTGGGGCTCAAGGGGCCCCCAGCCCGGTCGAGCGTCAAGCGGGTCGAGTGGCGAAGCCACTCGGGGTCCCGCGCCAATTAAGCCAACGCGCGATGCCGGGCGGATTGACAACCTGCAAGTCGGAAGGAGAGAGCAGCCCAAGAATGTAACCGGCTAACTCCCAATGAAATCAACCAAATCCCCTGAAAAATGTTACAAAAAATCGCTCGTCGACGACCAGGCTTCGACCGGGAGCAGGTTGCCGGTTGCCAGAGCGAATACGGGCGCGGCGGCCTCGTGCCAGGGCGCCCTCGTCCGAAGCGCCAGGGCAGGCTCGGGTGCGACGTCGCCGTGCACCTGCCGCATCGTCCGCGGCTTCAACTGGCAACTGACCACTGGCAACTGGCAACTGCTTACGGCTGGGGCTCAAGTGGTCCCCAGCCCGGTCGAGCGTCAAGCGGGTCGAGTGGCGAAGCCACTCGGGGTCCCGCGCCAATCAAAGTCAACGCGCGATGCCGGGCGGATTGACAACCTGCGAGTCGGAAAGAGAGAGCAGCCCAAGTATGTAACAGGCTAACCCCCAATGGAATCAACCAAATCCCCCGAAAAATTTTACAAAAAAAAGCTCGTTGACCATGGATGGCGCACCGGCACCCCCCGCCGCTGCCGAGGCCATGTGAGCATCGAACGCAAAGGTGGAGGCTCGCAGTGAGGGAGGTCACTATGGATGAGGCGGCTCGCTGCCGAGAGATCCTCGGCGCAGTCTCATTCAGTCCTGCGGATTATGGCGCCTTGCTACGCCCAGACTGGGCAAAACCCATGGGCTGCCAGGTGGTGCCAGCCGAATCAGGTGCTCGGCTTCCACCTGCACAGATCCTACTGGTGCCCAACGCGCTGCGCAGGCGAGGCTATGACCAGTGTTACGCGATACCATCTGAGCCTCTGGGCCCGAGTGAGGGCCCACTTGCGATTGGGGCGACGCCAGATGAATTCGCCAGACTAAATGAGAGGTACGGCCTGTTCCGATTCGTGATTGTTTCGGCCGACCGAGCTTGGGCCATCGCATGCAATGAATGGTTCAATCTATTCGGTGCCCCACCGGGTCTGCTTGCAGAGATGCTCGGGCGCTCGCCAATGGATGCAGAGCGCGATTTCGAGGCCTTTGCTACGAGGATTGGCGGTTCGCTGCCGAAAGTCAGCAGGATGTATAGGCGTTCACTTTGGATGCGGGATGATCCAACGGGCAGGAGCTGACGGTGGTGGACGGGAGTCCGAGGTTCCTGGGTTCCTGGGTGGCGACTGATGAGCACTTTAAGCTACAGAACACTCTGCGCCTTCGAGGGTCAGATTGCGGTA
>DATBPS010000224.1:0-4430 GCA_036561225.1 Terriglobales bacterium
CCGAGCCTGCCCTGGCGCTTCCGGACGAGCGTGCCCTGGCACGAGGCCGCCGCGCCCGAGCCCGCTCTGGCAACTGGCAACCGGCAACTGCTCCCGGTCGGAGCTTCAATTGGCGCGGGACCCCGAGTGGCTTCGCCACTCGACCCGCTTGACGCTCGACCGGGCTGGGGACCCCTTGAGCCCCAGCCCGGTCGGGTTCGCGCCTCGTTGTTTGCCGGGGGCGGGCCGCCACTGCGTGAATTTCGCAGCCTTCCGCGCCGACTTGGCCCACGGTGCCAGCGGCGCGCGCCCCGGGTCTGGTGGCCGGCGGCGTGGTATTGCGCAGTTTCCATGCGTTCGGGAGCTGACATGCCCCGTTGAAACTGGCCCGAAACCGGGTACGATTTGAGGCTTCCGGCGGCGCCGAGGGCGATGCTTCTTCTGGGGTTTTCCGAGATACGGTAGAGTTGCTCCTAGTGGCGACTGAATTCAGAACGGGCCGGCGGGGCCGCCTCGATATCCGGGCGGTCGCCCTCACATGGAGTGTGCCTCTCTCGTTCTTTGGGCTTGTGGTCCTTCTGTTCGCCCTCAAGGCCTGCGGGGGTCGTCCAGGCTGAGTGGTTGGGAATCGTTGCCCAGGTTGCACTGCTAGCGGTTTTTGTAAGCAGCCTATACGTGGGTGGCGGGTGGGGCGAGAGGATGGGGGGGCGGGAGATGTCCTTCGATCTCAGCGACGGAGCGGTAATTCGCAGGCGTCAGGGATCGGCTGACGTTGAAATACGCTTTGATGAGGTCACTTCGATTCGCCGCGCCGGGTACTGGTTCGTAATCAAGGCTGCTGGACCGGAGCGAAAAATCATCATCCAGAGAGCGTGAACGGGCTCGACGAACTCGTCGCGGAAATCCGCAACAGGTCCCCTTCCGGAGCTTCGGCTCCGCAGGCCCCGGCCCGGCAGTGGCTCATTCCGGCCGCACTGCTCGCGCTGGCAATCACTGCATGGACGGCATTTGAGATAGCCCCATCGCTGCTGCCGGCGAGCGTAGCCGCAGGTCTCGGCCTGCTCACCCTGGCACTCGCTTCGCAGCGGATACTCGGTCAATTTGGAAGCGGACCGATGCGCAGACCCGCCAGGGCGCTGGTCGCAGGCTCCTGGATAGCCGCGTCGGCGATTATTTTTTTCAGGGCCGGGTTGTTCTAACTGGCTGTTGACAGCCCCGCTACCCGTTACGGCTGGCGGCCGACGAGTTGGTCGGGGAGGTCGAGGGCGAGGGCTTTGCGCAGGGTGGAGATTTCGGCGGGGGAGAGGCGTTTCTGGACGGCGTCGGAGTTGAGCTGCTGTTCGCGCTGGTCGGGGGGCAGGGCGCGGAGTTGGTGGTAGGTGGAGCGGAAGGCGCCGCGGTCGCCGGGGGGCATGGCCTGGAAGTCGCGGTAGACGTCGCGCAAGCCGTCACGCTGCTGGGGGTTGAGGCGGCTGAAGGCGCGCAGGCGCTGGACGATTTTTTTCTGCTGATCGGGGGGCAGGGCGTTGAGGCGGCGCAGGCTGTCAATGGCGGCGCGCTGCTTTTCCGGCGGCAGGTTCTGAAAGGCGGGGCTCTGGCGCAGGCGGTCCTCGCGGGCTTGCGGCGGGATGCGGTTCAGGCGCTCAAGTCCGGAGCCGGGGCGGGGACCGGCCGGATGGGCCCGCTGGGCGGCCGCCGCGGCGGGCAACAGCAGGGTCAGAAGCAGAGCGAATATGAGGCTGCGGCGCTTAATTCTGTTCCTCCACGCTGCGATGGGCAGCCGGAGGCTGCAGGAAGTCGAGGTTTTCGATCAGGTCGGCGTTGCGGTTCCACATTTGCAGATCCTGCACCACGGCCACCGTCATCACCGGAGTTTCCACCGGCTTGGGCTGGCTCCAGTACACCACCATGGCCAGCGCCGCCGCCGCGGTCGCGCCCGCCAGCGTCCAGGTCTGCCAGCGCCAGATGCGGCCGACCGGGCGGGGGGCGCGGAGCTGGGCGAGGCGCCGCCGCAGAGCGGCGGCAAAACCGGGATCCGTCTGCAATTGGGGCTGCCACTCTTCCAGCACCGCGAACAGGCGGTCCATATCGTCATTTCCATGATCTACAGGCGGCTTCATAAAAGATCCTTGAGCTCCCGGCGCAGGGACTCATACGCCCGGAACAATAGCGATTTGGTGGCGCTGGAACTGAGGCGCAGTATAGCTCCAATGTCCTCATAATCCAGCCCCTGATAACGGTGCAGCAGCACGGCGGTGCGCTGGCGTTCGGGCAGCGCGGCAATGGCGGCGCGGATGCGCTGCCGGCGGACGGCCGCTTCGGCCGCCACCAGCAACTGCTGCTCGGGGTTCAAGCGGCGATCGGCCAGCAGGGCGCCGACCGCGCTGTCGGGTTCGTCGAGGGAATCATGGGCCCGCTCCTTGCGGTGGTCGCGCACATGGTTGAGCGCCAGCCGGTAGGCGATGCGGTACATCCAGGTGCGGAAGGCGGCCTGGGGACGGTAGCGGTCGCGGTGCAGGTAGACGCGCAAAAATGCCTCCTGCAACAGCTCCTCGCTGGCGCCCTGGTCACGCAACATGCGGTAGACGAAGCCCTGCAGCGGCCTTCGGTAGCGCTCCACCAGCGCGTCAAAGCAGGCCTCCTCGCCCGCCTGAAAGCGCAGCATGAGCGCCGTATCGGCGTCCGGGGAGCCGGCTTGAGTGTCCAGAGCTGCCATCTCGACGGCGTGCACCGCCGGCAGCACTACGGCGTCAGTTCCCACACTATCCCTCTCCAGCCTTAACCCGGACTGGGGATCGGAGTTGCGGGGCGCGGGCATGGGGTCCCTCTCAACCCGGCGGCAGCCCTACTGCGGAAAACTCACCTTGGGGGGTGCCTGGCGGTTGGCTTCAGATGTCTGGAAGTAGTCGTTGTTGTAGGGCATGCCGCCGAAGTGCGCCACTAGATTATTGGGGAAGGTTCCGATGTAAGCGTCATATTGCTGGATGGCGAGGTTGTAGTCGCGGCGGGAGACGGCGATGCGATTTTCAGTGCCGGTCAACTCATCCTGCAGCGCCAGGAAGTTCTGATTGCTGCGCAATTGGGGATAATTTTCCACCACGACCAGGAGGCGGCTTAAGGCGCCGTCGAGCTGGTTGTTGGCCTGCATGGTCTGCTGCGGGGTGCGCGCCCCGCCGAGGGCGGCACGGGCGGAGGTGACCTCGCCGATCACCTTCTGCTCCTGGCGGGCAAAGCCCTGGACGGTGCTTACCAGGTTGGGGATGAGGTCGGCGCGGCGCTGGATGTTGACATCCACCTGCGACCAGGACTGCTTGATGGCCTCGCGCATGCGCACCATGTTGTTGTAGCGGCCGGTGTAGGTGCTGGCGGCGGCCAGTACCACGAGCACAATGACGATGACGGCAATCAGCCAGGGTTTGACCGCCCCGCTGTTTCGGGTTTCCATGGTTAGCTGACCTCCAAAGATTGCTCGACCTTCATGACGGCGGCGAGGTAGGCGGCGAATAAGCCGCGCAGCATGGCGAGTTTGCCCCCGGCCAGGCGTTGGCCGCTGCGATGAGCCTGCAAGACCTGCTGCACGGGAGCGGGATCGAACTGGAAGCGCGCGGCCGCGGCGCGCAGGACCTCGTCCTTGTGCAGGATCATGGGCTCACCGAGCGCCATGAGGGCATGGCGGAAGAGGGTGAGGAAACTGCTGACCGAATCGAGCATCAACCCTTCCAGGCCGCGGGCGTCGTCGCCCAGACCCATATAGACGCCGCGCAGCCGCAGCACGCGAGTGCGCAGGTCGTGCTCGACCTGCAAACGGTGCAGCTCGGGATGGCGGGCGATGGCGGCAAAAACGTCCTCGCCGTGGAGCACGCGGTGGTGATTGTGGATGTCGAGGTACTCGATGGGGAACACATCGGCCGAGTTGTTCTGTTCCTCGCGTGACAAAACAACCAGCGGCGGGTGACCCTGCTGCTTCCACCAGCGCACCGCGGGAGCGCCACGGTCGAGGGTGGCCGCATCCACCTGGTCAAGCACCGCCAGCAGATTGAGGTCGCTGCGGTGGCCGCGATGGTTGCCTCCCGCCACCGATCCGTAGGCGATCAGCGACAGCAGGTGTTCGCCATACAGCTCACGCAGCCAGGCAGTAATTTTTTCCAGCGCGGCTTCGGTTTCCAACTGAGCCATATGGATAAATGTACCCCGTTTACCAACTGCCGCCTGCGCCGCCGCCCCCGAAGCCGCCTCCGCCAAAGCCTCCGAAGCCGCCCCCGCCTCCGCCAAAGCCTCCAAAGCCGCCCCCGCCTCCGCCAAATCCACCCCCGCCGAAGCCTCCGCCCCAGCCGCCACCGCGGTAGCCCCCCCCGCCGCCGTTCATCATGCTGAACAGCACCAGCGGCCAGAAGCAGCCGCCGCCGCTGCGGCCACGGGAGGCGAAAGTACCAAGCACCCAGATGACCGCC
>DATBPS010000225.1:0-5464 GCA_036561225.1 Terriglobales bacterium
TTCCCCGCCGGCCCGCACCTCACCGGCCTGCTGCGCTTTGACGCCACCAATGTGCTGAACCACGTGGCCTATTCTGCCTGGAACACGCTGGTGGGTAGCCCGCAGTTCGGTCTGGCCAGCGCCACCCAGCCCATGCGCAGCCTGCGCACCACGCTGCGCTTCGCCTTCTGACCATGCTGCGCCGCGGCCTCATCCTCGTCCCTCTGCTCGCCGCGGCACTGGCGGCGCAGACGCCCAAACCGCAGTTCACCTTCTCGGCCAACACCCGGCTGGTGGTGGAGGCGGTGAGCGTCACCGACAGGCAGGGGCGGCCGGTGGAGGGGCTCACCGCCAAGGACTTTCATATCACTGAAGACGGCGTGGCGCAGACGGTGGCGTTCGCGCAGTTCCAGAAGCTGGATGACGCCGCGGCGGCGGCAGCCGAAGCAGCCGTGTCCGCGCCCGCCGCCGCGCCGGGCCCGCCGCACATCACCCCGGAGGCGCCCGGCCACACGCCCTACGCCGGCCACCGCTTGGTGGCGCTGTACTTCGACATGGCCGATATGCCGGTGGCCGACCAGTTGCGCGCGCTGGCGGCGGCCCGGCGCTTTCTGGGAACCCAGATGCACCCGGCCGACCTGGTGGCCATCCTCAGCTACTCGGGAACTGGTGTGCAGGTGCAGCAGGATTTCAGCGGCGATCGCGACACGCTCCTGGGCGCCGTGAACCGCATGATCGTGGGCATCAGCCTGGGCATGAACTCGAGCGACAGCGACGCCGCCAGCGCCGACACCGGTTCGGCCTTCGGGCAGGACGACAGCGAGTTCAACGTCTTCCGCACCAACCGCCAGCTCGCCGCCCTGCACACGGCGATTGACATGCTGGCGCCGATCAGCGAGAAGAAGTCGCTGGTCTACTTCACCAGCGGACTCAACCTGCGGGTGGACAACCAGGCGCAACTGGAATCCACCACCAACCAGGCCATCCGCGACAACGTGGGATTGTATCCTGTGGATGCCCGCGGGCAGGTGGCGTCGGCGCCGTTGGGCGACGCCTCGCAGGGCTCGCCGGGCGGAGTGGCCATGTACAACGGCGGGGCGGCGGGCGCCTTCGACCTGCGCCGCGAGCGCACCCAGGACACGCTCTACGCTCTGGGCGACGACACCGGCGGACGCGCCTTGCTCGACAACAACGACCTGTCGCTGGGCATTGAGCGCGCGCGGGACGCCATCGGCAGCTACTACATCCTCGGCTACTACACCTCCAACGCCGCCCGCGACGGCAAGTATCGCAAGGTCGAGGTCACCCTGGCGCCGCCGCGCCCAGGCGCGAAGCTCGGCTACCGCACCGGATACTACGCCGACAAGACCTTCGACAAGTTCACCACTGCCGACAAGGAGCGTCAGCTTGAAGACGCGCTGCTGCTCGGCAACCCCATCACCGACCTGACGCTGGCACTCGAGGTCAACTACTTCCAGCTCAACTCGGCGGAGTACTTCGTCCCCATCGCGGCCAAGATCCCCGGCCGCGAGCTGGCGCTGGCCAAGCAAGGCGGCGCCGAGCACACTCTGCTGGACTTCATCGGCGAGGTCAAGGACCCCTACGGCACCACCATCACCAACCTGCGCGACCGCGTTGACGCGCCGCTGCAAAAGGAGACGGTGGCGCAACTGGCGCGCGTGCCGGTGGAGTACACGGCGGGGTTCACGCTGCTGCCGGGCGAGTACTCGCTCAAACTGCTGGCCCGCGACAACGAGACGGGGCGCATCGGAACTTATCTCAAGGGCTTTTCAATTCCCAACCTGGCGCGGCAAACGGCGGGGTTGCCGATCAGCTCGGTGGTGCTGGGCGCTCAGCGCGTGCCGGTAAGCACCGCGGCCTACCAAGCCGGCAAAGACAAGGATCTGGCCGCGGCCACCACCGCCGCCAACCCGCTCATCCGCAACGGAAGCCAGTTGCTGCCCAGCGTTTCGCGGGTGTTCCAACGCGGCCAGCGGCTGTACGTGTATTTGCAGGCCTATGAGCACGGCGCCACGGCCATGCGGCCGCTCGAGGCCTACGTCGGCTTCTACCAGGCGGACAAAAAGGTTTGGGAGGCGCCGCCGCGGGCCATCACCACCGGCATGAACGGCCGCGCCCAGGCGGTGCCGATCCCGCTGGGTCTGCCGTTGGAGAAGCTGGCGCCGGGAACCTACATCTGTCAGGTGACGGTGCTCGATCCCGGGGCGCAGTTGGCCAACTTCTGGCGGGGCGAGATCACCATTCGCTGAACGAAGCCAGCGAGCGCACCGGAAACCGGTGCGCGAGAGCCCTCACCAGACGCTCGTCGGCCGTGACCAGCACATCGTTGCGGGCTTGGGCCAGCAGCACGTAGAAGAGATCGTAAGTAGTGCAGCCGGTGGCCAAGGCCTCGCGGCAAACAGTTGGAACCAGTGCATCTGTGCCAAGAATTTCCAGGTCGAGGCCTTGGAGAAGCGTGAAAGCATCGTCCAGTTCCTTCGCATCCAACCTGCCCCGCCGCACGGCGCGGACCAACACGCTGGCCATTTCCGGCAAGAAGAGATCGGGTACCGCCATTTCGATTTGCCCCTGACGGTGGCCATCCAGCAACGCGCTCGCAGCCGGATCGCTCTCGTCGGCAAGGCACCACTTGATGGCCACGCTGGCGTCCAGAATCACCGTGTGCGGCGGTCCAACTCCTCCCGCCCCTCGCGAATCCATTCCACGGCGGAGGGCCATGGGCCCGGCTTGGGCGGGATGGCCTTCTGCAAGCGCAAAAATGCCTCGTAAGCCTTCTGACGACGACGCAGGTTCGCGGCGGTGGGTACGTTCCTGCGTAGGACTTCAATCGTCTCCGCCGCGATCGAGCTGCGCTTCGCCTTGGCGCGGGCCCGCAGGGCGGCGTAGAGATCGGCGGGGACGTTCTCCACGTATAGGGTTGGCATAGGTCCAGTCTAGCACTTCCCTAGACCGCGCACGGCTTGCCAGCCACCCCGCAGCCGTGTAGTGTGGGGGCCATGAACCTGCGCCGCATGAGACCCTGCTTCCTGACGCTCCTCTTGGCCGCCCTGCCGCTCGGGGCGCAATCGCCTGCTCCCCTGCAAGCGAAGCTCGACGCCATGGTGAAGGCCTATCCCGGCCATGTGGGGCTGTACGCCCACAACCTGACCACCGGCGCCGCCGTGACCGAGGATGCCGGCCGGCCGGTGCCGACCGCCTCCGTCATCAAGGTCACCTTGATGCTGCAGGCCTTCGAGCAGGTCAAGGCGGGCAGGCTGAGGCTCGACCAGCCGTTGACGCTGACCGCGGACAACCAGGTCGAGGGCAGCGGCATTCTCCGGGTGCTGACGCCCGGGCTGCGCCTGAGCCTGCGCGATACCATCGCGCTGATGATGACCCTCAGCGACAACACCGCCACCAACATGGTGATTGACGCCGTCGGCCTCCCGCCCACCAACGCCATGCTGGCCCGCATGGGCATGAAGAATACCTACTTCTACAAAAAGGTCTTCAAACCCGCCGCCGGACCCCAGCCCGCCGATCAGAAGCAGTTCGGTCTCGGCAAGACCACCGCGCGCGAGATGGCCGACGTTCTGGAGAGCATTTACCGCTGCGACCTCGGCGACCGCGACCTCTGCCGCCAGATGATCACCATTATGCGCAACCAGCAGTACCGCGCCATGCTGCCCCGTTATCTTGACGACGCCGACGCCAGCGACGGCCTCTCGCCCATCGCCGACAAGATCGGCTCGCTCGACGAGGCCCGCAACGACGTCGCGCTGGTCTACAGCCAAAGCGGCCCGCTGGTGATCTCCATCTTCACCTACGACAACCCCGACCACTCCTGGACGCCCGACAACAAAGCCGAGATCGAAATCGGCAAGCTGGCGCAGGCCATCGTCGCCGCCTGGTCGCCTCAGGGCCTGGCGCGCACCATCCCGCATGTGCTGGCGCCGGCCCGTTAGCGCGAGGGGTGGTCGTGAAGGTCCAACAGGCTCTTCCGGTCCACGCCTGCGTCCTCGTAGCCGAACTCCAGCCCCATGGCCAGAGCCACGAAGGCATGCATGACTATGCCCGCAGTAATGAGCATGAAAGCCCAGATCAGGTGCGGGCCAACGTACAGCAAGGCAACTCCGGTCTCAGCCAGCCCAAGCGGAAACCAACGCAATAAAGCGTGAAGCGTGCGCCGCCTCCTTCCGACATCTTTATCGTAGTCCGAACGATTCCGGCTGCATCGCCGAACCCCGCAAAAGCCCCTTTGGGCTCTAAGGACGGGCTGGCCGACCGTGCCCGGCAACTCTGCCTATAATGGGCTTCAGGAGCCCATGCCGAACCTCATCAAGACTTCGAACCCGGCGCTGAGCGCCAAGACCTTCGACCACGACATCGCCGCCTCGGGCGAGGTCATGACCCTGCAGGGCACGGTCAACAAGACCGCCATTCTGATCTTTTGCGCCATCGCCGCCGCCGCCTGGACCTGGCATTTGGCGCTGACGCAGCCGGATGCGGTGACGGCCTGGATGCTGGCCGGCCTGTTCGCCGGGCTGGGACTGGCATTCGCCACCATCTTCAAGAAGGAGTGGGCGCCGCTTACCGCGCCGCTCTATGCGGTGTGCGAGGGGCTGGCGCTGGGCGGCATCTCGGCGGTGTACAACCAGGCCTACCATGGCATCGCGCTGCAGGCGCTCGAGGCCACGCTGGGCGTGGCGCTCGTCATGCTGCTGCTCTACACCTCGGGCACGCTGCGCGCCACGCCCCGATTCGCCATGGGCGTGATGGCGGCCACCGGCGGCATCTTCCTCGTCTATCTGCTCGACATGGTGTTGGGCTTCTTCGGCACGCAGGTACCGTTGCTCAACAGCTCGGGGCCGATGGGCATTCTGGTGAGCGTGGCGATCGTCATCATCGCCGCCCTCAACCTGATCCTCGATTTCGGCTTCATTGAAACCGGCGTGCACGCGGGCGCCGCCAAGTATATGGAGTGGTACGGCGCCTTCGGCGTGATGGTCACGCTGGTATGGATGTACATCGAGATGCTGCGCCTGCTCTCGAAAGCCAACAACCGGTGAGCGAGGATGGTGGGGCCACCTGGATTCGAACCAGAAACCAACGGATTATGAGTCCGCTGCTCTAACCGTTGAGCTATGGCCCCGAAGTCGTTGTGCTACGTGCGTTTACGCACTGCGCCAAATATAGGCACAGTGTGGAGGACCGGGCACAAGCCGGGTCCGACGTTCTGTCCCGATCATAGCCGATTCCGTCCGGCAGTCGGCGGGCGCGTGGGACAGTGATCGCTCGGCCCGGCGAGGTTCCTGGCATGCTGCTGGTCGGCGCCGGCGCCAATCGCCTGCAGTGATTCCGGTGCTCAGCGCGCGGCGCCGGTAACAGCCCGCGAACCCGCCGGCTGGGCTCCGGGCAGATAGTCGTCGGCTTCCGTCTCATCCTGCGTGTCGGCGGCAAAGCGACGGCAGACAGGCGTGAGCAC
>DATBPS010000226.1:0-10854 GCA_036561225.1 Terriglobales bacterium
CACGCGCTACCATGACACATGCCCATTTCTGATGCCCTGGCGGCGCGCCTCGCCCAAATTCCCATCTTTCAACTGCTCAAGCTGCGGCTGGAAGAGGCCGCCGATGGCCGCGCCGTGCTCGTCGCCCCCTATGAGCACGCCTACGACGGCATCTTCGAATCGTTCCATGGCGGGCTATTGATGACTCTGGCCGATACCGTGGCCTGCATCGCCATCCTCACCCGCACCGGGCCGGACGAGATCCTCACCACCACCGACATGAACATCCGCTTCCTCGCCGGCTGCCACTCCGACGCCACCGCCGAGGCGCGCATCCTCAAGCTGGGCCGCACCCTCTGTCCCACCGAAGTCAACCTTTACGACGCCCAGCGGCGGCATATCGCGGTGGCCCAGGTTACCTACATGCGCCTCGGCAAGAAATAGGCGACCCTCTGCTAGTCTTGAGCATTGGGGGATTCGCACACCGCCACTCAGGACCCGGCTGAAGCCGGCCATCCCGTCGGGATGACGCGCTGGCTGATCGCCATCGCCGTCATGGCCAGCGCCGTCATGGAGCTGGTCGACACTTCGGCGGTCAACGTCAGCATCCCCTACATCGCCGGCAACCTTTCCGCCAGCATCACCGAGGCCACCTGGGTTCTGACCTCCTATCTGGTGTCGAACGCCATCGTGCTGCCCCTCACCGGCTGGCTCTCGAGCCGGTTTGGGCGCAAGCGGCTGCTGCTCACCGCCGTGGCCGGCTTCACCGTCGCCAGCATGTTGTGCGGCATCGCGCCCACTCTGGACCTGCTGATCGTCTTCCGCGTCCTGCAGGGTCTTTTCGGAGGCACGTTGCAGCCCATCACCCGCGCCATCCTGCTGGAGTCGTTTCCACGCGAGGAACGCGGCCACGCCATGGCCATGTGGGGGGTGGGCATCGTGGTGGCGCCCATTCTGGCGCCGGTGCTGGGCGGCTGGCTGACCACCGACTACTCCTGGCGATGGGTGTTCTTCATCAACCTGCCGGTGAGTATCTTCGGATGGACGATGGTCAAGTTGTACGTCTTTGACCCGCCCTACCTCAAACGCGTCAAGCACGGCGCCGACTACTGGGGCATCGGCCTGCTGGCGCTGGGGGTGGCCTCCTTGCAGGTGTTGCTCGACAAGGGCCAGGAGGCCGACTGGTTCGCCTCCCACTGGATGGTGATGCTGGGCGTGATCGCCGTCGTCTGCCTGGTGGCGTTCATCTGGTGGGAGCTGCGCGCCCCCAACCCGGTGGTGCACCTGCGGCTGTTGAAGTACCGCACCTTCGGCACGGCGGCGGCGCTCTCGCTGGTGCTGTTCTTTGTGCTCTACGGCAGCATTCTGTTGTTGCCGCTGTTCATGCAGGAGGTGCTGAACTTCCCCGCCATCACCGCCGGCATTTGGAACGCCCCGCGCGGCATTGCCACCATGGTGCTGATGCCGGTGGTCGGCATCCTGATCGGCAGGCGCTGGGATATGCGCGCCATGATCTTCATCGGCATGGTGGTCTCCGCTGTCGGAGTGCTGATGTTCAGCCAGTTGGACGGAACCGCCGGCCCCTGGGCGTTCCTGGTCCCTCAGCTTCTGATGGGCGGCGGGCTGTCGCTGGTCTTCGTGCCCTTCGCCACCATCAGCGTGGATCCCATTCCCAACCCCGAGATGGGCTACGCCACCAGCATCACCGCCTTCACCCGCAACCTGGGCTCGAGCTTCGGCATCTCGATCATGGCCAGCGAGCTGGCACGCCTGCGGCAGACCCACCTCGCACGGCTGACGGCGCACATCAGCCCGGAAAACCCCATCGTCGGCCGGATGCACGCCGCCATCTCCCACGGCCTGCTGCACGCCGGCTCGGGGCTGGTGCAGGCGAACCAACAGGCCTGGGGCATCATCCACGGCCAGGCCATGCGTCAGGCGACCGTGCTCAGCTACCTCGATACCTTCCGCATCATGGCCATTGTCTTCTTCCTGGTCGCGCCCCTGCCGTGGCTCATGCACCAACCCCGGTTCGGCCCCAGGGAGAGATAAAACTCAAGCCATCCTCGCCTGACGCACCTGCATCTGCTCCAACGGACATGGGCGTGACATTTGTGCTCCCCGCGCCCGGAATAGGATGTGTATGAAAAAGTACCTTGCCCTGACTGGCCCGTTGGCCCTGTTCGCGGTGCTTGCGCTGGCTTCGCCCCAACCTACCACCTATCGCGGGCAAATCATGGATAGCACCTGCGCCGGCAACGGCAACCACGACGCCGGCTACAAGCTGACCAACACCCATACCCCCAAGGACTGCACCTTGGCCTGCGTCAAAGGTGGAGCGTCGCTGGTCCTCTACAATGCCAGCGACAAAACCACCTACAAGCTCAGCAATCAGCGCCGCGCCAAGGCCCTGGCCGGTCAGGACGTGCAGGTTGAAGGCACGCTTGATTCTGCCACCAACACCATTAAAGTGACCTCCATCACCCCCGCCAAGTCCTAGCGCGGGACGTACGGGAGCAGGAACCCGCGTGCGCTGGCTTGGCTGGTCGATTGCGGCACTGGTGATCGTACTGATCATCGCCTTCATCGCCTACTTCGCCACCACGGCCAGTATCAGTGCGCTGCCACCACCGGGAAGCGCGGAGACTGCGTTGGCCAACCGCGTTAAGAACTGGTACATCCAACGCGCCTCCCGCGCTCAGCCGCCCCCACACCCTCCCCGGTTCGACCACGACTCCGCCGCCGGCCTGTTCGGCATGGCCTGCGCTTTCTGCCACGGCCCGGACGGCCGCCATCCCTCCCCCACCGGACAGGCCATGTACCCCCGCGCGCTCGACCTGGGCTCCAATCAGGTACAAAGCCTCTCCGATGCAGAGCTGTACTGGGTGATCGGCCACGGTATCCGGCTCACCGGCATGCCCGGGTTCGGCCACATCCTCTCGCCCGACGACCTGTGGCAGCTCACCTTGTTCGTTCGCCACCTTCCCTCATCGACGCCCACGCCCTGATCGGGCCTGCCCACGACGCGGCTCTTCCCGCGGACGGTGCCCGGGCGCCGGGTGCAGGCCGTGCGGTACAGTAAGTTAGACCTCGCGCGAGAGTGGCGGAACTGGCAGACGCACCAGACTTAGGATCTGGCGCCCGAAAGGGCCTGGGGGTTCAAATCCCCCCTCTCGCACCATCGTTGCATCATGCGCAATCTCCACCTGGCAAAGATCGGCGGCATTGACCTCTACCTCCATTGGTCGTGGTTTCTGGTGGCCTTGATCGAAATTCAGGCCCGTTCGGGAGCCTACACCGCGGTTGTCTGGAACGTTGCCGAATACTTGGCGCTGTTTGCCATCGTCACCGTGCACGAATTTGGCCACGCCTTCGCCTGCCGTTCCGTCGGTGGGCGGGCGGACCGCATCATGCTCTGGCCGCTGGGCGGTATCGCCTTCGTGGACCCGCCGCCGCGTCCCGGCCCGGTACTGTGGAGCATCGCCGCCGGGCCACTGGTCAACGTGGTGCTGCTGTGGCCGCTCTTTCAGTTGAGCGCCTGGGTGGCGGCACTGCCGGGCGTGGACATCAACCTGGCGCTGCTGGCCCACTCGGTGGCGTGGATCAACCTGGGCCTGCTGGTCTTCAACGTGATCCCCGTCTACCCGCTCGACGGCGGACAAATCCTCCAGTCGCTGCTGTGGTTCGTCATCGGCCGCGCCCGCAGCCTGATGGCCGCCGCCGCCATCGGCATCGTCGGCGCCGGCGCCTTCGCCCTCTACGCCTTTAGCGTGGGCAACTGGCTGCTGGTGGCCATCGCCGCTTTCGTGTTGATGGAGTGCTGGAACGGCTGGCAGCGCGCGCGCGGATTGTGGAAGCTGGCCAAGCTGCCGCAACATACCGGCTTTGCCTGCCCCGACTGCCGTGCCACCCCGCCCGCCGGGGAGCTCTGGAACTGCCGCCAGTGCGGACAGCCCTGCGACGTCTTCGCCACCACCGGCGCCTGCCCCCACTGCGGTGCGCCGCTCGGCCGCGTGGTGTGCCCCGCCTGCGGCCACGCCCATCCGCTGGGCGCCTGGGTGCCGGAGGCGGTTGTCCTGAAATGATTGCCTATCGCCACTGGATCGGTCCGCAGTGAAGTCCGGCGAAGCAACCACCCCTCCTCCCTGGCGCTCGGTGGGCCGGCATGCCTGGGGGCTGTTGCAGCCGCGCTGGGCGCTGCTCACCGGCGGCTTCCTGCTGATGCTCATCAACCGCGTCTGCGGCCTGGTGCTGCCCACCTCCACCAAGTACCTGATTGATCTGGTCATCGGCCAGCGGCGCCTGGACTGGCTGTGGCCGATCATCGGCATCGTGCTGGCGGCGACCGCGGTGCAGGGGGCGACCACCTACGCCCTCACGCAATCGTTGTCGAAGGCGGCCCAGCGGCTGATCAACGAACTGCGGGCGCGGGTACAGGCGCACCTGACACGGTTGCCGGTGAGCTTCTACGACCATAACAACACCGGCAACCTCGTGTCGCGGGTGATGAGCGACGTCGAGGGGGTGCGCAATCTGCTCGGCACCGGGCTGGTGCAGTTTGCCGGCAGCATCATCACCGCCGTCATCGCGCTGGGGCTGCTGCTGCGCATCAGCGTGGCCATGACCCTGGCGGCCGGGGCGCTGGTCGGACTGTTTACCCTCACTGTGCGGCTGTCGTTCGGTCAGATGCGTCCCATCTTCCGCGAGCGGCGCAAGCTGCGGGCCGAAGTCACCGGCCGGCTGACCGAATCCATCGGCGGGGTGCGGGTGGTGAAGGGCTACCATGCCGAAGAGCGCGAGGCGGCGGTGTTCCAGCGCGGCCTGGATCTGCTGCTGCGCAACGTCTACCGCACCATCAACGCCACCAGCACCATGGACCTCTCCTCCAAGGCGGTCCTGGGCCTGGTGGGAGCGGTGGTGTGGACCATGGGCGTGCATCGCGTGCTGGCCCACACCATCACCCTCGGCGATCTGGTGGTGTTCAATCTGTATCTGGGGATGCTGGTCGCGCCCATGATGCAGATCGTGGGCATCGGAACGCAGTTGGCCGAGGCCATGGCGGGGCTGGAGCGGACCTATGAACTGCTGCGGCTGCCCCGCGAAGATGAGGACGAGGCCCGGCGACAGTCGCTGGGCAGCCTTCAGGGCACGGTCGCGTTGGAGCAGGTTTCCTTTGCTTACTCCAGTGAGAAGGGCGCGGGTGAGGAGGTACTGCACGATATCAGCTTTACCGCCGCGCCGGGAACGATGACCGCGCTGGTGGGACCCTCGGGCGCGGGAAAGTCCACCATCATTGGACTTCTGGCCGCCTTTTACACCCCCTCTCGTGGACGGATCTTGGTGGATGGCCACGATCTCAGCCACATGCACCTGGGTGAGTACCGCAGCCAGTTGGGGGTGGTGCTGCAGGAATCGTTCCTGTTCGACGGCAGCATTCGCGACAATGTGATGTTTTCGCGCCCCCAGGCGAGCGCCGAGGAGTTCCAGCGCGCCTGTCGCATTGCGCGGGTGGATGAGTTCGCCGGGCGTTTCGCCGCGGGCTACGAAACCGTGGTGGGCGAACGTGGGGTGAAGTTGTCCGGCGGCCAGCGGCAACGGCTTTCGATTGCCCGGGCGATTCTGGCCGATCCGGCCATTCTCATCCTCGACGAAGCCACCAGCAGCCTGGATTCGGAGTCGGAAGCCCTGATCCAGGAAGGCTTGCAGTACCTTCTGCGTGGACGGACTACGTTTGTGATCGCCCACCGGCTCTCCACCATCCGCGCCGCCGACCAGATTCTGGTGCTCGAAGACGGCCGCATCGTCGAGCGCGGGCGTCACGCGGAACTGCTGGCGCAGGGCGGCGTCTACGCGTCTCTATACCGCCGGCAGCACGGGCTGGAGGAGAACCTGTTCCTCGCCCCCGGCGAGGGCGGCGAGCCGGAGGCGGTGCGCAGGATCCAGGTGGCCGGCGGCGACGGCGAGGACCCATCGCCGGTGGACGTTCTGCCCTAGCCCGGGCGCGGGGATCGCGCCGTTTGTGCTGTGGGCCAACTCGGCGCCAGGCTGCGCGTGACGACGCCCCGCTTTGGAAAACCAGAGTAGCTGGATTGGCATCAAGGCTGCCATGCCCGTCAGTGTGGACCGCCCCAGTGCCCTGATCTTGTGCGCGCAAATCGCCGCCTTGGCGCTGGCCCGGCGCCTGGGGCAGGCCGGCATCGGGGTCGGCATCTGGGACACCACGCCGATGGAAGGCCTCGCAGCGCCGGCGGCCGCGCACTCCCGCTACGTGCGCTGGCGGCTGTCCGGACACGGCCGCGACGAGGCCGCTTGGGCCGACCAGTTGGTGACCGCGGCGCGGGGGCTGGGCGAACGGCCCGCGCTGATCGCCACCAGCGACGAAATGCTGCTGCTGGTTTCGCGCCAACGGGCCCGACTCCAGCCTTACTACCGCATTCTGTTGCCGGCGGCGGAAACGCTGGAATTGCTCCTCGACAAGCGGCGGTTGCATGAGGAGGCCGCCCGCCGTGGCGTCGCCGTGCCCACCAGCATTCGCATTCATTCCGCCCGGGACCTCGACCCGGCGCTGCGCGAGTTGGGCCTCCCCTGCCTGCTGAAATCCGCCTTTGGCAAGGTGGGGAGCGTCGCCGCCGACGCGGACTTGCCGGGCAAGGTGAAGATCGAAAGCCGCGACCAGTTGCACCGCGTCTACGACACCCTCAGCCAGAGTGAAAGCCGCTGGCTGTTACAGGAATACCTGCCCGGAGGAGCGGAACGGGTGGCGCTCTACAACGCCTACTTCAATGCCCAGCACCAGCCGCTGGCGGTGTTCACCGGCCGCAAGGTGCGGCAGTATCCGGTGGACTTTGGTACCGCCAGCCTCAGCCAGGCCTGCTGGATTCCGGGGCTGGCCGAACCGCTTACCTCGTTCCTGCAGCAACTCAACTACATCGGGCCGGTGGATATTGGCCTCAAGTGGGATGCGCGTCAGCAGGTGTACAAGCTGCTGGACGTGAATCCTCGCCTGGGCCAGAACTACCGCACCTTTGTGGCCTATGGCCTGTCGCGCGCCGACCTCGGTTGGCTGACCTACGCCGAGCTGGCGGAACTGCCGCTCAACCTGCGCTGGCCGCTGCGGGCCCGCCCGCGGCGTTGGAAGATCGACGACCACGACTGGCGCAGTTGCCGCGACCTCCACCGGCGCGGCGAGCTCTCGCTTTCGGCCTGGGTCGGCGACTGGCTGCGCTGGCATTGCGGACATCACGAGCGCGCCTACTGGTCGTGGCGTGATCCCCGCCCCTTGCTGTGGGAATGGGCGCGCTGGCGGCAGCGGCGGGCGGCAGCGGCGGATCCCCCTCCGGCGGCCCGTCCGGCGACGGCGCGCGGGGTGCTGTTGTGAGCGCCCCCGGCCCGGTGCTGACCAGCGCCGCGGCGGCGGCACCGCGTAGTGCGCCCGCCGCCGAAGTGCTGTTCTTGAACCAGGAAGCGATGCTGGCCGCCGGGGTGCTCGACATGCCCCGCGCCATGGCGGCGGTGGCGGAAGCGCTGGTGGAGTGGGAACACGGACGCGCGCGGGTGCCTCACAAACTGGCGATGCGTGCCGGCGGGGACGCCCACTCCGAACAGCAGTGGCGCATCAATGGCTTGTGCGCCGCACTGGGAGAACCGGCCCGCTGGCTGGGAATCAAATGGATTGCCAGCTTCCCCCCCAACCGCGGCCACGGACTGCCCCGCGCCAGCGGCCTGATGGTGCTCAATTCGGCGGAGAACGGCCTGCCGCTGGCGGTGATGGAGGCCACCCTGCTGAGCGCCGTCCGCACCGGCGCGGTCACCGGCTTGGGGGTCAAGCTGCTGGCCCCGGCCAATGCGCGCCGGGCCGCCATCATCGGTGCCGGCGTGCAGGCGCGCACCCAGGCGCTGGCGCTGGCCACCGCCTGCCCGCAATTGGAGGCCATCGCCATCCTCGCCCGCCGCCCGGAGGCGGCGGCGGATTGCGTGGCCGATTGCTGCCGCCACTGGCAGATCCCCACCCGCGTCGGCCACCGCGGCGATCTCTCCGCCGCCGACATCGTGGTTACCGCCACCACCGCCGAGTCACCCGTGCTGTTCGCCTCCGATGTGAAGCCGGGCGCGCTCACCGTGCAAATCGCCGGACACGAGTGCAGCTTCGAGGTGGTGTCGGAATGCGACAAAATCGTCTGCGACGATTGGGAAACAGTGAAGCATCGTGGCCTGCCCACGCCGGCGCGCATGCACGCCGAGGGTCTGCTCCCGGATGAGCGCATCCATGCCAATCTGCCGCAGTTGTTGGCCGGCTCGCGGCTGGGCCGCGAAAACGAACGCGAGCGAATTCACTTTGCCCACATCGGCCTGGGGTTGGGCGATGTGGCCTGGGCCGCGGAGGTGTACCAGCAGGCGCAGCAACGGAGCCTGGGCCAGCGATGGGACCTATGGCACGCGCCGCTGTGGGCATAGGGCTGCGCCCCCCCGCGGATCCGGGCTACCGCCGCATCGGTAACCTGCTGGTCCCCGACGATGCCGCCGCCCACTCCCTCTACTGGCGGCGCCTGCACCCCCTGCAGCGCCTGCCGCGGCGCAGCCAACTCGCCCGCTGGCATCCCGGCGCCGTCCAGCGCTATCCCTGGGCCGAGGCGGCGCAACGACGGTTGGAGGACTGGCTGGGCGCCCCGCTGGTGTGCATCTGGCGCCCGGTCGAACCCGGCCTTTCGCGGGCGGCCTTGGCCTGGATCTTTCAGCGGGAACGGCTGTGCGCCATGGCTCGCCTGGCATGGAACGAGCATTGCGGGTTTCTGCGGCGGGAGTGGCGGGCGCTGCAGTATCTGGCGGCGGTTCCCGGTCTCGCCTCCACCACGCCCCAACTGCTGCACGTCGAACAGGAAGACGGTGAAAGCGGGGCGCGCCTGCTGCTGGCTGAAAGTGCCTGCCCGGGCACACCGCGGCCTCCGCACCGTGGCACTGTGCCCGCGGTCGAAGCGGCGGAGTGGCTGGCCGGCTTTCAGGCGGCCAGCGGCGCTCATGGCGCCTGGGACGGCGAACGTCTGCGGACCGCGGTCGCCGCCCACCACGGCTTGTCCTCTCAGGCGCGCACGCGCCTCGAGGTCCGCGCCGCCGCCGCCGCTGCCCGGCGGGTTCCGCAGGTGGCGGCCCACAGTGACTTCTGGTGGGGCAACCTGCTGCTGACCGGGACGCGCGAGATGGCCGTGGTGGACTGGAGCGAGTTCCGCCTCGACGCCCATCCGTTTCATGATGCCGGCTTCTATCTTATGACCTGGGGCCGTGACTCGGCCCAGGGACGGGAACGCCTCGCGCCCGCCGACTGGCTGACCAGGGCGTTCGCGCCCGAGTCCAGGTTCCGGGCCGCGGCCGAACGCTGGTTCGCGCGCTACCGCGCCGCGCTGGCGCGCACTTCCTGGAGCCGGCTCCTGCCGGCCGACTTCGCCGCCCTGCTCCAGCACTTGCCGCTGGTCATGGCCCACTACGCCTGCCACGGCCAGCAGGCCGATGCCTGGACGACCGCCTGCAACGCCTGGGCGAATGCGGATTCTCTGCCACTATAGAAGGGCGCAGTCGCCGCTGGGGCAATGGGGGCCCCAGTGGCGGCGAGCATAAGCGGGATGGCGGCGTAGCCGCCCAGGGCCCGCGCCAATCTATGCCCAGCAAGGCGAAATTCGCGCTGCGCGCGCTGCAACACCGCAACTTCCGGCTGTTCTTCGGTGGCCAGAGCCTTTCCCTGATCGGCACCTGGATGACCAGCACCGCCACCGCGTGGCTGGTCTACCGGCTGACCGGCTCGGCCATCCTGCTGGGCTTGGTGAGCTTCGCCGGACTCATTCCCACGTTTGTCTTGGCGCCCTTCGCCGGCGTTTGGGTGGACCGATGGAATCGGCACAACCTGCTGATCACCACCCAGTCACTGGCCATGCTGCAGTCGTTTGCCCTGGCCATCCTGGCGCTCACCCACATCACCATGGGCGAAATCATTGCCCTCAGCGCCTTTCAGGGGTTGATCAACTCCTTCGACATGCCTGGGCGGCAAGCCTTTCTGGTGGAGATGGTCTCCGGACGGGAAATGCTCGGCAATGCCATCGCCCTCAACTCCACCATGGTGAACTTCGCCCGCCTCGCGGGCCCCGCCGTCGCCGGCATCATCATCGCTCTGTGGGGGGAAGGCTACTGCTTTCTTATTGACGGGTTCAGCTACGTGGCGGTGATCGCTTCCCTGCTGGCCATGCACGATTTGCCGGGGCACGCCCGCGCGGTTCGGGTGGCCATGCTCAAGTCGCTGCGCGAGGGCTGGGACTATGTGGCGCGCTTTGCCCCGGCGCGCATGTTGTTGCTTCTGGTCGCCCTCGTCAGCCTGATGGGCATGCCCTACACCGTGCTGATGCCCATCTTCGCCGGCAGCGTGCTGGGCGGCGGAGCCCATACGCTGGGGTACCTGCTCTCGGCCGCGGGCGCTGGCGCGCTGGTCGCCGCGGCGCGGCTGGCGGCGCGAAAATCGGTGCGCGGGCTGACCCGCGTTGTACCCATGTCCGCGGCGCTGTTTGGCGTGGGGCTGCTGGGCGTGGGGCTGTCGCGCTGGCTCTGGTTGACGCTGCCCATGTTGTTTGTGGCCGGGCTGGGCATGATGCAGCAGATGGCCTCCACCAACACCATCCTGCAGACCGTGGTCGGCGAGGACAAACGCGGGCGGGTGATGGCGTTCTACACCATGGCCTTCGTGGGCATGGCGCCCTGGGGCAGCCTGCTGGCGGGCACGCTGGCCGGGCATATCGGCGCGCCCCGCACCCTGATGCTCGACGGTGTGGCCTGCCTGCTGGGCGCGGGCTGGTTCGCCTGGAACCTGGACACGGTGCGCAACGCCATCCGGCCCAT
>DATBPS010000227.1:0-3823 GCA_036561225.1 Terriglobales bacterium
ACCTCCGCCCTCGGCTTGCGACCCAACGCCTCACGGCGCGAGCTGCGGGTGGTCAACCCCATGCTGCCCGAATGGCTGCCCTGGCTGCGGGTGCATCATCTGCGCATCGGTGAGTCGCAGGTTTCGCTGGAGTTCAACCGCCGCGGCGCGCGCACCTTCTGTAATGTGCTCGATGTCCAGGGAGAACGCCTCGCCGTCTCGGTGGACTTCACCCCGCGCCCCGGTGGTGTCAGTTGAAATCATTGCCATCGATGATTACAATAGGCCATGGCCAAGCCCAAGCTCGCGCCGAAGCCCAAGCCTGCCGCGCACAGCAGCATTACTGTCCGCGGCCTGCCGCCCGGCGTCAAACAGCGACTGCGTGAGCGCGCGGCGCGGCATGGCCGCTCGCTCGAAGCTGAAGCCCGGGAGATCCTGCAGGGCGCGACGGCACACAAGGAAGAGTCGGCCCTGGACGTGTTTAATCGCATCCGAGCGCGCTTTCACGCTCTCGACGGTGACGAAGACCTGCAATTGCCCACTCGGCGCGAGATGTGGAAGGACAGGCCACTGCCCAACTTCGACGACTAGATGTTCATTTTGGACACAGACGTCGTCTCCGCGCTGCTCCTTCCGGCGCCTCCGGATCCAGTAATCGCGTGGCTCCAACATCAGCCCCGCGGCCTTTTGTACACCACGGCCATTTCTCAGGCCGAAATCGCACTCGGAATTGCATCTCTGCCACGAGGCCGGCGCTGGGCGGAGATGGCCTACCGTGCTCGCATGCTCTGGGAGGAGCAATTTCGCGATCGTGTGCTCGAATTCGGCACTGCGGCGGCGGAAACCGTAAGCGAATGTGTGTCGCTGCGGCTGGCGGCTCGTCTTCCCGTTGCCGTACCTGACGTTTGGATTGCCGCCCTCGGCCGTCTGCACAACGCCACTGTCGTTACCCGCAATACCCACGACTTCGAGCACTGCGGCGTGCGCCTGCAGAACCCCTGGGAAGCGGCTAATTTACCGTAATGCTGCCGCTGGCGGCGCTGGCCACCAGCATGGCCGTGGGCGAGCCCGAGCGGCTGCCGATCACCCCGCTCCAGGAGTGGCGGCCGATCTGGCTGTCGCGCTGCGGCAGTCCGACGTGAATGCTGCCGGAGGCGGTGTCGAGGCGGGCTTCGGTGAAGGTGGACTGCGGCAGGGTAATCTCGATGCTGCCGCTGGCGGCGCCAATGCGCCACTGATTCTGCCCGCCCAGGGTGCCGCCGACCCGCACGCTGCCGCTCGAAGAGTGGGCATTGAGGTCGCCGTTGACCCCGTCGAGGTCCATGCCGCCGCTGGCGGTGTGCACTTCGCCCCCCTGGCCGATGCCGCTCATGCTGATGTGACCGCTGCCGGTGGAGGCGTACACGTGTCCGCCGATGCGTCCTCCGCGGATGGACCCGCTGCCGGTGGTCAGGCGGGCGTCGCCGGTGATTTGGCCGAACTCAATCCCGCCGCTGCCGGTGCCGGCGCGTACGCTGCCGTTGATGTCTTCCACGCGGATGTGCCCCGAACCGGTCTGCAGGTCGGCGTTGCCCTTCAGCCCCCCCGCCTCGACCGCGCCCGAGCCGGCGTTGGCGTGCAGTTCCGTGTCCGGAGGGGTGGTGATCAGGTAGGAGATTGACAGATGCTCGAACCACGAATCGTGTGGGCGTTCAATGCGAATCGTATTACCGCTCTGTTCGATCGGCGGATGGTCCTCGATCTGGCGGATCAGCTTGGGGTCGGGGCTGTTGAACCAGAAGCCGCCGTTGTCGGAGATGGTGGCGTCAATGGTCACGGCACTGCCGGGCGTGCCGGCGACGTGGATTGAGCCCGAGCCGGTGCCCACATACAGCACCACGGGGCCGCTGACAGTGAGTTGACGGTGAAAGCTGCCGACCTGAGCCGCTTGCAGGACGGGAACCGCCCCTACGGCCAGACCGGCCGCCAGACAGAGAGCAGCCGCGCAATGCTTCATACCCCGATCATACGTGCCAGAGCCGGCTTCGAGTTCCCTGAAATTGTGGCCATTCGCGGCGCCTCGCCGAGGGCAAGATCGAGGCCGAGAAATAGGGTTCCCTCCAGGTCCCATTTCGTCGCCGGGGAAAGACTCCTGCCTGTGACTCCGCTCGGCCGATCCCGTCGCGGCCGAGGGGAGCCGACCAGCGGGAGGCGTCGGGGGCGCAGCCCCCGGCAAAGACAGGCTGTGCCTGACTCAGGCGGCGCGCAAGGAGGCGACAAAATCCGCCACCCGCTCCGCCGGGCGGGCAAACACCGACCAGGGCGAGGGCTGGCGGATGATCTTCAACTCTCCTTCGAGGCGTGTCACCTGGAACTCGCTGCGCCCCTCGGGGGTGCGGCGAAACTCCAGATCGAGGTTGGCTTCGCCCACCCGCAGACGCTCCAGCCGCAGGTTGGTTAACCACGGCGGCAGAGCCGGATCCAGGAACAGGATGCGCTCCGGCGCAAAGGGATAAATGCCCAGGATCATCTGCAGCAGGATGAGCGGCGCGCCCGCCGACCAGGCCTGGGGCGAACAGGACTTGGGATACACGGGCGGAAACGGCTGCGCGTCGTTCTCGCCGTGGCCGCACATGACCTCCGGCAGACGGGCGAACTGAAAACGCTCGGCGATGCGCAACTGGGCGTGCATCAGCTCCGCCAGCCGGTCGGTGAATCCGTAACGCCGCAGCCCGACGGCGATGGCGGCATTCTCGGCCGGCCACACCGAGCCGCGGTGGTAGCTGTAAGGGTTATAGGCCAAGTGCCGCTCCGACAGGGTGCGGATGCCCCAGCCGCTGAACAGGTCGGGAGCGAACAGGCGGTCCACGGTGGCGGTGACCTGGGCGGCGGCGATGATGCCGGTGGCCATGGCATCGCCCGGATCCGATCCTACCGAGCGCACCTGGCGGCCGCGCGGATCGAGGGCCATGGCGAAGTAATTCTCTTCCGGCATCCAGAAGGCGTGGTTGAAGCGCTTTTTCAGTTCATGGGCCTGCCACAGCACGCGCGCGGCGGCACCGCGCTCACCGGCCAGCCACAGCAACTCGCTCATGCGCAGCTTGGCCTCGTAGGCGTAGCCCTGAATCTCACAGGTGGCGATGGGGTCGGGCACGATTTTGCCGTCGGGATAGATGAGCGCGTCGCCGGAGTCCTTCCACCCCTGGTTCTTCACCCCCTGCGTGCTGCGCGTCTGGAAGGCATAAAAATGCTTGTGGCCGGGGTGGCCGTAGCGGTCCATCCAGGCGAGGGCTGCACGCGCGGCCTCGAGGTGCGACAGGGTGGCGTCGCGGTCGCCGGTCCAGTGCCAGAACTCCGAGAGCACGATGATGTAAAAGGGTGAGGTGTTGAACGAGCCGTAGTAGCGGCCCTGCGGACGGTAGTCGAGCACCGCGGTGGGGCCGGTGTGGGCTTCGTGCAGCATCTTCCCCGGCTCCTCGTCGCGCCAGGGGTCATCGCGGGTGCCCTGCAACTCGCGCAACAGAAGCAGCGAGCCGCGCAGGATCTCCGGCCCCAGCATCGCCGACTGCCAGGCGGCGGTAAGGATGTCACGTCCGAAGGTGGCGATGTAGTTGGGCGATCCGGCGGCCGGCACCCAACTTTCCCCTCCCGGCGTTTCCGCGCCGCGGTCGAGATCCTGCATGCGCAGCGCCGCCAGATCATGGCGCGCCCGCTCCAGCGCCCGCTCCACCGTGGTTTGCGGCGCGGGCGGCAAGGCCACACGAGTATTGCTGTCGAGGTACCGTTGCGTATCCGCCGGCACCTCCTCCAGCCGATAACAGCCGGGATCGGGGCGCAGCTCATGCTGCTCGATGCGCGCCCCGAG
>DATBPS010000228.1:0-2065 GCA_036561225.1 Terriglobales bacterium
CTACACCATCCAGGCGCGGCGGGCCTACTATGCGCCGCCGCCGGAGACCCCGGCCAGCCATCTGGGCGAGGCGATTGACGCCGCCATGCGCAGCGGCGCGTCGCAGTCGGGTCTGCCGGTGGAAGTCAGAGTCGAAGGCGCCGGCGTCCACTTCCATCTCGACCTGCATGGCGTTCCTTTCCAAAACGAAAAAGGCCGGGAGCGGGAGAAGCTGGTGTTCACGGTCGGGCTTTTCGATGCCCAGGGGAACTTCCTGACCGGCAGGATGGCGGAGATGGATTTGGAACTGCGTGATAAAACCTGGCGGGCGATGCTGGCATCGGGGTTGAACGCCAGCCTGACGCTGGAGACGGTGCCCCAAGCGGCCGAGATGCGCTGCGTGGTGGCGGAAGCCAACACCGGGCGTCTGTTCGCGGCCCGGGTGCACTAGGACAAACCCACCGGGGGCGCGGGAATCCATCCCCGCATGGGGAGACAAATCGTTCTGGCGGCGAGCCGCTCGGAGTCGAGCGAGTACCTGCGCAGCACCTGGCGGCAGATGCTGCTGGCCACGCTGCCCAGCAACTACCTGAGGCTGGTCAACACCGATCCCCTTCTGGACAACGAGACTCGGGCCGACCTACAGGCGCTGTACGTGCCCAACGGCCTGCGGGTGATCGAGTCGCTGCTGCTCGGCCGCTTCGCCCCCGGGGACATCGCTGTCTGCTATCCCGATCAACTGCCGCAATTTGTCGGTCCGGAGACGCGCGTGGTGGGGCTGCACGCCCACAACCCGCTGGGCATCACCTTCGCCACCGGCGAGGGCGAGGATTGCGCCCTCGATCTGTTCGAGCGCGCGGTGCGCGGCGGGCCGTTGCCGCGCAAGGTCCCCGCCCGCTCCCCCGACCCCTCCGTCATTCCGCGGCTGCGCCACCGCTCCACCTTCGGCGTGGTCGAGTGGCGGCAGGGCCGAAGTGCCGCGGCGCGCCTCCTATCGCCCCGCCCCACTCCATGTCACGCGCGGCTGCGGCCGCGGCTGCCAGCTCTGCTCCATAGCCCTGCGCCACGGCGCCAGCCTGCCGCTCGACCACATCCTCGACATCGTGCGGGTGCAGGTGACCGGGGGCGCCGATACCATTCTGGTCACCACCATCGTCGTCCCCGATGTTGTGCCCGTCCAGGAGCACGCCTAGCGGCAGGCCATCACGTAAACTGTTGAAAACAAAGAATAAATAATAGTTGACAACAATACACGCAGATTTTATGATTGCTTGCGTAGTAGATTTCAGTTCCGGAGGTGTTCCGCAATGACTTCTTTTTGCACTGTTCAGACTTCGACCGGTACCTGGGCGCCGCGCACCGATGTGATGGAGAGCGACCAGGGATACCATCTGCAGCTCGATTTGCCGGGGGTGAAGCGCGAGGAGCTCGACATCCAGGTGGTCAACGACACGGTGACCATCAAGGGCGAGCGCAAGCCCAGCGCCAACCTGGAGGCGTACCATCGTCTGGAGAGGCCTTATGGCAGCTTCAGCCGGGTGTTCGTGCTCCCGGACGTGGTCAACACGGCCGGCATCGAAGCCAAGCTGAACGACGGGGTGCTGCAGTTGACGCTGCCGCGGCGGGAAGAGACCAAGCCCAAGCAGATCCAAGTGCAGGTGCAGTAATGACCGCGCAGGGACCGGCCGTCGGCGGAAAACTCTCCGCCTGACGGCCGGCCCGGAGCGACCGACCACGACAAGTTATCCCCATGGCAATCCGATTTGACAAGCTTACGGTCAAGGCTCAGGAAGCCCTCGAGGGCGCGCGCAACCAGGCGGTGGACCACCGCCAGGCGGCGATCGAGCCGCTGCACCTTTTGGCGGCGCTGGTGGCCGACCGCGAAGGCGTGATCGGCCCCACTCTGCAGCGGCTGGGGGTGAATGCGGCCTCGCTGGCCGCCGATATCGAGCGCGAGCTGGAGAAGCGGCCGCGGGTCGAGGGCCAGAGCCTTGATCGTTCGCTGTCGCCGGCGCTGGCCGAGGCGCTGGAGGCGGCGTTTCGCCATGCCGACAAGTTCAAGGATGAATTCGTCTCCACCGAGCAT
>DATBPS010000229.1:0-2759 GCA_036561225.1 Terriglobales bacterium
CTGGAGGAGGTGGGGCAGTCGTTTGCCGTCACCCGCGAGCGTATCCGCCAGATTGAAGCCAAGGCGCTGCGCAAGCTGCGCCATCCTTCGCGCAGCCGCAAGCTGCGGGCGTTTGTGGAGAGCCTGGTCGAATAGGCTACGGCGGGGGCAGGCAGGCCAGCATGGACGAACTGCATTCGCCGGTGCCTCCCCCCACCTCGCCAACGGAACGCCCCGGCTTGGGGTGGGCCGCCCTGCTGCTGGTGCTGGCGCTGGGGTTGGGCGGCGGCTGGATGCTGGCCGGTTGGCGCGCTCCGGTGCACCGGCCCACGCCGGCGCTTTCGCAGTCGCTGGCGCTGGCGGCAGCGCGGGTTGAGCCGGCCGTGGTCACCATCGCGGTGCAGAGCCGGCGGGTGGTTCGCGGCCGGTTTCGGCTGCCGGCGAACCGCAAGTCACCGGATCTGCCCCGCCTGGATCACAGCCAGGGTTCAGGACTGATCATTGACCCGAGCGGTTACGTGCTCACCAACCGGCACGTGGTGCGACGCGCGGTGCGCATTCAGGTGGCGGTGGCGGGTGACAGCCAGCCCTACTTTGCGCGACTGATCGGCGAAGATCCGGACACCGATCTGGCGCTGCTGAAGATTGATCCTCACCGCCCGCTGCCCACCGCTCACTTTGGCGACTCTTCCCATCTGGCGGTCGGGGACTGGGTGATGGCCATCGGCAGCCCCTTTGGGCTGGATGGCACCGCCACCGCGGGGATCGTCAGCGCCCTCCACCGTTCGGTGGATCCGTCCAAGCAGTTCCAGACCTTTATTCAGACCGATGCTCCCATCAACCCTGGCAACAGCGGCGGCCCGCTGGTTGATCTCAACGGGCAGGTGGTGGGCATCAATACAGCAATCTATACCGAATCGGACGGCTATCAGGGAATTGGCTTTGCCCTGCCAAGCGATCTGGTGATGCACGTATTCCCGGAACTGCGGCGGCATGGGAAGGTGGTGCGGGGGTCCATTGGGGTGTACTTCGAGAGCCAACTGGATCCAGCGGTGCGGCGCGTCTATAGGCTTCCCAGCGGGGTTCCGCTCACCCAGGTGGCTCCCAAGGGCCCCGCCGCAATGGCGGGCTTGCGAGCCGGCGACGTGATCACCAGCCTGAATCAGCACCCGGTGGCGGATGGTTCGGCGCTCATGCAGACCATCGAGTTCCTGCCCATCGGGACTACGTTGCAGGTAGGGTACGAGCGCGATGGCAAGACCGCTAGCGTGGCGATGAAAGTGGCCGATCGGGACCACCTATATCCGTCCGCGGCCGCCGACCGGGTGGGGGCGATGCCCACGGCCACGGTGCCGGATCCAGGGCTGGGAATGGTGCTGGCGGATTCCGGGCACTCGTCGGTCGAGATTCTGGCGGTGAAACCAGATTCGTTTGCGGATCAGATCGGAGTTCAGGCCGGGGATACACTGCTGCAGTTCAACCGTCAGCCGGTACACGGCCGGCGTGAACTCAGCCAATTGACCAAGGCGCTTAAGCCGGGGGCGGATGTGGCCTTGCTGGTATCGCGGACGGACGATCAGGGGGCCACCAGCCGCTGGCTGCTGGGCGGCACACTGCCCCCGCCGCTGGACGGTCCGGAAGACGGGATACAGAAGCCATGAGTGTTCTGATCGCAGCCCTGCTGTGGGTAGCACCCCTGCAAAAGGCCCAGCACAAAAGGCCGCGGAAGACGACCCATCACGCGGCACGCAAGCCGGAGGGCATCAGTCCGCAACGCGCGGCAGAGATTCAGCAGGCGCTGATCGGGGCGGGGTACCTGAAGACGGCGAGTGGCCATTGGGACGCCAGTAGCGAAGCCGCGATGAAGAAGTACCAAGCGGATCACCACTGGCAAACGCGATTCGCTCCCGATGCCCGGGCGTTGCTTGCCTTGGGGTTGGTACACCCCTCGACCAGTACCAGCGTGGCTGCCAACGGTAGCGGGAACTCACAACGTTAGCGGTACGGCGAGCATCTCATTCCGTGGCCCCCCTCCGGTACCATCGTGTGGAGTTGGCCGCCGGCGAAGTTGGATGCTTCACCGGCAGAGCCCCGAAGCGGTGGTGGGCCGCGCCTTTGGGCGGCGGCGAGGAGGGGGGCAGGGTTAGGCGGCCGGCTTTTGCAGGGTTTTCTCATCCGCCGAGCGGACCCCGATACCCTGCTGGTAAACCAGCGCACCGCCGAGTTGAGCGGCGGTGATGGCCAGGGCGTAGCCTACCGCCGCCGACCGCCTGCCCCGCCCGGGCTGCTGTCGGCGCACAAGTGACAAGGTGAAGGCAGCCAACCCGAAAGTGTTGATGAGCCCGTGCACCAGGCCGATGCGACGAGCATCACGGTTTTCGATGGCGTGCCAGTCGGCCAGGCCGGTGACGGCGGCCAGCAGCGCGCCAGCCACGCCAATACCGATGGCGCCGCGTGCGGCGCTGCTCCACGGCTGACGGCCGCGGCGACCCGACATGGCGTCGAAGATCATGGCGGAGGTCCAGGCGCCGAGTGGTACATCGGTGAGCATGGCATGCAGAGGGTGGCCGAGAGGCTCACCGTGCAGCCAGGCGCGGAGGGTACTCTCGCGGGGGCCGGCCTTCTCGAACGCTGTATTGAGGCCGCGATGAAGAGCGTCAGCCAGCGGGTCCACCCAGGCCTGCTGAGCGGCAGTGTGAGCAAGGGTACGGGGCATAGCGGGTGCGATAGCCGCAGGCACGTTGGAGTTGGCTCACGGCTCTGCAATTTGCCGCGTCTTG
>DATBPS010000230.1:0-3703 GCA_036561225.1 Terriglobales bacterium
GGCGGCGATCCAGGCGCCGGGAGTGATATGGCCGCCGAGCACCAGCCAGAATCCGTAGCCCGCCACCCCCAGCCGCCCGCTCAGTGCCCAGAAATTGGTCAGGTGTCCATAGCCCTGCTCCACCCACAGCAGCCGCCACAGCCGGTGGAAGATGGGCCGCGCCTGGCGCCGGTACTCGGCCACCTCCGCCTCTTCACCCGCCATGGACTTCACCGTCTTGATGCCGCCCAAAACCTCGGTGACCCGGCCATAGAGGCGGCTCCAGCCCGTCTGCACCACTTCCTCATGCCGCGCCAGCCGCCGCGCCCCGCTCATCGTGGCGTAGAGAAAAACCGGCATGGGCGCCATCGCCACCAGCGCCAGCCGCGGCGATAGCCGCTCCAGCAGCCAGAGCATCAGAGCCAGGTTGATTAGATTGGGAACCAGGGTCGAGAGCAGATCGCCGGTCAACTGCCCCAGCGCCGCTACGCCGCGATCCATGCGCGCCATCACATACCCGGCGCCACTCTGTTGGTGGAAGCTCAGCGGACGTTCATAGATGCGCCGCAGCACCCGCACCGACAGGTCAAAGCTCGCGTCGAACCTTACCCGGTTCACCGCCAGCGCCTGCGCCGTCTGCAAGCCCCGCCCGGCGATCAGTACCCCCCCCAGCAGTGCCAGCGCCGCACACCCGTGGTAGAAGGCAGCCTGCACCGCCGCTCCTCGGAGTCCCGCCGCACCCACCAGCAGGTCCGTCAAATACTTCAGGAACAGCGGCTCGCACGCCCCCGCCGCCGCCACCAAAGCGCCCAGCACACAGGCGAGCGCAATCCAGCGCCCATACCCTCGCAACAAATGGAACAGTGACCGGTACAACTCCCCCCAGTCTCCCCCGCCCCCCCGTCCCCCCACCATCCGGCTTTCCCCCGACCCCCCTGTTCCCTGTTCCCTGTTCCCTGTTCCCTGTTCACAGTTCACTGTTCACGGTTTCCGCTATACTGTCCGCGCATCCCGGTCGGAGGACCCACCCATGCCCAACTCCCGCTCATCCCGCAATTTCGCTCTGGCGGCCACTGTGGTGATCGTGGCGGTGGCGGCGGCGCTCTACTACAGCCATGCCGCGCCCACTCCCAATCTGTTCGGCTTTTCCACCACCGCCAGCGCCACGGAAAACAGTTGGGAGCAGAAGTTCCGCGCCATCCCCGAGCCCGACCGGGTGAAGGCCAACATGCAGTACATGGCCGCCTCTCCCCACAACGTGGGTTCGCCGCGCCAGCATGAAGTGGCCGAATGGGTTTTGCAGCAGTTCAAGTCCTACGGCCTCGATGCCCACATCGAAAAATTTGAGACCCTCTACCCGACGCCGCTCGAGCGCCAGGTGGAGCTGGTTTCACCCGGCCATTACGAGGCGGTGCTCAAGGAGCCGGCCATCCCCGAAGACCCGACCTCGGGCCAGGCCGGACAGTTGCCGACGATGGTGATGTATGCCCCCGACGGCGACGTGACCGCCCCGCTGGTGTACGTCAACTACGGCATCCCCGAGGACTACGCCGTGCTCGACAAGCTGGGCATCAGCGTCAAAGGCAAGATCGTCATCGCCCGTTACGGCAACAGTTGGCGGGGCATCAAGCCCAAGCTGGCGGCGCTGCACGGCGCGGTGGGGTGCCTGATCTACTCCGATCCGCGCGACGACGGCTACTTCCAGGGCGATGTCTATCCCAAAGGCCCCTACCGCCCGGAACAGGGTGTGCAGCGGGGCAGCGTGATGATGATGGAAGTCCATCCCGGCGATCCGGAGACCCCCGGTTGGGGCTCGGTGCCGGGCGCCAAGCGCCTGCCGCTCGACAAGGTGGACGTGCTGGAGAAGATCCCCACCCAGCCCATCTCCTACGGCGATGCCCTGCCGCTGCTCAAGGCTCTCGATGGTCCGGTGGCCCCGGTGGCTTGGCGCGGCGCGCTGCCCATCACCTATCACATTGGTCCGGGCTCGGCCGTGGTGCACCTCAAGGTTAAGTACAACTGGGGCCTGGCGCCGCTCTATGACGTCATCGCCACCATCCCCGGCAGCCAGTTCCCCGATCAATGGGTGGTGCGCGGCAACCACCTCGACGCCTGGGTCAATGGCGCCGAGGATCCGATCAGCGGCCAGTCGGCGCTGCTCGAGGAAGCCCGCGCCTATGGACTGCTGTTGAAGCAGGGCTGGCGCCCCAAGCGCACCATCGTCTACGCCGCCTGGGACGGCGAGGAGCCGGCGCTGCTCGGTTCCACCGAGTGGGCCGAAACCCACGCCGACGAGCTGCAGAAAAAGGCGGTGGCGTACTTCAACTCCGACACCAACGGCCGCGGCTACCTCGGACTGGAGGGCAGCCAGACGCTGCAACACTTCCTCAACCTGGTGGCCCAGGACATCACCGATCCCGAAACCGGCCAGACCGTCTGGTTGCGCGACCAGCAGCACCGTGAGGAGCAGGCGCGCACGCCGCAGCAGAAGGCCGAGATCATGGATGGCTCTGACATGCGCATCGGCGCGCTGGGCTCGGGCTCCGACTTCTCGCCCTTCCTGCAGCACCTGGGCATTGCCAGCACCAACCTGGGCTACGGCGGCGAGGGCGGCGGCGGCGTCTACCACTCCATCTACGACGACTTCTACTGGTACTCGCACTTCGCCGACACCAAGTTCGTCTATGGCCGCGCCCTGGCCCAGACCATGGGCACGGCCATCATGCGCCTGGCCGACGCCGATGTGCTGCCGCTGCAATTCACCGGCTTCGCCGACAACGTGCTCGACTACCAGAAGAGTGTGGAGGCGGAGTACAAGACCCAAACAGGCGCGCCCAAGTTTGACTTCGCCCCGTTGGAGAAGGCGGTGGCCGATCTGCACGCCGCCTCGGCGGACTACGATCAGGCGATGCAGTCCGCCGCCGCCAACGGCAGCCTCTACCAGCAGCCGGCGGCGGATCTGCTCGCCCTCAACCAGTTGCTCTACACCTCCGAGCGCAAGCTGATGAACGACCAGGGGCTGCCGCAACGGCCGTGGTTCAAGCACGAGATCTACGCCCCCGGCTTCTTCACCGGCTACGGGGTGAAGACACTGCCCGGGCTGCGCGAGGCGATTGAGGACAAAAACTATTCTCTCGCCCAGCAGCAGCAGCCAATTCTGGTGGCGGCGCTCGAGGCTTTCACCGCCCAGGTCAAGGCCGCACGGGCCAAGCTTTAATCGGCGCGCGGCTGCGCCGCCGCCCCGCTTGTGCTATAACCGCCCTATGGGGCGGAACTGGCTGCTGCGTCTGCGTCTGCGTCTGGCGGGAGTCATGCTGCTGGCGGCGGCGCTGTGCGCCGCCCAGGCGCCCGCCGGCGGCGCGTTCCTGGCCGGCCCGGGCACGCACGATGCGTATCTCAATGGGCAGGCGCTGCTGCCCGGCACCGCCATTCTGCCGGGTGAAACCGTCACCACCGGCGCTGGCGGCATAGCTGTGCTCACCCCCACCGGCACCTCCGGGGGCGCCATCGAGCTCACCGGCAACGCCAGCGCCACCGTCGCGCCGCCGGTGCCCGGACGCCCCGGCGCGCCTCTGTCCATCACCCACGGCGACGCGCTGATCTACGGACAGGTCAGCATTCTCACGCCTCAGGGCGCGACCCTGTTGCCGCAATCGGGCACCACGAGCTATGTGGTCAACGTAGCCCCGGCGCAGTCGAGCCTGGGCGTGCTCAGCGGCAGCGT
>DATBPS010000231.1:0-6533 GCA_036561225.1 Terriglobales bacterium
GTGCGAGCGCGGCATTCGCGGCTTTGACGCCCACACCCGCAATACGCTGGATCTGGCCGCGGTGGCGGCGGTGCGCGAGCTGACCCACCTGCCGGTGCTGGCCGATCCCAGCCACGCCACCGGCCGCCGCTCGCTGAGCGCCGCCGCCGCCCGCGCCGCCGTGGCCGTTGGCGCCGACGGCGTCTGCATCGAGGCTCACATCCAGCCCGAGGAATCCATCTCTGACCGCGAGCAGGCCATTTCTCCCTCCGACCTGGCCGCCTTCATGCCCTCACTCGCCGCCATCGCCCAGGCCATCGGCCGCACTCTCGCCGTTCCCTCTTCCCTGTTCCCTGTTCCCTTGCCGCCCTACTCCACCACGTGCCGGGCGGTGTAGCTGTCGCGATAGTCCAAGGCGAACTTCAGCTTCTTCCCCTTCGGGTCCACCAACTGCAGGGGCTTGCCGTCGGGGGCGACCAGCTCGACTTTGACCTTGCGCTCGGTGCCATCCAATTTCTTGTTGGTGGGCACGTAGCTGAGCATGTACTGGCTGCGCACGTCGGCGGAGATGTCCTTGAACACATCGGGGAAGCCGCCCTGGAATCGCGGCTGGTAGTAGCGGCCGCCGGTGGCGCTGGCGAAGTAACGCATCTCGTTGGCGCCTTGCAGCAGCGGCATTTGTGCCGCGCCGGTCATCCCCATCTCGTCCAGGTACTCTTCAAGGGCCCAACTCATGTTGACGCTGAAGATGGTGATGTCCTGCGTCTGGCTGATCTTCTTCTTGAGCTGATCGAAGTTCATATGGCTGAACGTGTTCAACCCGCTGGCGATCAGCACCAGCGTCTTGCGCCCTTTCACCCCGTCCAACCGGTCAATGGTGTCCGAGAGGGCGTCGAACAGGTCGGCTTCGCTGTAGTTGGCCACCTGCAACGAGCGCAGCCCGGCGTAGATGGAGTTCTTGTCGTGGGTAAAATCCACCACCACGGTGGGCTTCAGGTCAAACGTCATCAGCGCCACCCAGTCCTGCGGTTGCAGCTGATCAGTGAAGGCGTAGGAGGCCTGCAGAGCGTTGTAGATCACCGGAATGATGCCGTTGCGGAACTCCACCAGCATCACCGCCGTCATCGGCGCATCGGTGGTCACCGCCACCTTGTCGATCTTCTGCCGCACTCCGTCTTCGTACAGGGCAAACTGGGCCGCGCCCAGCCCGGGGACGAACATGCCGCTCTTGGTCTCCACCGAAACCGGAATCTCCACCTCGGGCACATTGACCGAGAAGCTGAACTGCGGCTTCTGTTGCTTGGGCGGCGCGGGCGGGGGCGCGGTGGGCTTGGCCGGCTCCACCTGCTTCTTGGGGATGATGACCGGCCCGGTCTGTTGCTGCGTTCCCTGGGCGGCAAGCCCGGCGGCGAGGGCACAGAAGGTAAAGGCGTAAAGGAAGGGGTGCCGAGACATAACGGACGCGCGTGATGCGCAGGACTGCTTTCCCTGATGGTAGCGCACTATAAAGTCTTCAGGGCGGCCTCGGCTGCCTGCCAGCCGGGAAACCGCCGCTCTTCGGCGCGAAACTCCGCCGAATGGACACAACGGCGGCTGCCGCGCATGCGCACGGGAAAGCGCAGGTGCAGCATCTCGTGGTACATCACGTATTCCAGCAGGGCACGCGGAATATGCGGTGAGTCAAACACGCGGCTGATCAGGATGGCATTATGCGCCGGATCGTAGTGCCCGAGATTGCGGCGGGCCGCCTCCACCGCCCAGCTCACCCTGGGCCGCGCCATCCAGCCTTGAAAGAAGCGCTGGTTCAACTCCTCAAAGATCTCCTCGAGGTGGTAGTGCTCGCCTTCCGGCCCCTCCAGGCGCTTGCGGCCGCGAATCTGCCGGATCATGTGCGACTGTTGCACGATCGCCTTCTGCCCAATAAAGCGCCGGTAGCGGGCGTTGTACACCCCGGGTATGGCCTTCCGGTAGAGTTTGCGCAGCAGGATGTGCGCCAGCGCCTCCATCACCGGCTCGGGGGCCATCTGCAGCAGATCGCTGAGCCGCACCAGAATCCGCCCCTCGCGCAGCCGGATGGTGTGGCTGAGTTGTGCGAAGGGATAAAACGCTATCTCCATCGCAGGCAGCGGCGTGCGCGGCTTCAACTCGCGAAAAACGGCCAGGAACGTCGGCTGGAGATCACGCATTACGATGGCTTAAGGAGCCCCTGAGCATTTTGCAGGCTGTCGCGGGTGGCATCAAGGCAATTTTGCAGTTCGAAGTGGTAAGTGGCTAGGTCGGCGGGCGAGGAGCTGCTTTGGATATCTTGCAGGGTGGCCTGCAACTGCTGCAGATCGGCAACGGCCTTGCCCAGCACTTTGCCCACTTTGTAGTGCGGCCCGTTCTGGTCGTCGCGGCTGTCGCCGAGGTCATCCACGGCGTCGTCCAACTCCGGCAAAATGGCCGCGTACTGCTGCAGCAGGGCATAGAGGCGGCTGGCGCGGTCGGCGGGCGCTGGCGCCGCGGTGCGAACCTGTTCGAATTGCCGCAGGCGCTCGCCGGCAAACTGCACCAGCAGCGGGACGCGCTGATCCAGCTTGCCGGCGGTTTCGCGCACCTGGTCGGCCTCCTGCGGCGTCAGCGGATCGCGCACCTGGGCGCCGGCGCGGATCGCCAGAAAGGCCAGGAGCAGGGCGCCGGCCGCCGCCGGCCATCTCATTTGGCCGCGAAGAGCCATTCCAACACCTGGGCGCGCAGATCGGCGATGTGCGCCTGCGTTGCTTTCACCCGCGCCTGATCCTCGAAGCGTACCGTCTCCACCAGCCCCTGCAAGCCAAAACTGATGGACTGCAAGGATTTCTCGACGTTCTTCATCCCGTCCTTCTTGTGCCGCGCCGCCTCTTCGTGCAGCAGCGCGCAGGCCTGATCGGCGTGCCGCGCGGCCTCCTCCAAATGCTCGACCCCGGCGGCGGCATCATGGTCGTGAAAGCTGGCCCGGGAAAAGGAAAAATCGTACTCGGCCATCCGTGCCAGGGTCTCGGCCAGATCATGCCCCTGCTGCCGCGCCGCCTTGGCGTTGAGCTGGGCGTACTCCCGCAGCCATTTCGGGCTGATGCTGCTGGTGGGGGTCTGTTGCGCCGCCAGCCCGACGGCCGTCAGCGCGATGGCCGCCGCCATCAGCAGACCTAACTTGGTTTGCCGAGCAAGCATCCAGTTCCCCTCAGGTTAAGGATGCCGCTTGCGCCGCCGCGTGACAACTTCCGGCGGGTTTTCTGCTTCTTCCATCCCCGGCAGCAGCGGCCGCAGGTAGGGGGCCGTCCGCGACTCCTTGGCCTTAACCACCAGTTCCGGCGGTCCTTCGGCCACCAGCCGCCCGCCTTTGGCCCCGGCCTCCGGGCCTAGTTCCACGATCCAGTCGGCCGACTTGATGACCTCCAGGTTGTGTTCGATCACCACCACCGACCCACCCGCCGCAATCAGCCGCTGCAGGGCGGCGAGCAGCTTGGCAATGTCATCAAAGTGCAGCCCGGTGGTCGGTTCGTCGAACAGAAAGAGCGTCCCCGCCGCCGAGCGCGGTTGCGCCAGATGCGCCGCCAGTTTCAACCGTTGGGCTTCGCCGCCGGAGAGCGTGGTGGCCGACTGCCCCAGGCGCAGGTACCCCAGCCCGATCTCCTGCAGGAGCTTCAGCGGACGCACGATCCTGGCCTGATCGGCGAAGAAGCGCAGCGCCGCATCCACGCTCATCTGCAACACCTGATGGATGTTCAGTTCCTTGTAGGCGACCTCGAGAATATGCGACTGGAAGCGTGTGCCGCCGCACTCTTCGCACACCAGCTCCACATCCGCCAGAAACTGCATGTCCACCGTCACCACGCCTTCGCCCTGGCAGGTCTCGCACCTCCCGCCGGGCACGTTGAAGGAAAAATGGCCGGCGCGCAGACCGCGGCGGCGCGCCAGGGGCTGGCGGGCGAACAACTCGCGGATGCCGTCCCAGGCCTTGATGTAGGTCACCGGGTTCGACCGCGGCGTGCGCCCGATCGGCGACTGATCCACGAGTACGACGTCGTGGATCTCCGCCCAGCCTTCGATGCGCGCACAGCCGTTGGCGGTGTCGTCATCACCCTCCGCCTCGCTCCCGCTTCCGTTCCCGGCCGCCGTGGTGTGCAGCAGCCTCTGCAGGGTACGGTGCAGCACCTCGTGTACCAGCGTGCTCTTGCCGCTGCCCGAAACGCCGGTGACGGCCACCAGCAGCCCCAGCGGGATCTCGACGTCCAGGTGTTGCAGGTTGTGGGCGTGGGCGTCGCGGACGGTCAACAGCTTGCGTCCCGGATGGCGGCGGTGGGTGGGCACGGGAATGCTGCGTTCGCCGCGCAGGTACTGACCGGTGAGCGACTGCGGCGCGGCGCTGACCTCCTGCCAGGTGCCCGCCGCCACCAGCTCGCCTCCTTGCTCGCCCGCCCCCGGCCCCAGATCCAGCAGATGATCGCCGGCGCGCATCACCTCGGGGTCGTGCTCCACCACCAGAATGGTGTTGCCCAGATCGCGCAGCTCGCGCAGGATGGCGATCAGCCGCCCGGTATCGCGCGGGTGCAACCCGATGGAAGGTTCATCCAGAACGTACAGCGCGCCCACCAACTGCGAACCCAGACAGGTGGCCAACTGAATGCGCTGCGCCTCGCCCCCCGACAGCGTCGCCGCCATGCGGTCGAGGGTCAGGTACTCGAGCCCCACCTTGATGAGAAATTCCAGCCGCCGCAGCACCTCCGCCAGCACAGTTTCCGCGATGGCGGCCTGCTGCGGCCGCAGACGCAAACGGCGGAAGAACTCATGCGCCTGCCCCACCGTCAGCGCCCCCGCCTGGCCGATGTTGTGGGGACCCTCGGCCGCCTCCGAATGCAGCACCACGGCCAGCGCCTCCGGCCGCAATCGCGCCCCGTTGCAGTCGGGGCAGTGGGTATAGCCGCGATAGCGGGCCATAAACACCCGCACCTGCACCCGGTACTTCTTCTTCTCGAGCAGAGCAAAGAAGCCGCGTACCCCGGGGAACTTCCCGCCCCCCTCCCATACCCAACGCCGCTGCTCGGCGCTCAACTCGCGCCAGGGGCGGTCCGTGTCCACCCCCGCCGCCGGACCCAGCCGCAGCAGGGCGCGCCGCCAGCGAGCGCCGCGGGTGGTGTTCCAGGGCGCGATCGCGCCCTGCGCCAGGCTCAGCCCCGCATCGGGCACCACTCGCTCCTCCGACAGCTCGGTCGAGCGGCCAAATCCCTGACAGCGCGGGCAGGCGCCGATCGGCAGATTGTAGGAGAACAAGCTCGGCTCGGGAGCTTCCAGTTTGCGTCCGCAGTGGGTGCAGGCGAGACGATTGTAGGCGCGCAGCGTCTGTCCGGGCGTATCGGGGAACTCCAGCACCGCCTCGCCCGCCTCGCGGTAGGCGGCCTCGACCGCCTCCGCCATGCGGGTGCGTTCCTCAGCCGATATGGCCAGGCGGTCGGCCAGCACATAAATCGGCTGGGCCAGATCCAGATCGAGCAGCGACTCCGGGGTGGAGAACTCCACCATCTTGCCCGCTTGCCACAGCCGGTTGAACCCTCGTCCACGCAGCTCGTTCAAGCGTTCGGCCAGCGGCATCGTGCTGCCCGCCGCCAGCACCGGGAACAGGAACAGACAACGTTGCCCGTCCACCTGATCGAGCAGCCGGGTGAGGACGCTATCCACATCGTCGCGCTCCACCGGACGGCCGCAGTCGGGGCAGAGCAGTTCGCCCACACGGGCGTAGAGCAGGCGCAGGTAGTCGTAAATCTCGGTGCTGGTGGCCACCGTGGAGCGCGAGCTGCGCGTGGCCGCTTTCTGCCGGATGGCCACCGCCGGGGCGATGCCCTCGATGGCATCCACGTCGGGCTTCTCCATTCGTTCCAGGAACTGCCGCGCATAGGCCGACAGCGACTCCACAAACCGCCGCTGCCCCTCGGCGTAGATGGTGTCAAACGCCAGGCTGCTCTTGCCCGATCCCGAAACCCCTGTGATCACCGTCCAGCGATGCAAAGGCAGGCTGACGCTGACGTTCTTGAGGTTGTGGACGCGGGCGCCGTGGACCTGTATCGAGTCCGCCATGGTGGGCAATGCCGGGTTTCCCGCAGGGTGCGGAAACTCTCAGTTTAGCAGCCCGCCGGCGCCTGTACCTGCCTGACCAGCGCTTCGACCGCTTCGACAGCGGTTGCAGGCAAAATGCCGTGGCCCAGGTTGAAGATGTAGCCGGGCTTGCCCTTCATGCTCTCCAGCAGCCGCGCGGTGGCCGCTTCCCGCACCGCCGGCGGAGCCAACAGCAGGGTCGGATCCAGATTGCCCTGCACCGCCAGGGGCGGATGCGGCAGCGCCTGCAACCGTTCCCAGGCGGCGGCCATATCCACCCGCCAGTCGAGGCTGAGCACGTCGGCGCCGCAGGCGGCGGTCAGCTCCAGATAGCCGGTGGTGCCGGTGGAAAAATAAATCACCGGCACGCCGCTGGCCCGCACCAGCGCCACCAGCCGCTGCACATGCGGCAGCACGCTGTGCCGGTACTCTTCCGGCGCCAGTGT
>DATBPS010000232.1:0-2767 GCA_036561225.1 Terriglobales bacterium
GAGCTGACCCGGTCGCTCGGCACGCCGATGGTGGGCCGCCAGATCGACCTGGGCATTGTCACTGGCGCATTTCAAAAAGCGGTGCAGGAGCCGACGGTGCAGCTGGTGGTGGTGGCCGGGGAGCCGGGTGTGGGCAAGTCACGGCTGGTTGCCGAGCTGGGCTCGTTCGTTGACTCGTGGCCAGAGCAAATCCGCTGGCGCCTGGGCCGGTGCCTGCCCTACGGGGACGGGATCACTTTCTGGGCGCTGGGGGAGATCGTCAAGGCGGAGGCGGGGATCTTGGAAACCGACCCGCCAGAGGTAGCCGCCGCAAAGATCGACGCAATGATCCCCGAGGACGCGCCGGACGCGCCGTGGCTCAGGGCGCGGTTGCGGCCGCTGGCCGGGCTGCCGGCCCCGGAGGCGGCCCTGGTGGAGAACTTTGCGGCGTGGCGGGCGTTTGTGGAGCTGCTGGCGGAGAGCCGTCCGTCGGTGCTGGTGTTTGAGGATCTGCACTGGGCCGATGAGGCGCTGCTGGAGTTTGTGGAACAGCTGGCCGACTACGCCGAGGGGATCCCGCTCCTGCTCGTGGGCACGGCCCGCCCGGAACTGTATGAGCGGGCGGCGAGCTGGGCGGCCTCAGCGCGCAACGTGGCCCGGGTAAACCTGCGGGCGCTGACCGCGGCGGAGACCGCGCAGCTGGTCTCAAACCTGCTGGGCACGGCGAAGCCGCCCGCCGAGGTGCAGCAGGCGATCTGGGACCGCGCAGGCGGCAACCCGCTGTATGCGGAAGAGTTCATAGGGCTGCTCAAAGACCAGGAGATCCTGCGGCGGGCGGGCGCCGGGTGGGGCATCGATGCCAGCGCGCCGATCCCGCTGCCGCCGGGGGTGCATGGGCTGATCGCGGCGCGGCTCGACACCCTTGGCTCAACGCGCAAACGGCTGCTGCAAGACGCTGCGGTGGTAGGCGAGGTGTTCTGGGCCGGCGCTGTCACGGAAATGGGAAACCAGGACCAAGAGCAGGTGAAGGCCATGTTGCACGAGCTGACGCGCAAGGAGCTGGTCCGCCCGGTACGGCGCTCGTCGATGGCGGGCCAGGCCGAGTACTCCTTCGCCCATGCGCTGATCCGCGATGTCTGTTATGCGCAGATCCCACGGGCCGACCGCGCCGAGCGCCACCGCCGGGCAGCGGCCTGGATCGAGCGGATGGCCGGGGAGCGGGTCGCTGACCGCGCCGAGATCATCGCCGCCCACTACACCACCGCCCTTGAACTGGCGCAGGCGGTCAAGGATCCGCTGGCCGGGGAACTGGCCACCAGCGCGGCTCGCTACCTGATGCTGGCTGGGGACCGGGCCATGGGCATCGACGTGGAAGCCGCCGAACGCCATTACGCCAAGGCACTGGCCATGACCGGGCCAGATCACCCCGATCGCGCCGAACTGCTGATCCGCTATGGCGAGGCCCTCCGCCTGCGAGCCCGGTTCCGTGAAGCGGCAGCCGCATTCGAGCAGGCGATCGCGGCGTTCCAGGCCGACAGGGATGTCCGCCGGGCTGCCATGGCGACAAGCCGGTACTCGATGCTCCTTCACCGGCTCGGTGACCGCGGGTACCACGACGCCGCAGACAGGGCGCTGGGAATTCTGGAGCCACTCGGCCCCTCCCCCGAACTGGCAGAGGCGCTGGCCGGCCGCGCTGCGGCAAGCTTCCTGTCTGACCAGCATGCGGAGGCGGCCGCGCTCGCGGAGCGCGCGGTGGAACTCGCCGCTGAACTCGGCCTCCCAGTGCCGGCGCGGGCGCTCGGGTTCCGTGGCTGCGCCCGGTTCGCACTGGGGGAGGCGGCGGGGCTTGAGGACATGCGCCAGGCGCTGGAGGCTGCGACAGCTCAGGGGCTCGGGCGCGAGGCGGCCGTGGTCTATCACAACCTGGGGGTGTCCCTCGGCCGGGCCGAGGGACCACGAGCAGCGTGGGAGCTGGCCCAGCAGGGGACCGCCTTCGCCCAGCGGCACGGCATCGCGGAGTGGGAGCCGCTGCTCGAGGCCATCTCCGTTGAGGCGCTGGCCGACCTGGGCCTAATCGGGCAGGCGCGGACCCTCATGGCAACGGCCCTCGGTCATGTTGCCGCAGAGGACTGGATGGGCCAAGTCGACCTGCGCTCTGCCGAGGCTCGGATACTGGCCCGCCGCGGCGAGCTCAACCAGACCGATCTGATGGACTGGATCCAGCAAACCGTGGCGAAAGCGCGAGAACTGGACGAGCCGCAATACCTGGGCGGGCTCCTCGCGCTCGCCGCAATAGCCTGGACTGCCGTCGGGAAAGTTCGCGACGCCACCCCCCTGCTTGCCGAACTCGAACACGTACCGAACGTCCGGTACACGCAGGACTACCTGCGGAGCCTTCCCGACCTGGTACGGGTTGCGATTGCGGCGGGTGACGCGGATCTCGGGAGGCGGCTCGCGAACGGTCTCAAACCGGTGTATCAACTCGATCAGCACGCCGCAGTGACTGCCCGCGCTCTGCTGGCCGAGCAGCACGGCGGGCACGCTGACGCCGCGGCCTTGTTCACGGACGCCGCTGGGCGGTGGGAGCGATTCGAGGTGCCGTGGGAGCAGGCGCATGCGCTCCTGGGGCAGGGCCGATGCCTGCTCACCCTCAGTCGGCCGGCCGAGGCCCGGGAGCCGCTGCGCGCGGCGCAAGATATCTTCGCCTCGCTCGGTGCCAGCCCCGTCCTCGCCGACGCCAACCGCCTGCTGGCAGAGGCAACCGCGCTCGCCGGATCATGACCTGGGA
>DATBPS010000233.1:0-2982 GCA_036561225.1 Terriglobales bacterium
AGTTCCACCCCCCGTCGCGGCAGCCGCCGCAGCGCGGCCGCGGCAAACTCCGGGACGATGGCCAGAACCCGCATGGCTTATCGCTGGCCGGGATGGTAGGTGCGCTCGGTGTGCCCCTTCAACTGGGAAGGATAGAAGTAGACGGTGCGCAGGTTGCCGGTGGCGTAGCGCTCGGCCTCATCCTTGAAGTGCGGCGACGAGGGATCGCCGCTCTCGCCTCCGGCGGTGACCGCCCGCGCCTCGATGGTGGGGCCGAAGTCAATCACCGCCACGAAGCTGTTGCCGCTGCACCCGTAGATGCGCTTGGTGGTCAGGCCGCGGCAGGGGGCGTAGGAGGCCAGCGATCCCCACGTGGCGGCGGTGAACATCACCGGCGTGGCGGGCAGGGAATCGTCAAAGCGGGGATGGTCAATCGAGTCGTCCAGCCGCTGGAAGACGTTGATCTTGCCCCACGCCGTCCGCCAGGTGCCGAAGTCGCGGTCGAGCTTGTCCACCGCCTGCGAAAGCCCCTGCAAGAGCTCGGCGGGAGCGGCCTTGGTGGCCACAAAGCTGGAGTCGTCGTCCCCCTCGCCGCGCGCCTGGCGGCCGGTCATGCGCATCATCTCGCTGCCCCAGTAGACGGCCAGCGAGGTGGGCACCGAGTCCACACCCCAGCGCATATCCCAGTTGCGCAGCGCCGCGATCGGCTGCTGCAGCTTGGCCTTGAGCGGGTTGGAGGCGGGCGTGTTGTCCCAGGCCTTCACCAGCGCCGGAACGGTGTGGGTAAACCATGGCAGATAGCTATCGAAGGCCACGTCTTTGAGCACCTTGTCCATGGTCATGTCCTTGATGCCCGGCAGTACCTTGAGCGCGTGCAGGCCGCGCATGCTCTCAAACTGCCCCTTGTCCACATAGGGAGGGAAGTCGGCGCGTTTCGGGCTGTCGGGGCCGGCCGCCGACCAGGGCCAGTTGTTGGAGTTGTACAACCAGCCGGTGGCGGGGTCGAACAGGTGCGGGGTTGCGTCGAGCGAAAGAATGCCGTGCCAGTCGGTGTCCGGGTTGCTGCCGTCCACCGGCCGGTTCCAGTCCAGCTTGGGGTCGCGCTTGGGGATGAAGTTGGAGTGGAAATAGGCAATGTGGCCATCGGCGTCGGCGTAGATGGTGTTGTTGCTGCTGTTGGTGTGCAGTTCCATCGTCTGCTGAAACTCTTTATAGTTGTGCGCCTTGATCCGCTCCCAGTCCTGCTCCAGGGCGGCGACCGGCTTGGCCATGATGCGCATCGTCTCCCACTTGCCGTTCACCGCGCCCACCACTGGCCCGTGCTGGGTCCAGTACAGGGTGAAGGTACGGCTGGCCATATGCCCGTCGGCGGCCTTGTAGGGGAACCTCACCCGGCGCTGGGTCACAGGCAGCCACTTGTCGCCGTACTTGTACTGGTAGCCGTCACCCTGTGGGCGCACCGTCTCCAGATAAAAATCAATGTTGTTGGCGCCGGTCGAGGTGTGCATCCACCCGATGCGCGGATTGAACCCCTGGTAGATGGTGAACTGGCCCCAGGTCGCGGCTCCGTAGGCGTCCAGTCCCTCGTCGCTCGACATCTGCAGCTCGCTGCGGAAGTAAAACGAGGTGTGCGGGTTGATCACCAGGTAGGCATGGTGGTCGGCGGTGTTCTTCGGCCCGATGGCAATGCCATTGGACCCGCCGGGATCACGCGGCATGAAGTCCTCCGGCGCCGCCAGCGGCGCGGGAAGGTCCACACCCGCCGCCTGCTTACTGTAGAACTGCTGAATGCCGCGCAGGTTGGCGCTTTCGATATCGCCGCCGATGCTGCCGTCGGTGAAGGTCAGCGCCATCCACGGCTCGAAGTGGGTGATGACGCGGGGGTGTACGCCGGGGTGGGTGTAGAGGTAGTAGTTCAGGCCGTCGGCGTAGGCGACCATCAGCTTTTGCAGCCAGGGCGGACATTGGCCGAAGTCGGACTGCATCTCCGCCTGGTCAATGAACAGCTTTTCGCGGATATCGCGCCACACTTGCGACTCCCCTTCGGTCTTGGCCATTTCTCCGATGCCATTGATGTAGTTGGTCTCCACCCGGTTGAAGTCATCCTCGGCCTGGGCATACTCCATGCCGAATACGGCGTCGGCGTCGCTATGGCCGTGGACATGGGCGATGCCCCAGTCGTCGCGCACGATGGTGACCGCCCGGGCCTGCTGTTGCCAGCGGGTCAGTTCGACCGGGGAGGGCTTATACGCCTGGGCGGCGGCGGAGAGGGTGAGGCAAGCGGCAACGGCGGCGACCGGCAGCAATTTCATAATGTATCCTCGAACACTGCGCGGCAGCTCGGAGGCGCCCTGAGCCGAGCGGGCGCCCGCTGCCGGGGAGCGAAGCCACGGCGCTGAGCGACCGTAGGGAGCGACCCAAGTCAGGGGTGGAGTATCCACCCTGCCAATCTACTGCACCGTGCCTGGAGAGGCAACATATCACTCACTTGCTGGTTTTCCCGCCCCGGGCTACCATGAGCAAGACTTCAGCCACCCGGGCGGGGTGGCGGGGTGGCGAAGCGGGGGAACGCGGGATGATTTCGCTCAAGCGGCATCTGGACGACTGGGACAATTCGCGCGGCCGGGCCCGCTACGTGGTCGAGACCTACATCTCGCTCATCAACTCCCTGCAAGGCGCGGCCGCCGAGATGGCCCGCGGGGAAGGCCGCCAGTTGCGCGAGGATATGGATCGCATTCTGAGCTATCTGTCTCCGGACGCCAGGAAGGGCGAAATTGACCGCAGCCGGGAAGAGGCGGCCAACGCCATCCGCTCGCTGGCCGAGGTCATCAACCGCCGCGAGTGCGAATACAAGGAGATCATCCGCATCATGGCCCAGGCGGGAGCCACCATGGCGCGCACCGGGGCGTTGCACAGCGAGGAGTTGCAGCAGGCGGCGGGCAAGGTGGAGCAGATCGCCCGTCTGGACACGGTCGAGGAGACGCGCCGCCAGCTGGATGCCCA
>DATBPS010000234.1:0-3248 GCA_036561225.1 Terriglobales bacterium
GCGCCGCCACAAGTCTGAGCTATCATCCCAGAGTATTGAAGGCAGAGCGCGGGAATATAGCTCCCGGCCTCGCCCAAGGTTCCCGACGGCCGGGCCGGTCGGAGGTCGATGGCTGGAGCGGGCGGGGGGAATCGAACCCCCGACATTCAGCTTGGGAAGCTGACGTTCTGCCTCTGAACTACGCCCGCATTTTCAATGACTTATGCGTTCTCTCTGGTCGTCTCGGCTCCGTATTGGCTGTTGATAGCAAGTCGGGGATATGGCGCGGATGGCGGCGTATCACGATGCCAACGGGTAGAACCAGGGTCAAAATTACACGGTTGTTGCCCGCTGAGGAGCGGACATTCCGAATGGCTGAGATGGGTCGGGAGCGGCTGAAGCGGGACCGCCTAAGTGCGGACCCCCGGCAGCTCCGCCACTGTTGCTCACTTCACCGGCCCCCGGGCCAAAGCGCACCTGACCTTTCCCTTGATCGCTCCGACTTTGGGTCGTTAGGGTTGTGAGCGGCGGCCATGGGCGTGGCCGCGTCTCCATGACCGACGTCTTCATTTCCTACGCCAGATCGACCGAACCTCAGGCTCGGCAGATTGGCGAGACCCTGCGCGCGCTCGGTTACGGAGTGTGGCGCGACGATGAAATCCCGGCGCATCGGGCCTATGCCGACGTCATCCGCGAGCGGTTGACCGCGGCCAAGGCGGTGGTCGTGGTCTGGTCAGCAGAGGCGGTGAAGTCGGAATGGGTCCAGTCCGAGGCGGATCGGGCGCGCGCGGAACACAAGCTGGTCCAGCTCACCGTTGACGGGACCGAGCTGCCAATGCCCTTCGACCGCCTTCAGTGCGCCGACATCACCGGCTGGTCGGGCGAGGCCGACCACCCCGGGTGGCGCAAGGTGGTCAGCAGTGTCGCCGTTTTGACCGCCGGCGGGGCGGCGGCGGCAGTCCCACCGTCCGCACCGACCGCTCGCGCGCAACCCAAGCTCTCCATTTGCGTCCTGCCGTTCGCCAACATGAGCGGCGACACTGAGCAGGAGTATTTCAGCGACGGCATCAGTGAAGACATCATCACCGACCTTAGCAAGGTCGCGGCCCTGTTCGTCATCGCACGCAACACCGCCTTCGGTTTCAAAGGCAAATCGCCAAACGTCAAAGACGTGGCTCACCAACTTGGCGTCGGCCATGTGCTGGAGGGCAGCGTCCGCAAGGCCGGAAACCGGGTGCGCATCACCGCGCAGCTGATCGACGGCGCCTCAGGCGGCCATGTGTGGGCCGAGCGCTGGGACCGCGACCTCGACGATATCTTCGCCCTGCAGGACGAGATCTCAGAAGCCATCGTCGCCGCCCTGAAATTGAAGCTTCTCCCGGAAGAGAAGAAGGCGATCGAGCGGCGTGGCACGGATAACGCCGAGGCCTACAATATCTATCTGATGGCGCGCCAGCATAGCCTCAGCAGCAGCGAAGGCGATCCACGGCGTAACGAGACCATCGTCCGACTCTGCCGCAGGGCGGTTGAGATAGACCCGGGTTACGCGCAAGCCTGGGCCCTTTTGGCGCTCGGCCAGACCCTGCACTTTTTCTTTGCCGATAATCCGGATGGAGACAACGGTCTGGCGGCCGTCGAGCGCGCCATGGCCCTGGATGCGAGCTTGGCTGAGCCGCACGCGGTCAAGGCGCGGCACCTGGCCAACCAGGGCGCCCACGACCAGGCTGCGATCGAGATCGAGCTGGCCCTGCGCCTGGATCCGGAGTCGTTCGAGGTCAATTCCGCCGCCGCCGCCCTCAATTTCCGCCAACGGCGGCTGGAGGACGCGACCCGCTATTTCGAAAAAGCCATGTCGCTGATGGAAGCGGACCTTGGCTCCCCGGGCATGCTGCTCAGCTGCTACACCGCGCTGGGGGACGAGGCCGGTCTGCGGCGCGCCGCGGAGATTGCGCTCGCCCGTTCCGAAAAGGCCCTGGCGCAGGAGCCGACCAACGGCAAGGCCATGGGCTTCGGCGTCAATGCCCTGGCCGCGCTTGGCGAGGGGGATCGGGCCCGCGAATGGATCGCCCGCGCCCTGCTGCTCGATCCGGACAACCGGTCAATGCGCTTCAACTTCGCCTGCGCGCTCAACGCCCGCCTGGGCGATGCCGAGGGGGCCCTCAGTCTTCTGGAGCCGATCTTCCCGCAGGCGTCGGCAGCCTTCCTGGCCCACATCAAGGCAGATACCGACATCGATTCCCTGCGCGAGAATCCGCGCTTCCGGGCCATGATCGCCGCGGCCGAGGCCCGCCTGGCGCTAGAGCAGACGACCGCGACGGCGGCGAAATAGGCGTTGCGCGGGGTTGGCCGCTCTAGCGGTCTCGCTGGCCGGCGAGCTTTCGGCATGTGCGCCGGGTTCATGTGACCGACTGGCCGTCGGCCGTCGCCGTAAGTCGGTGCGGAACCAGCCACAGCACCGGGACGATCAGGGCATAGGTGACCGTGATCGCGATCACGCAGACGTTGAAGTCGTGGAACCGGTCGTAGAGCCAGGATCCCAGTACATCGCCAAAGCGGGAATCCAGATAGTAAATGGTCACGCTCAGCATCATCACCGTCCCCTGCAGGCCGGGCGGCGAGGAGCGGATGAGGAGGTCGATAAAGGCGGCGCTGCAGACGCCGCCCATCAGGCCCATGAGCACAGCGGCCACCAGCGCGCCGTGCGTGGAATGGACGAAGGCCAGCGGCACGTATTGAGGCACTGCCACGAGGGTCGACCAGAACAGGATCGTCCGCAGGCGGAGGCGGCGACAGAGCCAGCCGTAGAGCAGATAGACTGGAATAAATCCGGCTTCGAACAGGGCGTCTCGCAGGCCGACCTCGGCGTCGGTGGCGTGCAGGGTGTTCTGCATGAAATATTTGAGCGGGGTCTCACCGCCAGGCCCGAATTGCCAGAGCAATTCGATGGCCAGCGCCGGATAGATCGGCCAATGGCGTCCCAGCCGCTTCACTTCCGCCCATCGAGATGCGCCGGCAGGCCGTCCCGGTCGCAGGTTTTCGTAGACGCTAGCCGGGCGCCACAGGCCGAAAACCGCCATGGCGGCCATGACCGCCGCGCCGACCAGGAAAATCACGTGCGCCGCCTGGCCCGCTCCCCCGCCCTCCAGCGCCTGGCTCAGCACGCCGCCGACCATGAAAGCCGCCAGGCCGGCGGCGGTCAGGAGGACGGTCCGTAGGGCGCTGATCCGCCCGGTCATCAGGTGCTGCTGGGCAAGGTCGGCCGACAATCC
>DATBPS010000235.1:0-3946 GCA_036561225.1 Terriglobales bacterium
GTGCGCTTTCTGGGGCTGCGCGACGATGTGCCGCGACTGTTGGCCGCCAGCGATCTGATGGTTGCGCCCACCCGCTACGAGGCCTACGGCCTGGCGGTGCACGAGGCCTGGGCCCGGGAGCTGCCGGCGCTGGTCAGCGCGGCGGCCGGAGTGGCGGAACGCTGTCCTCCGCAACTGCGGGCGCAACTCCTGCTCGAAGATCCGGAAGACGCGACGGCGCTGGCGACGCGGTTGCGCGCCTGGCACCAGAATCCCGGTGCTTTCGCCGAATGGATGCCGGAACTGGGCCGCCGTCTGCGGGCCCACAGTTGGGATGACATGGCGGCAGCAATCGTGAATGTGGATACTCCACACCTGACTTGGGTCGCTCCCTACGGTCGCTCAGCGCCGTGGCTTCGCTCCCCGGCAGCGGGCGCCCGCTCCGCTCAGGGCGCCTCCGAGCTGCCGCGACCAGCCGACGAGCGGGAGACGGGCCCATGAGCGCCGCGGCGCAGCCGGATTTGCGGCGCGCGCACCGCTCGGTGGCCACGTGGCTCACCGGCGTGGGCGCGATGGCGGTGGTGTCGCTGGCGGGTTTCTTCGCCACGCCGTTTCTGGTGCGCTGGCTGGGCGACACGCCCTGGGGCGCGTGGACGGTGATTGGTGAATGGCTGGGGTACCTCGGCCTCAGCCAGTTGGCGCTGGGGCCGGGGGCGCTGACCATTTTCCTGCTGCGCGCCCACACGAGCGAAGAGGGCGCGCGGGCGCTGAGCGCCATGGCGCGGCGCGGGCTGCGGCTGTATGCGTGGGCGGCGCTGGCGCTGATGCCGGCGGCGGTGGGGCTGGCGTGGTGGGCGCCGCATCTGCTGGAGGTGGGGGCGGGGCTGGAAAACGCACTGCGCTGGGCGGTGGCGATCGCCGGAGTGGGGAGTCTGGCGCTGACCCCGCCGCTGCTGTTCCGCAGCGTTCTGGAGACGGTGCAGCGCGGGTATCTGGTGCGGGCGGCGTTGCTGATCCAATCGCTGCTGATCACCGGGCTTTCGCTGTGGTGGGTGTGGGCGGGCTGGGGGATGGTGGGGATGGCGGCGGCCAGCATCGCGGGCATGGCGGTGGGGGCGCTGCTGTGGCGCATCTGGGCGGGCCGTTTTCTGCCGCAGTGGCGCGCGACGCCGCCGGCCAGCCTGCCGGCACGCGAAATCTGGAAATTCAACTGGCCGCTGGTGATCGCCATGGCCGGGAATCAAATCAACCAGTTGACCGACAACACGGTGGTGGGGATCATGCTGGGGCCGGCGGCGGTCACCGGGTTCGCCCTTACCCAGGCGCTGCCGCTGCTGGCCGGGGCGCGGTTGACGGATATCGGATCGGTGAGCTGGGCGGCGTTGGGCGAACTGCGCCACCGCGACCACAGCGCCTTCAACGCCCGCATCATCGAACTGGCGGCGGCGGTGCTGGGCGTGGGGCTGGTGCTGATGGCTCTGGTGGGCAGCTTCACCCCCGACTTCGTCCGGCTGTGGGTGGGCGGAGAACACTTTGACGGGTTGGCGCTAACCTGGGCCACCGCCGCCGCGCTGGCGGTGTATGGTTTTGTGTGCTTTTTCACCTGGCTTCTGGATACCCAGGGAGATGCGCGGCGGCGGCTGGGATCGAGCACGGCGGGGGCGGTGATCAACCTCGGACTCAGCATCTGGTGGGCACGGCATTGGGGGGTGGCCGGAGTGGCGTGCGGAACGCTGGTGGCCTATCTGCTCACCGATGCGTGGTACCTGCCGAGGCTGGCGGTACGGCTCTACGGCCTGAACGGAAGCGCACTGGCGCGGGCCTGCTGCGCGGCGCTGGTGCGCGGCGGCGTGGGCGCGGCGCTGGTGGCGCTGGCGGTGCACATGCTGCCGGGGAAGCTGGGCTGGACGGGACTCATCGTCAATTTGGCGTGGCTGGGCGCGGCGGCGGCGGTGTACTGCTGGTTCGCGGTGTTGCGCGCCGCCGACCGCGCCGCCTGGCAGGCGCGCTGGCGGGAGCTGCGGCGGCGACCGTTGGCGGGAAGCGCCGCATGACCATGAAGACGCCGGTGGCGGAATATTGCAAGGGCGCTCCCGGCGCGTACACTGCCTTTGTGCATACCGATTTTCTCGGCGCGGAGTATGCCAGACGCGTATGAGGCTGCTCATTGCCACACAGGCGCGCGGGCCGATTGGCGGGGTGGAGAGCTATCTGCGGGGGATGGCGGCGCAGCTGCGCGCCGCCGGATGTGAGCTGGGCATTCTGTATGAGCAGCGGGCGGAGGGCGCGAGCGCCATTGACTGGCGCGGGGCCCCGCTCGGCTACGCCGAGCGACCCGCTTACGCTCAGCCGGCCGGGGACCCCCGAGAGCCCCGGCCGGCTGGGGCCGCGCCTCTTCGCCTTCCGGGGGCGGGCCGCCGTTCCGAATTTCGCGACCTTCTCGCGTCGACTTTGCCCACAGTGCAAACGGCGCGACCCCCGCGTGATGACCCGTATGCCGGCTGCACCGAGTTTGACGTTGCGGAGCTGGGGCGGGAGGCGGCGCTGGCGGCGGCGCGGCGCTGGCGACCGGAGCGCATTTGGGCCCATGGACTGGCGGACGGGGAGATGGAAGCCCGCTTGCTCGAGCTTGCGCCGGCGGTGTTGTATGCGCATAACTACGATGGCGCTTGTGCCACGGGGAGCAAGATGCACCGCTGGCCGCGGCCGGTGCCGTGCTCGCGGCCGCTGGGCGCGGGCTGCGTGGCGGTCAACTTTACCCGCCACTGCGGCATGCTGAACCCATCGGGGTTCGTCCGCAGCTACCGCCGACAGCGGGAGCGCGCCCGCGGCCTGCGGGGCTACAGCGCCATCATGGTGGCCAGCCTGCACATGGCGGGCGAGTTTCGCCGCGCCGCCGGCGCCTCCGGCCCGGCGGTGACGGTGGTGGGTTATCCGTTGCTTGCCCCCCGCGCCGAGGTACTCGCATCCCCGTCCGGCCGGCCGCATCATGTAGTTATGCTGGCTCGCCTGACTGCGCCCAAGGGAGGCGAGGTGCTGCTGCGCGCCTGCGCCGCCGTTCAGGGGCAGTTGCGGCGGCGGTTGCGGGTGACGATCGCCGGTGATGGGCCGGAACGGAGGCGATGGCAGGACCTGGCGCTACGCCTGGATCTCGATGCCCGTTTTCCCGGCTGGCTGAGCGCGCAAGAGCGTTCGCAACTCCTGGCGGACGCCGACCTGCTGGCGGTGCCCAGTCTGTGGCCCGAACCTTATGGACTGGTGGGCATGGAGGCGGCGGCGCAGGGAGTGCCGGCGGTGGCGTTTGCCCACGGCGGCATCCTGGACTGGCTGGAGCCGGGGCTGACGGGCGAATCGGCGGGGGTGACGCCGCCGTCGGCGCAGGGGCTGGCGGCGGCCCTGGTCCGCGCCCTCGAAGATCCCGAGCATTGGCGGCAGATGCGGGAGCAGGCCTGGCGGCACAGCGCCGGGTTTACGCCCGCCGCGCACCTGAAACGGCTGGCGCCACTGCTGGGGCTGCCGGGTGTCGCCGCGGCGGAGGCCGGCGCCGATGCCTGAGAATATTTGGGGATTGATCAGCGGTGAGTACCCGCCCGCTCCCGGAGGGGTCTCCGACTACACGGCGCAACTGGCGGCGGCGCTGGCCGCGGCCGGGGATGAGGTGCATGTTTGGGCGCCGGGGCCGCTGGACGAAATCTCCGGAGTGGTGAACCACCCGTTGGCGGATTTGTTTCATGGCAAAGGGCGCCACCAACTGGCCGCCGAATTGGCGAAGGCCCCGGGGGAGATGCGGCTGCTGCTGCAGTATGTGCCGCACGCGTTTGGCTATAAGGCGATGAACGTGCGGCTGACGCGCTGGCTGGCGCGTCCGCGTCCGCAGCCGTTGTGGATCATGTTTCACGAGGTGGCGGTGAAGGCCGAGCCGGGAGTGCGGCGGCCGGTGCAGGTGCTGGCGGGCGTGACCCAGCAC
>DATBPS010000236.1:0-4376 GCA_036561225.1 Terriglobales bacterium
CGAGGCGATCAGAAAACTGGCGCCGGCGGCCACCCGCTCGCCGGCGCGCAGGCCGCCGCGGATGACGATGGCGTCCCCCACCTGCGGGCCCACGGTCACGGTGCGCGGCGAGAACTGGCCATCCCCGGCAGCCACGAACACCCGCGCCATGGCGCCACTTTGCAGCACCGCGCTGGCCGGAACCGTCAGCCGCGACCCCAGCGCCACCGCGATGGTGACCCGCCCGAACATGCCCGGCACCAGTTCCTGTTCGCGGTTGGGCAGCACCAGGCGCACGGCCGCCGTACGGCTGGCCGCCTCCACCTGGGGAGAGATGAAGGCGACCCGTGCGGAAAAACTCCGTCCCGGATAGGCATCGAGCGACACGTGGGCGGGCTGACCCACCCGGACGCGCCCCAGGTCCGCCTCGGTCACGGCGGCGTTAATCCAGATGGGAGCGAGGCCGGCGAGGGTGAACAGGCGCGTTCCGGCCTGTACCTGCGCGCCGGGCAGCACCAGGCGCTGCTCGACGATCCCGTCCCGGGGCGCAGTGAGAGAAAATTCCTGCCGCGGCTCTCCGCCCGAGGCAAGGCGCGTGATCTCCTCCTCCGGTACCTGCAGCTGCCGCAGTCGCACGGCGGCATCGGCCAGCAGCGAGCGCGCGCCCGCCGCCACGCCGGGGACGGTACTCGCCGCCAGTGTCGGTTGCTGAGCCGCGGCCAGGGCATAGTCCTGTTCGGCGGCGTACAGGCCGGGGCTGTAGATGGTGCACAGCACTTCGCCGCGATGGACGCGCTGGTAGGTGGTGTTGACCGGCAGCTTCTCGATCCAGCCGCTAAAATGCGCGGTTACCGCGGTCTCGGTGGCTTCGTCGGCGGCGACGGTGGCGGTGGCCTGCACGTCGGCGGTGAGATCGCGCACCTGGGCGGTGGCAAGGGTCACTCCCGAAAGCTGGGTGCGCTGCTGCGCCGCCGTTGCCACAGCCAGCCCCGTCAAGAGGACGATCAGCGCCGGCTTAGTCATGCGCCACCTTGGAAGGGCTGGGAGCCCCGGGTCCGGTGAGTTCGGTGACCGCCGCCAGGGCGGTTTCATGATCGGCGACGGTTTGCCAATACTGCCGCTCCAGCGTCAACTCGCTGCTCCAGGCTTGCAGATAAGTTTCCAGCCCGGCCTCGCCGGCGGTGTAGGCGACCAGGGCGGCGGCAGCGGCGGCCCGCGCCTGCGGCAGCAGGCCGCCGGTGTCCAGCCGCAGCATCTGCTCATCGTTGCGCACATTGAGCAGCGCGGCGGTCAAGCGGTAGCGCTGGTCCAGCTGCAGTTGCTCCAGGGTGGACTGCGCGCCTGCCTGGGTCTCGGCCGCCTGCCGGGTCGCGGCGGCGTGATCCGCGCGATGCAACCAGGGCAGCGACATGCCCGCTCCCCACATGTAGCGGTCGGGAAACGCGCCGGCGGTATGTTGGTAGGCGAACTGCACGCTGAATTCGGGCCGGCCCGCGGCGTGGGCCCGCTGCACCTCCGACCCGGCGGCCGCGGCGCGCGCCCGCCCGGCGGCCAGCGCCGGGTCGCCGCGGTCGAGCGCCGCCGCCAGCGCCGGTTCGCCGGCGTCCAGGTGCGTCACCCGCAGCGGCTCGGGTACGATCGCCGCGGCGCCGGGCGCCCGGCCCAGCAGCGACCGCATCCGCGCCTGGGCGACATCCTGCTCCTGCCGCAGCTCCACCGTGTCGCGCATCAGTTCGGTGACTTGAAGTTGTGCCGACAGTACGTCGGCCTGGGTTCCCCGCGCGGTGCGGTAGCCCAGCTCCGCCGCCGCCTCCGCCTGCCGCAGCAGGCTGCCCTGCTGTTCGAGGATGTGCTGTTGTTGCGCCAGCAGACCCAGATGGATGTACAGTTCCGTGACTTGCCGCGCCAGCCCACGTCGCGCCTGCTGCCAGTCGGCGGCGGCGGCGGCGGCTTGTTGCCGGGCGGCGGCGGCGCTCCATCGCCGCACGCCGGCGCTGGGGATGGACTGTGAAACCCCCACGCCCACATAGGTCATTTCCACCTGGGAGAAGCCGTCGAACGGCAGCGGTGATCCGGCGCTCATCTGCTGCACATCCATCCGCGGGTCGGGTAGCGCCCCCGCCGGGGCGATGGCCTGTTCGGCCGCCTGCCAAAGATGTTGGGTGGCCTGCACCCCGGGATTGTGGACCTGCGCCTCGCGGATCAGCGCGGCCAAAGGCGTGGGCGCCTGCGCCGATGCGCCGGCAGCCAGTAGAAACAACAACAGAAACAGCATGGATCCTCCTCCATGGACAACGAGAAACGCGCTCGGCAGGCACACGACTACCGGAGCGGAACCGCAGCGGAGGAAGATCTAGATCAGCAGGCTGGCGTGGAGTTGATACAGCGGAGGCAATCGGAGCGGAGGGGGACGCGGCGCGGCAGCCAACCGGACCCGCGGCGGCCGCGCCGTCAATACCGTCGCGACTGCCGGGGCAAGGGACGAACTCGCCGCCGTCTCGCGGCCGGTTACCGGCAACATCGAGGGCGCAGTCACCATGTGCTGACAGCAAGCCATTGCGCCCTGGTGCCCGCCCTGCATGCACGTACTATGCGCGCGGCGGCAGCAGGCCATGGCGGCATGGGCGTCGGTCGCGGGCGACTGGCAAACCAAGGCCAGCCCCCACAGGGGCAGCAGTAGCGTCAGCACCAGTCCACGCGCGGCCCATCCGCGAGCTGTCTTCACCGCCTCAGTATAGCCTCGCCGGGTGGAGGGATCACGGTCACCTCTTGCGGGGGGAGCCGTCCTTTATTCGGCCGGGCTGGGAAACCTCTGGTCACAGGAGGGAGACGCCGTGCCGCGGTTTAGGGCGCTGCGGCCTATTTCCACGTTGCAGGACAGGTGTGTCGAGCACCACTTCTCGCAGCGGCGGGCGGTGCCGGGGTCAGCGAACTCCAGCTTGCAGATTGGACATTTCCACGACGGCACAATTCAGCCTCTATGGCATTATGCCGCCGTTGTCCGGCCGGCGGGCCCGCCCGCTCCGCGATCGCGTCCGGAACTCGCCCGCCAGAAATACACCAGCACGCCGCTGGCCAGCACCAGCGTGCCGTAGGCCAGCTCGCGCAGCGCCCCGGCGGGCGCCAACAGCAGGAACATAAAGCCGGCGATGGCCAGGAGCGCCGGCAGCGGATACAGCGGCATGCGGTAAGGCCGCGGGGCTTCCGGATGGCGGCGCCGCCACACCAGCAAGCCCACCGCCTGCAACAGGTACTGCGAGACGATGCGGATGGCGATCAGCGCGGCGATCACTTCATCCAGGCGGAAGAGGCAGAAAAACACCGAAGCCAGACCGAGCGCCAGCAGCGCCACGGTGGGAAAGCCGCCGCGCGGGTGCAGACGGGCAAAGGCGCGGAAGAAGTTGCCGTCCGCCGCGGCGGCGTAGAGTACCCGCGACAGCCCCAGCAACAGCGCAAACACGGAAGCGAAGGCGGTCCACAGGATGAGCACGGTGACCAGCCGCGCCGCCGCCATCCCGTAAACCCGGCGCATCAGCTCCGAGACCACGTAGTTGTGCGCCGCCCCGCCCACCAGTTCGCGCCACGGCACCACGCCCAGCAAGCTGATGTTCATCACCACGTACACAAAGCCCACCAGCGCCACCGAGATCAGCACCGCCCGCGGCAGCGTCTTCTCCGGCCGCAGCACTTCCGCGCCCAGGTAATTGCTCGTCTCGTAGCCGCCGTAATCGTAGAAGGCGATGACCATCGCCGAACCCAGGCCGAGGAAGAATCCGGACGAGAGTTGCAGCGCGTGCGGCGGAAAATCAAAGGCGCGGGCGGCGTGGAAGTGGGTGACGCCGGCGAAGATCACCCAGGCGATGGTCGCCGCCACCCCCACCCACAGCCACTCCCCCAGCCGCGCGATCCACCGCACCTGGCGGTAGGCGAGCAGCAGCGCCAGCAGACAGCAGCCCATTGCCACCGCCGTCGCCGGGCTGAAGCTGATCCAGCTTCCGAGTGCAAACAGCGGCTGATCCAGCCCCGGCCACAGAAAGCTGGCGTAGAGGGCGAGGCCGATGCATCCGGAGGCGATCACCAGCGGCCCGCTGAAAATTGTCTGCCAGACGAAGAGGAATGCGAACAGGCGCCCCCAGCCGCCTTTATACATCACCCCCAGGTAATGGTAGGTTCCGCCCGCTCCCGGCAACGCCGCGCCCAACTCCGCCCAGATGAGCCCGTCACAGAGCGCGAATGCCGCCCCCAGGATCCAGCCGAGCATCGCCTGCGGCCCGCCCATGGCCTGCAGAATGAGCGGGATGGTGATGAACGGTCCCACCCCCACCATCTCGATCATGTTCAGCGCGACCGCCTGCCGCAGGCCGATGGCGCGTTGCAGGTGGTTCAGGCGGACCTCC
>DATBPS010000237.1:0-2517 GCA_036561225.1 Terriglobales bacterium
CCTGGGGAAGCTGGTGAAGCAGCAGCGCAAGGCGCGCCTGGGGCGCAATCCGCAAACCGGCGAGACCATCAAGATCCCGGCCAAGACGGTGGTCAAGTTCCGCGTCGCCAAGGCCGCCAAGGACGCCATCGCCCCTGGCAAGAAGTAAGTAAACATCCCAGTGAAACCAGCGCGCGCGCCCCGGCCTCGGGCACGCGCGCTTTATTTTGATCGCGGGCGCCCGGCGCGGCTGCGCCGCACCGCCCGCTCTCGCATTCCGCCGGCGACGCTGCGCCGGGCGGCCGCGCCCGGCTCCGCATCTCCAGAAGGATGGGAAGAGCTCGCGCAGGGGGACGCTGCCACTCGTCGGGTCCGCGCGGTCTCCGCGCACGGCGTTGGCTGACCCCTGATCCCTAAATCCTGGATCCTATTTTCGATTGATGCTGGCGGCGACGAAGCCGGCGCCGAAGCCATTGTCAATGTTGACCGTCACCACGTTGGCGGAACAGGAATTGAGCATGCCCAGGAGCGCGGCGAGGCCGCCGAAGCTGGCGCCGTAGCCGACGCTGGTCGGCACCGCGATCACCGGCGAGGAAACCAGTCCTCCCACCACGCTGGGCAGCGCCCCCTCCATGCCCGCCGCGACAATCACCACCTGGGCGCGCTGCAGGGTTTCGATTTCGGCCAGCAAGCGGTGCAGTCCCGCCACCCCGCAATCGTAGAGGCGATCGACCGGACCGCCGAACATCTCCGCCGTGATCGCCGCTTCTTCCGCCACCGGCAAATCACTCGTCCCCGCCGCCACCACCAGCACCCGTCCCCGCCCGGTAACCGGCGGTTTCCGGCGCAGGGTCACCACCCGCGCCCCGGCATGGTATCCGGCCTCGGGCAACACCTTCTGCACCGCCGCCGCCGCCGCCGCGTCGGCCCGCGTCACCAGCAGGTTCGGACTTTCCCGCGCCACCGCCGCCGCGATCGCCGCCACCTGTTCGCAAGTCTTCCCCTGCGCCAGGATCACCTCCGGCGCTCCCTGCCGCAGGCGGCGGTGGTGATCGACGCGCGCAAATCCCAAGTCCTCAAACGGCGCCTTGCGCTCCTTCGCCATCCATGCCGTCACGGCCGCCGCGGGCGCCAACTCCCCCGCCGCCACCCGCTCCAGCAACTCCCTCAGTTCGGCTTCCTGCACGTCCACCATTGTAGAGGCACGGGCACGGGTGCGAACCCTGCCCGGCAACCCCTGACTCCTGCTACCCTTGTTCAGTGCCCTCCGCGCTCACTCTGACTCTCGCCTTGACCGGCGCCAGCGGCGCGGCACTCACGCGCACTCTCCTCACCCTGCTCGAACGTGATCCCCGCGTCGCCCATGTGGACCTCGTGGCCTCGCCCCACGGCCTGCGCGTCGCCCACGAGGAGCTGGACCTGGGCGAAGGTTCCCTGGACCAGTTGCCGCAGCGCCTGCTGGGCCGCCCCTCGCTCAAGATTCAGGCCCACGACAACCGCGACATCGGCGCCAATATCGCCAGCGGTTCCTACCCGAGCGAAGGCATGATCATCGCTCCGTGCAGCATGGGAACCTGCGCCGCCATCGCCCACGGCATGGCCGATTCCCTGATCGAGCGCGCCGCCGACGTCTGCCTCAAGGAGCGCCGCCGGCTGCTGCTGGCCGTGCGCGAGTCGCCGCTGAACCGCATCCATCTGCGCAATCTGCTGGCCGCCGACGAAGCCGGCGCCACCATCTTTCCTCTGACGCCGGCCTTTTACGATCGCGCCGCCTCGCTCGACGCCGTGGTCAGCCAGTTCGCCGCCCGTCTGCTCGAACACATCGGACTGCCCCAACCTACCGCCTTCCAGTGGCAGGGTTCCCAGCGCCGCCTGGTATGACCCACCCTCCGCCCATGGAAGCTGCCGACCACAGGGATCCCACCGTGACTGTATTCCTTATGATCCTGATCGCCGTCGGCATGGAGGTCGCCGGCCAATTGCTCTACAAGGCCGGTATCAATCAGCTGCACGGCATTGACGGCTCCCCCTTCCGCTCCTGGGCGCTGGTCAGCTTCGCCTGGGATGCCCTGCAGAACTGGCGGGTGCTGGCCGGCATCGCCATCTACTGCGCCCAGGCGGCCGTCTGGTGGGGGGTGCTCTCGCGGGTGGACCTGAGCTATGCCTTCCCACTCACCAGCATGAGCTACGTGCTGCTGCTCATCGCCTCGCGCGCCTTCCTCAACGAACACATCTCCCTGCAGCGCTGGCTGGGGGCCACCGCCATCGTCTTTGGCGTTTACCTGATCACCCGCTCCGCGCCCATCCTTCGCTGAACGCCGTTTCAGGCGCCGCTGAACGCCGTTTCAGGCGCCGCTGAACGCCGTTTCAGGCGCCGCTGAACGCCTGTCAGGCGATGTGGCGCTGGTCGAAGGCGTCTGATCCGTGCTGCTTCACCAGCTTGTTGTACACGCCCAGCAGCAGGAAGGTGGGCGCCCAGTGACCCAGGAAGTTGGCGGTCCTCTCCCGGCCGCTCAATTCCAAGATCAGCGATGCGCC
>DATBPS010000238.1:0-4172 GCA_036561225.1 Terriglobales bacterium
GCTCGTTCTTGGTGCCGAAAACCTTGGCGATGAGGGAGGGCATGGGGAAAAGAGGGGAACAGCTGATTTTACCACCCCCTGACCAGGGGTCAGGATTTAGGGGTCAGGGGTCAGGGGTCAGGATTTAGGGGTCAGGGGTTAGGGGTCAGCCGGCCTCGGATACTCCGGGATCGTCGAGAATCGTCGCGGCCAGCTGCTCTTTGATCGCGCCCGAGGTTAATGCAGCGACTTTTCCGCCAAATTCCGGTTCGCTTCCAGCAGCAGGGTAATGGCGTCGCGCAGGTTCTCCCTCGCCTCGTCAAGCGTCTCTCCCTGGCTGTTGGCGCCCGGAATTTCCTCCACGTACGCGAGGTAGCCCCCCTCGGCCGCCTCTTCGAACACGCAGGTCACCTGCATGGGCTTATGATACGCCCGGAGGTATCCATAGTGTTATGGTGGCGACATGCGTCTGCGCACCGTTTGGAGCCTCGCCGCCGTTACCCTGCTCGCCGTTGCGCCGCTGCTGCGCGCGGACAGCTATACCCGGCCGGTGGGCTACGTCATCACGCACTACAGCTTCGAAGTTCAACTCGGCGACGCCAACGACCAGGTGGCGGTGCGTGACACCGTCACCGTGCGCTTCACCGAGGGCGGCGTGCGGCAGATCGGGCTCGATCTGTGCCAGTACCGGGCGCAGGCTGAGCCGGCGGACCGCTCGAATCCCTGCCTGCCGCGGCCTCCCTATGGTGCGCCGAAGACGGCGCTGGCGCCGGCGGCGGGGACCGGCATGCAGGTCACAGCGGTCACGGCGGGCGACGGCAAGGGCTTGCAGTTTGAGCAGGGTCATGACCGGTTGCTGGTGAATCTGGCCCAACCGGGCGCGGCCGGACAGGAGATCAGCTTCACCGCCGTGTACCACGGCCGGCCGGCCAACGGCTTGCTGATCGGCAACAACCGCTACGGCGATCGCGAGTTCTTCACCAACGAGTGGCCGGATTTGGCGCGCAACTGGCTGGCGGTGGTGGACCACCCCGCGATGAAGGCGACCAAGGAGATCTCCGTCACCGCACCGCGGCAGTACCAGGTGCTCTCGAACGGCCTCAAGACCGAGTCCACCGATCTGCCCGGCGGGCTGCGCCGCACCGTGTGGCGCGAAGACACGCCTATTTGCACCTGGCAGTTCTCGCTCGCCGTCGCCCCCATGGCGGTGGATTACTTCGGAGACTTCCATCACATCGCGCTCTCCGCCTGGGTCTTCCCCCAGGAGCGCGCCGCCGGCTTCGACGCCTTCAGCCGCTACACGCAGCCCATCCTGGAGTTCTATGTGGATCACATCGGCCCCTATTCCTACGAGAAGCTGGCCCAGGTGGAGGCCAACGGCGTGGGCGGCGGCATGGAACTGGCCTCGGACATCTTCTACGGCTATCCGGCGTCGGGTCCGGGACGCCAGCTCATCGCCCACGAGATGGCCCACCAGTGGTTCGGCGACTCGGTGACGGAAAAGGACTGGGACGACGTGTGGCTGAGCGAGGGCTTCGCCACCTACTTCGCTCTCCTCTACACCGAACATCAGGACGGCCACGACGCCTTCCTGCGCGGCGTCGAGCAGAGCGCGGCCCAGGCCCGCCGCTACGCCACCCAGCACCCCACATCCACCCTGGTGCACAACAACCTGCAGGACATCAGCCAGGTGATCGCCAACAACGCGCAGATTTATCAGGGCGGCGCGCAGGTGCTGCATATGCTGCGCGGCGTGCTGGGCACCGCGACGTTCTGGGACGGCATCCGCCTCTACTACCGCCGCTTCCGCAACCACAACGCCACGTCGGGCGACTTCCAGCACGCCATGGAAGACGCCTGCAGACAGGACAGCGCCTGCCCCGCTTACGGCCGCGACCTCTCCTGGTTCTTCTCCGAATGGCTGCATCGCGGCGGCATCCTGCACGCCAGCTATACGTGGCGCTATGACCCTGCCGCCCACGCCGTGACCGTTACCGTGGACCAAACCCCCGACCAGGGGCAGTACTTCCAGATGCCGGTCGAAATCGCCGTCAACGGCGACGCCGTCCCGGGCGTCCTCATGCTGAAGGGCCCCCACAGCACGCTGCGCGTTCCCGAAGCCTCCGCCCCCGCCGCCGTCACCCTCGACCCCAACCACTGGCTGACCATGGCGGACCTGCAACCCGTCCCCAACAACTAGCCACCAGCTGCATTCACCCCAGTACCTGCTTCAGCCGGACGGCGCCATTGCGGGAGACAGGCAGTCTCTCCCCCGAGTGCAGAATGGCGATCTGGCTGTCGCTTCCCGCCGGCTCAATGCGGACGATGCGGTCCACCCGCGCCAGGTAGGAGCGGTGGATTCTGACGAACTGCCGCGGGTCGAGGGATGCCTCCAGACTGGCGATGGTCTGCTGCTTGAGATGCTTCTTGCCCTCCGTCGCCAGCGCCACGTAGTCATCCTGGGCTTCGGCGTAGTCGAGCTTGGCAATCGGAATGATCGTCACCTTCGGGCCGTCGCGCACCACGATGCGCTCCACCGGCCCGGGATGCGCGCTGGCCGCCAGCGCGCGGGCGTCCGGGGACCGGCGTTCCCGCGCCCGCGCCAGCGCCGTGTGCAGACGTTCGGCGGTGAAGGGCTTGAGCAGATAATCCACCGCGTGCACCTCAAACGCCCGCAGCGCGTACTCGTCATGGGCGGTGACGAAGACCACCGCCGGCGCCGTGCCGGCGCCGCCCGCCTGCAGCAGCTCGAGCACCTCGAAGCCATCCAGCTTGGGCATTTGGATGTCCAGCAGCATCACATCCAGGGCCAGTTCGTGAACCGCGCGCACCGCCTCGAAGCCGTTGGCGCACTCGGCGGCAATCTCCACCCCGGGCTCGCGCCGCAGCATCTCGCGCAGCACCATCCGCGCCAGCTCTTCGTCGTCGACAATCGCAACCCGCATCTTCAATTCCCTCCGCGCGGCAGCGTCAACGTTACCGCGAACTCTCCGTCGCTCGCCGCCGCGGTCAATCCAGCGGCTGGTCCGAACAGCGATCGCAGCCGCTGATGGACGTTCCGCAGCCCCACCCCCTCTTCCCCGCCCCGCCGCCGTCGCGGCGCATCCGGATCGTAGGGATTGGCGACCATGATCCGTACCCGCCCCTCCTCCTGTGCCGCTGTGATCCCGATGCGCCCCCCCTCGGTCAATTGGTTGATGCCATGGACCACGGCGTTTTCCAGCAAAGGCTGCAGGACCAGGGGTGGCACCGGGGTGGCGAGCAGGGCGGCGGAGATCTCCTCCTCGACCCGCAAGCGCGCGCCGAAGCGCACCTGCTCGATGGCCAGATACGTGCGCGCCAGCGCCATCTCCTCCTCCAGCGACACCAGCGCCTCCGGCCCTGCCTGGCTGAGCGCCAGCGTGCGCCGCAGAAAATCGGCCAGCCGCACGCACATCTCCCGCGCCCGCCCCGGGTCGGCGGCGGTCAGGGCGCTGATGGAGTTGAGGCTGTTGTACAAAAAGTGGGGATTGAGTTGCGCCTTGAGCGCGCGCAGCTCGGCCGCATGCGCCAGCCGCTCGGCGTCGCGGCTGCGCTCGACCTCAAGCACCAGATAAAAACCGGCCACCACCAGCCCATAGAGCAGTATCCCCGCCGCCCACAGCAGCACCAGTCGCGCCTGGCCCAGCGGTGGAAATCCATAAACGAAGGCCAGCCCATAGGCCACCAGCGACCACAGCCCGCCGGCCACCACCGCGGCCACCGCCTGGGCGACCAGCGTCCCACCCACATAAGGAGTGGGGCGGGGCGATAAGCGGCGCGGCGCTTCGTTCTCGCCGTATCCGGCTCGGTCACGTACGTCCGTGTACGCTCCCTCGCCGTCTCCGGCTGCGGCCTCGCGCCACTTGCTTCTCGCCCCTTCCCCAGAGTCGCTACCCGGCAGGGGCGCGCCGTTCCGAATTTCGCACGCCTGGCCCTGCGATCTTGCACCATGTTGCCGGGGCAACTCGGGCCCTGCCGCCACGCGACTCAGGGGCAGCGCCCGGCAGGTGTACCACACCGGCAGGCAGGCGAAGGCGTACAGCAACTCCATCGGCATGGCCAGCGCCCAGGCCTGAGAACGCGGCAGGCCGGCGCTGGTCAATTGGTAGGCGAGCAGCGCCCCCACCAGCGCCCACAGGGTGAAGTACAAAATCTGACGGCGAACGTTGCCC
>DATBPS010000239.1:0-7240 GCA_036561225.1 Terriglobales bacterium
GGCATGTCCTCGATCGGCACGATCTTGGACACCACGCCCTTGTTGCCGTGACGGCCGGCCATCTTGTCGCCGGGCTGGATCTTGCGCTTCACCGCGACGAAGACCTTGACCATCTTCATCACGCCGGGCGGCAATTCGTCACCGCGCTGCAGCTTTTCGACCTTGTCGAGGAAGCGCTGCTCGAGCCCCTTCTTCGACTCGTCGTACTGCTTCCGCATCGCCTCGATTTCGGCCATCAGCTTGTCGTTTGGCGACGCGAACAGCCACCACTGCGACTTCGGATACTCCTCGAGCACCGCGCGGGTGATCTTGGTGTCCTTCTTGAAGCCCTTCGGACCGGCGATGCCCTGGCGGTTCTCCAGAAGCTCGGCAAGACGGCTGTAGACGTTGCGGTCGAGAATCGCCTGCTCGTCGTCGCGGTCCTTGGCCAGACGCTCGATCTCTTCCCGTTCGATCGCCAGCGCGCGCTCGTCCTTGTCGACGCCATGGCGGTTGAACACCCGGACTTCGACGATCGTGCCCTGCACGCCGGGAGGCACGCGGAGCGAGGTGTCGCGAACGTCGGAAGCCTTTTCGCCGAAGATGGCGCGCAACAGCTTCTCTTCCGGGGTGAGCTGGGTTTCGCCCTTGGGGGTGACCTTGCCCACCAGGATGTCCTGCGGCTTGACCTGGGCGCCGATGCGCACGATGCCGCTCTCGTCCAGCTCGCGCAGGAAGGTTTCGCTGACGTTGGGGATGTCGCGCGTGACCTCCTCCGGCCCCAGCTTGGTGTCGCGCGACTCGAGTTCGAACTCCTCGATGTGGATGGAGGTGTAGTAGTCCTCCTTGACCAGCTTTTCGCTGACCAGGATGGCGTCCTCGAAGTTGTACCCGCGCCAGGGCATGAAGGCCACCAGCACGTTGCGGCCCAGCGCCAGCTCGCCCTGATCGGTGCAGGGACCGTCGGCCAGCACCCGCCCCTTGATCACCTTCTCGCCCCGCTTCACCACCGGCTTCTGGTTGATGCAGGTGTTCTGGTTGCTGCGCTTGAACTTGGTCAGCGGGTAGATGTCGCTGCCCACCTCGCGCGACAGCTGGCCGGCGTGGCCCTCGCCCTCGATGCGGATGACGATGCGTTCGGAATCCACCGAATCCACGATGCCGGCGCGGCGCGCCAGCACGGTGGCGCCCGAGTCGCGGGCCACCACGCGCTCCATGCCGGTGCCCACCACCGGCGCCTCGGCGCGCAGCAGCGGCACCGACTGGCGCTGCATGTTGGCGCCCATCAGGGCGCGGTTGGCGTCGTCGTTCTCCAGGAAGGGGACCAGCGCCGCCGCCACCGAGACCAGCTGCATGGGGCTGACGTCAATGTAGTCCACCTTCTCGCGCGCGGTGAGCACGAAGTCCCCCGCCTGGCGCGCGTTGACCAGCTCGTCCACCAGCCGCCCCTGCTCGTCGAGGGTCACGTTGGCCTGGGCGATCACGTACTTGTCCTCTTCCCACGCCGACAGATAGAAGGAGTAGGGCTCGAACTCAATCCCCTTCTTGCCCTTGTGGGCGGCGTTGAACTTCAACACCGTTTCGCGCTCCAGGTGTTCGCCCACCTTGTGGCTGCTGTCGCCGGCGTGGGAGACGGTGACGTAGTCCACCACGCGGCCCTCGCGCACCTTGCGGTAGGGGCTCTCGATGAACCCGAAGTCGTTGATGCGGGCGAAACACGAGAGCGAGGAGATGAGGCCGATGTTGGGGCCTTCCGGCGTCTCGATGGGGCAGATGCGGCCGTAGTGGGTGGGGTGCACGTCGCGCACCTCGAACCCGGCGCGCTCGCGCGACAACCCGCCCGGCCCCAGGGCCGAGAGGCGGCGCTTGTTGGTGATTTCGCTCAGCGGGTTGGTCTGATCCATGAACTGCGAGAGCTGGCTGGAGCCGAAGAACTCGCGGATGGCGGCCATCACCGGCTTGGCATTGACCAGGTCGTGGGGCATGGCGGTGGCCATCTCCTGGAAGACGCTCATCTTTTCCTTGATGGCGCGCTCCATGCGGACCAGGCCGATGCGGAACTGGTTTTCGAGCAGCTCGCCCACCGCGCGCACGCGGCGGTTGCCGAGGTGGTCAATGTCGTCCACCGACCCCTCGCCGCGCCGCAGCTTGAGCAGGTAGCGGATGGTGGCGTAGAAGTCCTCGGGATCAAGCGTGCGCTTGTCGAGCGAGGTGGCGTCGCCGTTGTCGTAGAGCTTGATGTTGAATTTCAGCCGGCCCACGCGGCTGAAGTCGTACTTGCGGGCGTCGAAGAACATGCCGTCGAACAGCGCCCGGGCGGTGTCCAGGGTGGGCGGGTCGCCGGGACGCAGCTTGCGGTAGATCTCGATCAACGCCTCCGGGACGGTCTTGACGGCGTCCTTGCGCAGGGTGGCGGAAAGAATGTTGCCCACCATGTCGCGCTCGGGGAAGAACACCTGCAGGTCGCCGGCGGCGGCGTACTTGTCCAGGTCGGCGATCTTCAACTCGCTGTTGGCCTCGAGCAGCACCTCGCCGCTTTCGCGGTTGACGATGTCCTGCGCGGTGCAGGCCCCTTCCAGGTCGGCGGGGTCAATCTCGAACTCGCTCAGCTTCGCCTTGTGCAGCTCGCGCAACTGCGGCAGCCGCAACTGCCGGCCGCTGTGCACGATCTCCTCGCCCTTGGCGGTGGCGATGCGCCGGGTCAGCTTCTGGCCCAGCAGGTTGAACTCCTTCTCCGGTTCGCGGTTGGCATCCACCTGCCAGAACAGCTTGCCCTGGCGCACCGCCACCTTCTCGACGGTGTAGAAGGTGCGCAGGATCTCCTCGTCGGTGCGCAGCCCCAGGGCGCGCAGGAAGATGCTGGCCAGGAACTTGCGCTTGCGGTCAATGCGCACGTAGAGCAGGTTCTTGGTGTCGAACTCGAACTCCACCCAGCTGCCGCGGTAGGGGATGATCTTGCCCAGGAAGTAGGTGCGCTGGTTGGCGGTCTCGAAGAACACGCCCGGGGAGCGGTGCAACTGGCTGACGATGACCCGCTCGGTGCCGTTGATGATGAAGGTGCCGTTGTCGGTCATCAGCGGAATGTCGCCGAAGAACACCTCCTGTTCCTTGATGTCGCGGATGCTCTTGGCGCCGGTGTCGGGGTCCTTGTCGTAGATGGTCAGGCGGATGGTGACCTTCAGCGGGGCGGAGTAGGTGAGCCCCTTGTCCTCGCACTCCTTCTGGTCGTTCTTCAACTGCAGGCCCACCGGGTCGCCGCACTTCTGGCAGAAGGTGACGGCGTTGGCGTTGAAGGTGCCGCAGTGGCGGCACAGGATCTCGCCCACGTGGAAGGGGTCGGTGATGATGGTCGCCCCGCAGCCGCGGCAGGTGGAGCGCAGGTGGTGCAGGCCCTTGAGGTGGCCGCACTTGCACTCCCAGTTGCCGATGGCGTAGTCCACGAAGTCCAGCTGGCTCACGCCGCGGAAGTCGCTGATCGGGAACACCGAGTTGAACACCGACTGCAGGCCTCCGTCCTCGCGCTCGGCGGGGAGCAGGCCCATCTGCAGAAAGCGTTCGTAGCTGTGGCGCTGAACCTCAATGAGGTTGGGGATCTGGATGGCGGCGGGGATCTTGGCGAAGTCAGTGCGGGCGGGGGTTCCATCCGGGTGCATGGGCATGATTCAACTCCTGGCTACGGACACAAAAGACAAAGCAAAACAGGCGCACGCGGCCGCGGGCGCCCGCCGGGTGGACCCGGCGAGCGCACGCGGCGCATGCGCGTGCTGGAGCATGGCGCGCGGCGCGGCTACTTGACCTCGACGGTGGCGCCGGCGTCGGCGAACTTCTTCTTGATGGACTCGGCCTCCTCCTTGGAGACTCCCTCCTTGATGGTCTTGGGGGCGCCGTCCACCAGGTCCTTGGCCTCTTTCAGGCCCAGGCTGGTGACTTCGCGCACCACCTTGATGACGTTGATCTTGTTGGCCCCCACCCCGCTCAACACGACGGTGAACTCGGTCTTCTCCTCCGCCGCGGCGGCGCCCGCGGCGCCTCCGCCGGCAGCGGCGACCATGACCGGGCCGGCGGCGGCCGCGGACACGCCCAACTCTTCTTCCAGGGTCTTCACCAACTGGGAAGCTTCGAGCAGGGTCAGGTTCTTGATGGATTCCACCAGCGATTGCAGATCAGCCATTCCGTTTCTCCTCAGACTTTGGACTCAAAATTTTGTCGGCACACTAGCTTGCAAACTTGTTGGCCTTGACGGCCTGGTCAATCACCACGGCGGTATTGCGGCCGTTGGCCTGCAGGACGGTCACCAGACGCTGGGCCGGGGCCTGCAGCAGGTACAGCAGCTTGGAATAAAGCTCTTCCTTGGACGGCGTGGCGGCCAATAGCGCCACCCCGCTCTTGTTGATCGCCGCGCCCTCGACCACCCCGGCGTGGATCTGCAGCGCGGGGTTGTCCTTGGCGTAGTTGAGCAGCGCCTTGGCCAGCGCCACGCCGTCCCCGGAGGTGTAGGCGATGGCGTTGATGCCGTGCAGGTCGCTGAGCACGCCCGCCGCCGCCGAGCCTTCGCTGGCGCGCTTGGCGAGGGTGTTCTTGATGACCCGGAAGCTGCCGCCGACGGCGCGCAGGGCGCGCCGCAGTTCGAAATCCTGGGCCACGGTGAGGCCGCTGAAGCCGGCCACGATCAGGGTGGTTGCGCCCGACACCTGCTGCTGCAGGGAATCGATGCGGGTTTGTTTCTGTGCTTTGGTAAGCGCCATGCCGTTATCTCCCTAGGCCTTGACCGCGGCCTCGGCCGCGCTGGTGTCGAGCGAGATGCCGGGCCCCATGGTGGAGCTGAGCGTGACCCCGCGCAGATACTTGCCCTTGGCGGCCGGCGGCTTGGCGCGCAGGATGCTGTGCAACAGCGTCTGCGCGTTCTCCACCAGGCGTTCGGGGGCGAAACTGATCTTGCCCACGGCGGCATGGATCAGACCCTGTTTGTCGGTGCGGAACTCGACCTTGCCGGCCTTGATCTCGGCCACCGCCTTGGCCAGGTCAAAGGTGACCGTGCCGGTCTTGGGGTTGGGCATGAGGCCGCGCGGCCCCAGCACCTTGCCCAGCCGGCCCACGCCGCGCATCATGTCCGGAGTGGCGATGACGGCGTCGTAGTCGGTCCAGCTTTCCTTGAGGATCTTCTCCACCATCTCCTCGCCGCCCACGAACTCGGCGCCCGCTTCCCGCGCCTCAGCCGCCTTCTCGCCCCCGGCGATGACCAGCACGCGCTTGGATTTCCCCAGCCCGTGCGGCAGCACCACCGTGCCGCGCACCATCTGGTCGGCGTGACGCGGGTCCACGCCCAGACGGATGTTCAGCTCCACGGTTTCATCGAATTTGGCGAAGGCGAGCTGCTTCAGCAGTCCCACCGCATCCGCCAGCGCATAGGCGCGGGCCTCGACCCGCTCCCTCGCCTGTTGAATTTTCTTGCCGGTTTTGGCCATAAATTTCTGTCTCCTACGTGGTCTCTCTCACTGCAAGAGCCGTAGTGTCCGCCGCGGCGCGCCGCGGCGGGGTGCGACGGTTCCCTACCCTACTTCCAGTCCCATGCTGCGGGCCGTGCCCTCGATGCTCTTGATCGCCGCCGCCAGCGAGGCGGCGTTGAGATCGGGCGACTTGGCCTTGGCGATCTCCTCCACCTGTTGCCGGCTCACCTTCCCCACCTTGTCCTTGTTGGGCGTCTTCGATCCCTTGGCGATGCCGGCGGCGCGCTTCAGCAGGTCGGCGGCCGGCGGGGTGCGGGTGATGAAGGTGAAGCTGCGGTCGTTGTAGATGGTGATCACCACCGGCACCGACATCCCCTCCAGCTCCTTGCCGCTGGTCTTGGCGTTGAACGCCTTGCAGAACTCCATCAGGTTGAGGCCGTGCGGACCGAGCGCGGTGCCCACCGGCGGCGCCGGCGTGGCCTTGCCGGCCGGAATCTGCAGCTTGACCTGGGTTTGTACCTTCTTCGCCATTGTCTATACCTTTTCCACCTGTGAAAACTCGAGTTCGACCGGCGTCTGGCGGCCGAAGATGGTGACCATCACCTTCACCGTCTCGCGGTCGTCGTTGACCTCATCCACCACGCCGGTGAAGGTGGCAAACGGACCGTCGGTGATCTTGACCGTCTCGTTGCGGTCAAACTGCACCTGCAGCCGGGGATGCTCGCCCCCGGTCGCCACCCGGTGCTGTATCTGCTCCACTTCCTCCGCCGTCAGCGGCGTCGGCTCCTGGCCGCTGCCCACGAATCCGGCCACCCGCGGGGTGTCCTTGATGACGTGCCAGATCTCGTCGGGGATCTTGCCGTGCTCGTCGGCCTCGAGCTCCACCAGCACGTAGCCGGGGTAGAACATGCGCGTGGTCTGCACCTTCTTCCCGCCGCGGTGCTCGATCACCTCCTCGGTGGGAATCAGCACCTCGCCAATGCGCTCGCCCAGGCCAAAGGCCTCGACCCGGCCGCGCAGACTCTCGGCCACCTTCTTTTCGAAGCCTGAGTAGGCGTGAATGATGTACCAGCGCTTGTCCGCCATAGCCGTATCGTTCAGTGGCTGAAGTGCACGATGATCCAGTTCACCGCACCGGTCAGGAAATAGTCCACCACGTAGAAGAAGGCGCCGAAGATGGCCACGGTGATGAGCACCACCACCGTCGTCCCCTGCACTTCCTTCCAGCTCGGCGCGGTGACCTTCTTCATCTCCGCGCGCACGTCGGTGTAAAAGCCCTTGAGGCGCGCGGACAGGTCCTTGACCTTGCCGCGGCTGGGCGAATTGTCTTCCGTTGTTGCGCTCACAGCCATATGTCACTCAAAAAACTTGGCAGGGGCAGAGGGATTCGAACCCCCACATGCGGTTTTGGAGACCGCCGGTCTAGCCGTTGAACCTATGCCCCTGCAAACAGCCATTCGCTCCTCGCTCCTGGCTGTCAGCTCGTAACTATTTCGTCTCCTTGTGCGCGGTGTGCTTGCGGCACTTGGGACAGTACTTCTTGAACTCCAGCCGGTCGGTCGTGGTCTTGCGGTTCTTGGTGGTGGAGTAGTTGCGGTGTTTGCAATCCGGACACTGCAGGGTGACGATTTCTCTCATATTCGCAACCTCCTGGGAACTACTGAACGATCTCAGTGATGGTGCCGGCGCCGACGGTGCGGCCGCCCTCGCGGATGGCGAAGCGCAGGCCCTTCTCCATGGCCACCGGGGTGATCAACTCCACCACCAGCGCCACATTGTCGCCCGGCATCACCATCTCCGTGCCGGCCGGCAAC
>DATBPS010000240.1:0-6984 GCA_036561225.1 Terriglobales bacterium
CTCCTCGGCGCCGGCTACTGTGGCCTTCTGCTCGGCCTGATCGGCGCCATTCGTCAATTCCCCATGGGCGATCTGTGGGTACTCTTCTTACTCGCCGTCGTCTGGGTGGGTGATATTGCCGCTCTGTATGTAGGCCGCGCCGGGGGACGTCACCCCATGGCGCCCCGCGTCAGCCCCAAGAAGAGCTGGGAGGGGGCCATCGCCTCCTTTGTGACCGCCATTTTGGTGGGCGCGGCCTGTGGCGTTTGGGTCGCTTTCCCCACCCATCACCGCCCCATCATCGAGTTGGCGCTGCTGGGCGGCGCGGTCAATATCGGCGCTCAAGTGGGCGACCTGGTCGAATCTCTGTTGAAGCGCGGCGCCAAGGTCAAGGACTCGGGCACGCTGCTGCCCGGACACGGCGGCCTCCTGGACCGCATTGATGCGCTGCTCTTCGCCGCCCCCGTCGTCTGGTACTATGTAGCCAGTTTTCGCCGGTAAGTGGGATTTGCCGGTGGCGATCGGGTTTCCTTACTGCCACTCACCATGTCCTCCTCCGCACCGCGGCGCTTGGCCCTGCTGGGATGCACCGGTTCCATCGGCCGTAGCACCCTCGATGTGCTGACCGATCTACCCGGCCAGTTCCAGCTCGTGGCGCTCAGCGCCGGCCGCAACGTGGACCTCATGTGCGAGCAGGCTCTCGCCTGGCGGCCCGAAGTGCTGGCCATGGCGGATGAGCCCAGCGCCGCCGCCGTTCGCCAACGGCTCGCCGCCGCCGGTTTTAAGCCTCGTGTACTGGCCGGACCCGCCGGTCTGCAAGCTGTCGCTGCCGAATGCGGCGCTCATACCGTCGTCGCCGCCACTGTCGGCATAGCCGCTCTCCCCGCCATTGCTGCCGCGCTCGCCACGGGCTGCCGCCTGGCTCTGGCCAACAAGGAAGCGCTGGTGGCCGCCGGCCCCCTGCTGCTCGCCATTGCCGCCGCCAGCGGAGCGGAAATTCTACCCGTGGACAGCGAGCACAGCGCCATCCATCAGTGCCTGCGCGGCGGCGCGCCGGTCGAAGTCGCCCGCCTGATTCTCACCGCCTCCGGCGGGCCGTTTCGCGGCTTCAGCCCCGCCCAGCTCGCCTCCGTCACCCCCGCCGCCGCCCTCCGCCATCCCACCTGGAACATGGGCACGCGCATCAGCCTCGATTCCGCCACCCTCATGAACAAGGGCTTTGAGATCCTCGAAGCCTGCAGCCTCTTCGCCTTGCCCGAAGACCGTGTGGACGTTCTTGTCCACCCCCAATCCATTGTTCACTCCCTGGTGGAGTTCCGCGACGGCTCGGTTTTGGCCCAATTGGGTACGGTGGACATGCGCACCCCCATCCAATACGCCCTCACCTACCCCAGCCGCTGCCCCAGTCGCCGAAAGCAGCTAAAATTGGAAGAGATCGGCCGCTTGGATTTTGAACTGCCCGACGACAACGCCTTCCCGTGCCTCGCTTTGGCACGACAGGCGGGCAAGGCGGGAGGAGGGGCTGGAGCCATCCTCAATGCCGCCGATGAAATTGCCTTGGAGGAGTTCGCCGCCGGCCGCATCGGGTTTCCGGCCATCGCATCCGTAGTGGAGGAGACCCTGCAACGGTTGACGGCGCGGCCGATAGACAGTATCGGTGCGGTTTTGGAGTTGGATCGCCAGGCGCGTGAGGTGGCCAGGGAAGCCGCCACCGCCAGGCTGGTAGGACGATGAATCACATTCTGGTCAACACGCTGGCGGTCGCCGTGGTGCTGGGCGTCATCGTGTTTGTACACGAGCTGGGCCATTTTCTCGCCGCCAAGAGCTTTGGCGTGCGGGTCGAAACCTTTTCGTTGGGCTTCGGCAAGCGCCTGGTCGGTTTCACCGCCGGCGGCACCGACTACCGCCTCAGCCTCCTCCCTCTTGGCGGCTACGTCAAGATGGCCGGCGAAAACCCCATGGATCAGCCCAGCGGCAAGCCGGACGAGTTCCTCTCCAAGCCTCGCTGGCAGCGCTTCATCGTCGCCATCGCCGGTCCGGTGATGAATGCGGTGCTGGCGATCGGGCTGCTGATCCCCGTCTACATGCGCGAGTACCCGCACAACCCGGTGCTGGACCGCCCCGCCGTGATCGCCGAGGTTCTGCCCGGCTCCCCGGCCGACAAGGCCGGACTGCAGCCGCGCGATCGCATCGTGAACGTGGATGGCGCCGCCGACCCGACCTGGGAGACGGTGTTTCTCAAAATCGCGGTTTCCGTCGAGCACCCGCTCAAGATGACGGTCGAGCGCCACGGCCAGACCTTCCAGACCGCCCTCACCCCGCTCGATGACGGCGCCGACAACCCGCCCCTCGTCGGCCTTGCTCCGGAAGAGGTGACCCGCTTCGGCCCCATCTCCGCCGGCTCCCCGGCCGCCACTGCCGGCCTCCGGGAAAATGACCGGGTGCTGCAGATTAATGGCAACCCGGTGCTGGACCCCGGCAACTTGGTCGCCCAGATTCAGGCGGCCCAGCCGCCGCTGAACAAATCTCCCATGGGCGCGCCGGGGAACCCTGTGCATCTGGAGATCGAACGCCAGGGCCAGACCCTGCCCCTCACCGTCACCCCTTCGCTGGCCGAGAACCAGGGCAAGCGCCAGTGGATGATCGGCGCCGCCTTCGTCAGCGATACCACCTACCTCAAGCTGCCCTTCAGCCAGGCGCTGCGCCACTCGCTCGAAGACAACAAGCAGTACAGCATGGTGATCCTCGATCTGGTCGGCAAGCTGGTCTCGCACAATGCTTCCATCCAGACCCTGCAGGGGCCGGTCGGCATCGCCTCCATCACCGGCGACGCCGCCCGCGCCAGCAGCCTGCTGCCCCTGTTTTCGGTCACCTCGCTCATCAGCCTCAACCTCGGCATCCTCAACCTGTTGCCCATCCCGGTGCTCGATGGCGGCATGATTCTTTTCCTGTTCATCGAATCCATCCTGCGCCACGACGTCAGCATGAAGATCAAGGAGCGCGTCTACCAGGCAGGCTTCGCGTTTCTGCTCATCCTCATGACCGTGGTGGTGTACAACGATATCGTGCGCGCCGTGGTGGTCAGAAACTGATGGCGCGCCGGATCTCCGCGGTGGTGCGTGTGGGGGGCGTGAAGGTGGGCGGCCAGCACCCCATCGTGGTGCAGTCCATGACCAACACCGACACCGCCGACGTGGCCGCCACCACCGCCCAGGTGCTGGCCCTGGCCCAGGCCGGCTCCGAGCTGGTGCGGGTGACGGTGAATACCGAGGCCGCCGCGCAGGCGGTGCCGGCCATCGTGGAAGCCCTGGCCAAGCGCGGCTGCGAAGTGCCCATCATCGGCGACTTCCATTACAACGGCCACCTTCTGCTGCGCAAGTATCCCGCTTGCGCCGCCGCTCTCGCCAAATACCGCATCAATCCCGGCAACGCCGATATCGGCCGCAAGGACTACGGCAACTTCCAGACCTTGATTGAAACCGCGCTGGAGTTTGGCAAGCCGGTACGCATCGGCGTCAACTGGGGATCGCTCGATCAGGCGCTGCTCACCCGCATGATGGACGACAACTCCCGCCGTCCCCAGCCGCTCACCGCCAAGCAGGTCATGATCGAAGCCATCGTGGCTTCCGCCCTCGAATCTGCTGCCGCCGCCCAACGCCACGGCCTGCCGCACGATCGCATCCTGCTCAGCGCCAAGCTCTCCGGCGTGCAGGACCTGATCACTGTCTACCGCAAGCTGGCCGCCGCCTGCGACTATCCCTTGCACCTTGGCCTCACCGAAGCCGGCATGGGGATGAAGGGGCTCGTGGCCTCCACCGCCGCCATGGCAGTGCTGCTGCAGGAAGGCATCGGCGATACCATCCGCGTCTCCCTCACCCCTGCGCCCAACGGCGATCGCTGCGACGAAGTGCGGGCCGCGCAGCAGATTCTCCAGTCGCTCGAACTGCGCTCCTTCACCCCCCAGGTCACCGCCTGCCCCGGTTGCGGACGCACCACCAGCACCTTCTTCCAGAGCATGGCCGAGCGCATTCAGTCCCACATTCAGGAGCGCATGCCGGTGTGGCGGCGTGAGCGCCCCGGCGTCGAGCAAATGCATGTGGCGGTCATGGGTTGTGTCGTCAACGGCCCCGGTGAAAGCCGCCAGGCCAATCTCGGCATCTCATTGCCGGGGACTTTCGAGGAACCCAAGGCTCCGGTTTACGTGGACGGACGCCTGTTCAAGACCCTGCACGGGGAAGGTCTGGCGGAAGAATTCATCGCCATCCTGGAAGACTACGTGACCCGCCACTACGCCCCGGCGGAGACTACCGCCGCGGCCGGCCCGCGTTGAACAACTCGGTCAGTCCCACACTCCAGCCCGGCAACAAATCCGGCGCCTCCAGTTTTTGTCCGTCCTCGCGGATTTCTACCGTCTTTCCCGGCGCATAAAGATAGACTTGGCGCGCGTCCGGGTACAGCACCCACACTTGGCGGGAACCGGCTTTCAGGTATTGCTGTACTTTGACGGCCAGATCAGCGGCTTGATTGCTCGGCGACACGACCTCCACCGCGAGGTCAGGGGCGCAGGTTGCTCTCTCGTGCAGGTTGAGTCCGCTGATTTGATCGGCACGGAGATATGCCAGGTCCGGGATGCGGACGGTGGCCGTCCCCAGACGAAACTCGGTCTCCCAGACCACGATGCCCAGACGGTGATCCTGGCAATAGGCGCGAAGCGAAGCCCCCAACTCATCCCGAATCAGGTTATGGAACAGCCTGGCCGAAGCGGTCACCACCACCTCCCCTGCGCTCAGCTCATACTTGTTGCCTTCGGCCCGGGCTAGCAGGTCAAAATCCGCCTCGGTAAGCAGCGCCTTGGCCGCCATCAGCGTGCTCCCACCGGCGCCTCCACCGGCGTCCGCCAACCGTAGATGTCTTCCGCCTCGCCCTTGGCCAGGGCAAAGAAGCGCTCCTGCAGGGCGGCCGTAATCGGCCCTCGCGTCCCGGCTCCGACCGGGATCCGGTCCACCGACTTGATCGGCGTGATCTCGACCGCCGTTCCACAAAAGAAAACTTCGTCAGCCAAATACAACGCCTCGCGGGGCTGCGGCTGCTCGACCACCTCCAGCCCCATGTCCAGGGCAATCCGCATCACCGTGTCGCGCGTAATCCCCGGCAGCACCGACGAGCTGAGGGGAGGAGTGAACAGCTTTCCCTCCCGCAGCAGGAAGATATTCTCCCCGCTCCCTTCGCTGATCTGCCCCTGTGCATCCAGCGCAATGCCTTCGCTGTAGCCGTCGGCGTAGGCCTCCTGCTTCATCAGTTGCGAGTTCATGTAATTGGCTGCCGCCTTGGCCATGGCGGGCAGGGTATTGGGGGCGATCCGCTGCCACGACGACACCCGCACATCCACCCCTTCGCTCTGCGCCTTGCCGCCCAGGTAGGCGCCCCAGTCCCAGGCAGCCATGTAGGTCTCCACCGGGTTATCCCCCGGCCGCACACCAACTCCCATGGCCCCATAGCCGCGCAGCACGATCGGCCGAATATACGCCTGTGGCAAACGGTTCACGCGGATGAGATCGCAGGCCGCGCTGCACAGCTGGGCACGGGTGTACCCCGGGTCCATGCGATACACCTTGGTCGAGTTCAACAGCCGCTGCATGTGGTCCTGCAGGCGGAAGATGGCAGGCCCCTGCGGCGTGGCATAGCAGCGTATGCCTTCAAACAGCGCCGAACCGTAACTGACCACGTGCGCCAGCACGTGAATGCGGGCGTCATCCCAGGCCACCATGGCGCCGTTGCGCCAGATTTTCTCACTCGCGGTTACGCCCATGGCGTCAGTATACTATTCTGACAATCGTGAGCCCGGAATCCCCCATTCGTCTCGTTCTGGAAGAGGATGACCATAGCGCCGCCCGCATCAAGGTAATCGGCGTCGGCGGGGGAGGCGGCAACGCCGTCAACCGCATGATTGATGCCCACCTCGACGGGGTGGATTTCATCGCCGCCAATACCGACAGTCAGGCCCTCAAACTCTCCCAGGCGCCGGTCAAAATCCAACTGGGAAGCAAGCTGACCAGCGGCCGCGGCGCCGGCAGCAACCCGGACGTCGGCCGTCAGGCGGCGCTCGAGGACACCGAGAAAATCCTCGAAGTCCTCGAAGGCGCCGACATGGTGTTCGTCACCGCCGGCCTGGGCGGTGGCACCGGCACCGGCGCCGCTCCGGTCATCGCCTCCCTCGCCAACGAGATCGGCGCCCTCACCGTCGCCGTGGTCACCAAACCCTTCATGTTCGAGGGCAAACGCCGCATGCAGCAGGCGGAAAAAGGCCTGCGCGAGCTGGTCGAGTCGGTGGACACGGTCATCACCATCCCCAACGATCGTCTGTTGATGGTGGCCCAGAACGCCGCCTTCGTGGAGTCCTTTCGCATCGCCGACGACATCCTCCGCCAGGCGGTCCAAGGCATCAGCGACATCATCACCATCCCCGGCATCATCAATCGCGACTTCGCCGACGTGCGCACCATCATGCAGGGCATGGGCTACGCCATTATGGGCACCGCCGTCGCCGGCGGCCCCCATCGCGCCGTCGAAGCCGCCCGCGCCGCCATCTCCAGCCCCCTGCTGGAGAACACCTCGATTGAAGGCGCCCGCGGCATCCTCATCAACATCAGTGGCAGCAGCAATCTCATGCTCTCGGAAGTCAACGAAGCCAGCAGCGTCATACAGGCTGCCGCGCACGAGGACGCCAATATCATCTTCGGCGCCACCCTCAACGAAAGCATGCAAGACCAGATTAAAATCACCGTCATCGCCACCGGCTTCCGGGCGGAATACATTCAGAACCGCGCCCTCCTCGCCCCCTCTCCCGCCCCCGTCATCACCCCGCCTGCGCCCGCGTTTCTTCCCGAAAACTTCTCCCCGCCCTCACCTCCGGCCGCCGCCCCTGCTCCCGCCCCCGCCCCAGAAGAAGATGACCTCGACGTTCCCGCTTTTCTTCGCCTCGGCAGTTCCGGCCTCACAGGTGGC
>DATBPS010000241.1:0-1997 GCA_036561225.1 Terriglobales bacterium
CCCGTGTCCACCCCTCAGGGAGCGCGGGTGGCGAGTATGCCCGAAGGCGGCGGTAGCCTGACCCTGTTACCCATTGCCTCCGCTATGAGCACGGTGATGGCTGCTTCCGGTGACGGGAAGTACCTCGTCACCCGCTTGCTCCAGGGCACCACGGACGGAAGCACCGGATATTTGGTGCGCGTGGACGGAAGTGCGGCGCCCTGGCGTCTGGAAGCGGTCGTACAGGGCGCGGCCTGGCGTCCAGGCAGCGGGCAGTTCGCCTATGCCGGCGGCGGCCGCGTGTGGCTGGTGGATCCCGCCCAGCATGGGAAGCGGCTCATCGCCACCCTGACGCAGGACGTCACCGGACTGGCTTGGTCTGCGGATGGGCAGCGGATGGTCGTTGCCAGCCTTGACAGCTCGCAGGAAGACACCACCCTCTGGTTGCTGCGCCCCGGCGGCGGGCAACCGTTGTCGCTGGCGCGCTTGCGCGGGCTGAGTTGGGTCTATCAGATAGCGTGGGCCGGCGATGGCGATTTCCTGATACTCCGCGGCAGCCGCCAAAGATCCGGAGGGCCGTCGCTCGTGGCCGTGCCGCTGCGGCGGGCGGGAAGCAGGCTGGTTGCCGGCAATCCCAGGATGGTGCAGCTTGACGGCACCCCGGGATTCGGAGGGCCGGCGCTCGATTCCCACGGGCGCATCCTGATCAGTGAAAGTGCCACGTGGACCGAGGTGCGGCGCTACCAAAGCGCGAGTGGAGAGTGGCAGCGGCTGCTCGCCGACGCCCGGGATGTGGCCTACGCGCCCGGCGGGCGGCGCGTGGCCTATGTGCAGCCATCAGATAACACGCTCTGGGTACGCGATACGGGCGGTAGCCCGACGCGGGAGTTGACCAAACTGCAGGTGATGCTGCCCAGTTGGTCGCCAGACGGCAAACTGCTGGCTTTCACGGCGCTGACACCGGGGGCGAACTGGCGGCTGTACCTGATGGCACCCGAGGGGGGCAAGCCCGAGGCGCTGCCCGATCCCGACCCGGCCAACGGTCAAGGCGCGCCGACCTGGCTGCCGGACGGTCAGGCGCTGATCTACGCCGATACCTGGTGTGGCCACCCAAAGGACTGCGGCGTGCATCGGCTGGACCTGCGCACGCGGCAAGATACGCTGCTGCCTGGTTCGGAGGGGCTGCGCACCGCCCGCGTCTCGCCCGACGGGCGTTGGGTAGCCGCGCTCGACGCCGTGACCCACAACCTGTTGCTCAGCCCGCTGAACGGCGGCGGTTGGCGGCGCCTGTGGCCGCGCACCCTGGCCGACTACCTGGCCTGGTCGAGTGACAGCCGGTTTGTTTATGGCGTGGAGGTGAGCGGCGGGCAAACCGCGATCGAGCGCGTAAGCCTGGACGGCACCATGACCGTGGCCGCCCGCGTTCACGACCCAGTGCCGCTCGAGGAGAACTCGATGGCGTGGTTCGGCCTGGGGCCGGGGAATGCGCTGCTGGTGGCCCACGAAGTTGCCGGCTCGGAGGTGGTCGCCCTGCCCTGGAGCAGCCACTAAGCTCGAGGGTGCGCCGCGGAGGCCGCCTTCGGGGAATCGTATTGGTTACCGCGCGGGCGTGAATTGCACTCTGGCTATGCTATGGTGGGACTTCCCCCGGGCGTGCCCAACCCATGAGCTTCCGCACTTTATTCAGCGTTTTTTCCAGCGACCTGGCGATTGATCTGGGCACCGCCAATACCCTGGTGTTTGCCCGCGGCAAGGGCATTGTGGTCAATGAGCCCTCCATCGTCGCCATCAACAAGGTGAACGGGGAAGTCGAGGCGGTGGGCAAGGAAGCCAAGGAGATGCTGGGCCGCACCCCCGGCAACATCGTGGCCATCCGCCCCATGAAGGACGGCGTCATCGCTGACTTTAAGGTCACCGAGAAGATGCTGAACTACTTCATCCAGAAGGCGCACAACCGCAAGGTGCTGGTGCATCCGCGCATCGTCATCGGCGTGCCCAGCGAAATCACCCAGGTGGAA
>DATBPS010000242.1:0-33171 GCA_036561225.1 Terriglobales bacterium
GAGCGCGCCTTCACCGGCGAGGAGCGCTCGCTGGTCACCATCCTCTTTGGCGGGCTGACCTGGAAGCACGAGAAGCTCATCCAGGCCGCGTTTCAGGGCAATGGCTACAAATGCGTGGTGCTGCCCGACCCCGACGTGGCGGCCTTCCAGTTGGGCAAGGAGTACGGCAACAACGGCCAATGCAACCCGACCTACTTCACGGTCGGCAACCTGGTGCAGTTTTTGCAGAAGCTCGAAGCCGCGGGCGTCCCCCGGCAGGAGATCGAGGACCACTACGTCTTCTTCACCGCCGGCTCCTGCGGCCCCTGCCGCTTCGGCATGTACGAGGCCGAGTACCGCTACGCCCTTACCAACGCCGGCTTCGGCAACTTCCGCGTGCTGCTGTTCCAGCAGAACGAGGGCATCAAGGCCGCCTCGGGCGAGCCGGGGCTGAAGTTCACCGTCAACTTCGGCATGAGCATGCTCAACGCCATGCTGGCCGGCGACGCGCTCAACGACCTCATCTACCAGATCCGTCCCTTTGAGGTGAACAAGGGCGAAACCGACCGCGTCTTCCAGCAGGCGGTGGACGGCCTCTGCGAACGCCTCCGCACCCAGCGCCCCTTCGAGCTGATGGAGCGCGCTCCCAAACCGGTAGCCCGATGGCTGGCCCAACGGCCCAAGATCAGGGACGCAGGCAGCGTGCTCTGCAAAGTGCTCGATCACCTCTACGGCCGCCAGTTCCTGGGCGCGCTGCGCGAGTGCCGCGGCCGCCTCAACCAAGTGGCAGTGGATCGCACCCGGGTCAGGCCGGTGGTCAAGATCACCGGCGAGTTCTGGGCCCAGATCACCGAAGGCGACGGCAACTTCCACATGTTCAACTTTCTCGAACAGGAAGGCGCGCAGGTAATCGTCGAACCCATCGCCACCTGGGTGGCCTATATGATCAACCAGGTGCGGCTCAACGCCGTCGCCCGCCGCACGCTCGACTGTCCCTATCCCAAGGCCACCTGGCGGCAGCCGCGGCAGATGCTGGTCAACGAGCTGAAGTTCCGCCAAAAGTGGCTGGCGCTGGTCATCGGCGAAGCTCTCTGGTGCCATTTTTACCACCGCATCACCCGACGGCTGGGGAACATCACCCACCACCTGGTGCCACAGAAGGAGTTGGCGCGCATGGCGGCGCCCTTCTACAACAACCTGGCCCGCGGCGGCGAAGGGCATCTTGAGGTCGGCAAGAACGTCTACTACTCGGTCCACAAGCTCTGCCACATGGTGCTGGGGCTGAAGCCGTTCGGGTGCATGCCGTCATCACAAAGTGATGGCGCGCAGTCGGCGGTGGTGAGCCACTTCCCGGAGATGATCTATCTCCCCATCGAGACCAGCGGCGAGGGCGCGGTCAACGCCCACAGCCGGGTGCAGATGGCGATGGGCGAGGCCAAGGTGAAGGCCAAAGCCGAGATGGAGCAGGTGCTGCGCTCCACCGGCCTGACCCTCCCCGAAGTCCGCGCCTACGCCGCCCGGCACCCCGAGATGCGGCAGCCATTCTACCGTGTGCCCCATCCCCATGGCGTCGCCGGCACGGCGGCGCAGTTCGTGCTGCACGTCGCCCACCGTCGGCGCCGCGAGCGCTGGCTGAACCCCTTCGCCGCCCGCCGCGGCGCCAAGCAGGCCGCGGCCACCGCCGCCTGAGCAAGGACGACACTATGCCACTCCTGGTGGGTCTCGATGTAGGCTCGACCACGGTCAAGGCCGTGGCGAGCGATGCCGCAACCGGCGCCGTCGTATGGCGCGACTACCAGCGCCACGAAACCAAGCAGCCGGAGAAGGTGCTGGAGTTCCTGCGCCGCCTGCAGGAGGAGGCGGACCTCCAAGCCGGCCGCGACCGCATCTTTGTGACCGGCTCCGGGGCCGGCCCTCTGGCCGGGCTGATCGGCGCCAAGTTCGTGCAGGAGGTTACCGCCGTCGCCCTGGCGGTCGAGCAGCAGCACCCCGAGGTCTACTCGGTGGTCGAGTTGGGCGGCCAGGACGCCAAGATCATCGTTTTCAAGGATGGCGATCAGAGCGGGCGGAAGAAGAAAATCCCCTCCATGAACGACAAGTGCGCCGGCGGCACCGGCGCGGTGATTGACAAGATCAACGCCAAGCTCCAGATCCCCGCCGCCCAGCTCTGTGACCAGGGCTACCACGGCATCAAGCTGCACAAAGTGGCGGGCAAGTGCGGCGTCTTCGCCGAAACCGACATCAACAGCCTGCAAAAGGCCGGCACCCCCAACGATGAGTTGATGGCCTCGCTCTTCGAGGCCATCGTGCTGCAGAACCTGAGCGTGCTCACCCGCGGCAACACGCTGCGCCCGCACGTGCTGCTGTTGGGCGGTCCCAACTCCTTCATCCGCGGGCTGCGCGAGGCCTGGCAGGCCAACATCCCGCGTATCTGGCAGGAGCGCAAGGTCGAGATCCCCGCCGGCGCGACGCCGGAAGACCTGATCCGCGTCCCCGAAAACGCCCAGTACTACGCCGCCCTCGGCGCCATCGCCTTCGGCCGCGACGAGGATGCCGAGGTCGGCATCTACGCCGGCACTGACGCCTTGCTCGACTACCTCGACGTCGGCCGCCGGGAAGAGAAGCTCAAAAGCGGCGGCAAGGGCCTGGTCGAGTCGCCCGAGGCGCTGGCCGAGTTCCGCGGTCAGTTCCGCCGCGTCCCCTTCCAACCGGCTGCGTTCCCCGCCGGGGCCGCCATTCAGGGCTTTCTCGGCCTCGATGGCGGCTCGACCTCGACCAAGGTCGCTCTTCTCGACGAGCATCGCCAGGTGCTGGCCAAGGTGTACCAGCTCTCGAAGGGCAATCCGATCCAGGACACCATCGAGGTCATCGGCGAGCTGCGCCGCCGGGTCGAAGAGCAGGGCGCCAAGCTCGAAATTCTGGGCGTCGGCACCACCGGCTACGCCAAGGACATCCTCAAGGACGTGCTGCACGCCGATGTGGCGCTGGTCGAGACCGTGGCCCACACCGAGTCGGCGATGCTCTTCTACGACGACCCCCACGTCATCGTGGACGTGGGCGGGCAGGACATCAAGCTCATCGTTCTCAAGGACGGGCGGGTCAAGGACTTCAAGCTCAACACCCAGTGCTCGGCCGGCAACGGCTACTTCCTGCAGTCCACCGCCGAGGGCTTCGGCGTGCCGGTGGAAAAGTACGCCGACCTGGCCTTCTCCGCCCAGACCATGCCGGTCTTCGGCTACGGCTGCGCGGTGTTCATGCAGAGCGACATCGTCAGCTTCCAGCGCCAGGGCTGGCGGGCGGAGGAGATCCTCGCCGGCCTGGCGGCGGTGCTGCCCAAAAACGTATTCCTCTACGTCGCCGCCATTCCCAATCTGGCGGCGCTGGGCTCGCGCTTCGTGCTGCAAGGCGGCACGCAGAACAATCTGGCGGCGGTCAAGGCCGAGGTGGATTTCATCCGCTCCAGCTTCCGCGCCTCCGGCGGCGCCCAGGGAAGCGAGGCCGCCGAGATCATCGTCCACCAGCACTGCGGCGAATCGGGCGCCATCGGCGCCGCCGTCGAGGCGCTGCGCCTGTGGCGGCGCGGACGGCAGACGACCTTCATCGGCCTCGACGCGGTGGCCGGCATCTCTTACCGGACCACCCGCAACGAAGCCACCCGCTGCTACTTCTGCAAGAACAACTGCCTGCGCACCTTCATTGACGTGCACGCCGCCGGCAAGCCGGACCTCATCTCTCCCGAGTCGCTGGCCAATCCAACCTTCAAATCCAAGGTCCCCATGCAGGCGGGCGAGCAGCGCCTGATCATCGCCACCTGCGAGAAAGGCACGGTCGAGGAGTTGGGGGCGATGAAGGACATCAAGTCCGAGCTCGATGCCCTGCGCGCCGCCCATCCCAACCTGGTGGACCTCGCCGCCCACGAGGCCTTCCGCATGCGCGCCCCCGAACCGGTGGCCGAGCCGCCCAGCGGTCGCGCCTGGACGGCGACGGCCAAACAGCGGGCGCTGCTGTTCGAGTCGCGCAAGCAAATCCGCATCGGCATCCCGCGCGTGCTCAACACCTACGTCTACGCGCCGTTTTACAACGGCTACCTGCAGGCGCTCGGGGTGAAGGGCGAAAACATCGTCTACAGCGACTTCACCAGCCCCGAGTTGTACCGCGCCGGCGCCAGCCGCGGGGCGATTGACCCCTGCTTCCCCGCCAAAATCGGCATCGCCCACGTCCACGACCTGCTGGCCACCAAGCACACCAAAAAACCGCTCGACGCCATCTTCTTTGCCATGGTGGATGTGCTCCACACCCCGCTCACCCACCTCACCGGCTCCAACGCCTGCCCCACCGTCACCGCCACGCCGGAGACGGCCAAGGCCGCCTTCATCAAGGAATCCAATCTCTTCGCCGAGGCGGGGGTCCGCTTCCTCGGCCCGGTGCTCAACTTCGGTGATCGCCCGCTGCTCGCCCAGCAGCTCTACCAGACCTTCAACCCCATCCTCGGCCTGAGTGAAACGGAGAACGAAAAGGCCGTCGCGGCCGGGTGGACAGCCATGTCCGTCTATGAAGGCGAAATGCGCCAGAAGGCCCGTCAGGTGCTCGACCAGCTCGAACGCGAGGACCGGGTCGGCCTGGTCATGTTGGGCCGACCCTACCACCACGACCCCGGCCTCAACCACGAGATCCTGGACGAGTTCAGCAAGCTCGGCTACCCGGTGTTCTCGCAGTCGCTGCTGCCCATGGATGACGACCTGCTCGAGCGCTTGTTCGGCGCCGAGGTGCAAGCCGGCAGCATCCAGGACGCGCGGGACATCAGCGACGTCTGGAAAAATTCCTACTCGGCCTCCACCAACCACAAGATCTGGGCGGCGAAATTCACCGCCCGCCACCCCAACCTGGTGGCGCTGGAGATCTCGAGCTTCAAGTGCGGCCACGATGCCCCCATCTATGGCGTGGTCGAGAGCATCATCGAAAGTTCGGGCACGCCCTACTTCTCCTTCAAGGACCTGGACGAGAACAAGCCCACCGGCTCCATCCGCATCCGGGTCGAAACCATTGACTATTTCCTGCGCCGCTACCGCGAGGACATCGCCGACCGGCGGCAGAACCGGGCGCAACTTGAAGCCGGCATCGCCGACCGGCTGGCGGAGTTGGAACGGGAACTGAACCAGCAGGAGCTTGCTCATGCCTGAACTCGAGCCTCAAGCGGGCCGAATGGCGAAGCCGCCCGGGGTCCCGCGCCCATCCACGACACCGCCGCCCTCCAGGCTCGACGTCACCCTGCACCAGTTCCTGATGGGCGCCAATTCGGCCACACCCGGGTACCAGCCGCCCGCCGGTCTTTCGCTTCCGGCTCCGCCCTACCCGCGCTTCCCTGCCCTGGCCGCCACCGCCGGGGAAGACCTGAACTCGCCGCCCGACCGCACCCCGCCCGAGCGGCACTGGACGATCCCGCAGATCTACCGCGGCCTGCGCGGCTGGATGTTCCCCTACATGCGCTCGCGCCTGCTGCCGGGTGACTTCCACCCCATCATCGCCTACCTGTTCACCGAGTGGAAATGCAACCTCGACTGCCACTACTGCTGGGCTTACAACAACAGCGTCAAGGGCATGACCGAGCCGGTGGCCCGCGCCGCGCTCGACTGGCTCTCCGACCGCGGCACCGGCGTGCTGGCGCTGATGGGCGGCGAGCCGCTGCTGCGCCCGCAGTTCGTCCACAAAGTCGTGGACTACGCGGCGAAGAAGGGCATGTGGGTCTATCTGCCCACCAACGGCCGCCTGCTCCGTCCGGAAGTCATTGACTGGCTGGGCGACGCCGGCGTGGCCACCGTCAATCTGGCGGTGGATTCGGTCGCGATCAAGCCCAGCCTGCCCAAGGCGCTGGCCCCCATCCGCAACTACTTCGACTACCTGATCAAACGCCAATACCGCTACGGCTTCACCGTCTTCTTCAACATCAACATCTGCCGCAACAACCTGGTGGACGTGCGCGAGCTCACCGAGATCGCCCACGACAGCGGCATCTCCACCGACTACCACATTAACGAATCGCCCATGACCGAGCACGGCGACTTCAAACACCTGGAGCGCAACGAAACCTACATCACCCGCGACGACTGGCCGCGGGTGGACGAAACCATTGACTGGATCATCGAGAAGAACCGCGCCGGCTACAAGATGGTGGACTCCGTCCAGCGCCTCGAGCAGATGAAGCGCTTCATGCGCGGCGAACAAGGCCCCTGGCCCTGCCGCGCCGGCCAGAACTCGCTCATCGTGCGCGTGGACGGAACCCTCGCCCCCTGCTTCCCCCTCTACTCCGCCTCCCACGACTGGGGCACGGTCGGCCATCACAAGTTCGTGGTCGAGGAACTGACCACCATGAAGCAGTCATGCAGCCTCTCCTGCTTCTCCACCCTCAACCACAACCTCGCCATGGCCTACGACGACGCCCGCGTCATCAAGTACCTGGTCAAGCAGGCGCGCCACGGCTTCCAGGGCGTGACCGGAAGCATGGACCAGGGGTAGGGCGCGGTTTGCCGTCTCTACGCGAATTAGGCAAGTTATGACTTTTGGCTAAACTCTGTATACTTGCAGGGTGGACCCGGTTCTCAACCCCTTCGCTCCCGGCGCGGGTACGCCGCCACCGGAATTGGCGGGGCGCGACGCGATCCGAGAGGATCTGGAGTTGCGGATTCACCGTCTGCGGCTCGGCCGACCGACCAAGGGCGTGGTGCTGGTGGGCCTCAGAGGGGTCGGCAAAACTGTATTGCTGGATCAAATTTTGAGGGACTCCGCGCGGGCAGGCACTCACACCGTTCGGGTAGAAGCGCCCGAGGGCCGATCTCTGCCCGCCATGCTTGCTCCGCCGATTCGCGTGGCACTGCTGGGTTTGAGCCGAGCCTCTGCAGCCAGGGATCTGGCGATTCGTGGGCTGCGGGCGCTGGCAGGCTTTGCCCGTACCCTAAAGCTCAAGTACAACGATATTGAGGTCGGCTTCGATTACGAGCCAGAAGCCGGATTGGCTGACAATGGCGACCTCGAGGCAGATCTGACTGCCCTGTTGGAACAGGTGGGCGAGGTGGCGCAAGCGGCAGGAACGGCCTTTGTCCTCTTTGTGGACGAATTGCAGTATGTGGAGGAGTCACAATTGGCCGCCCTCATTGCCGCGTTGCATCGGTGCTCGCAGCAGAAACTTCCCGTGACCATCGTCGGCGCCGGGTTGCCACAACTGCGTGCCAGCATGGGGAGGGCCAAATCGTATGCCGAGCGCCTGTTCGATTTTCCGGAAATTGGCCCGCTCAATAGCTGTGACGCACGCGACGCGATTGTCAAGCCGGTCGAGAAGGAAAATGCCGCCATCAGCGCGGCCGCAGTGGATGCCATCATCGAGCAGACACGCGGCTATCCCTACTTTCTACAAGAATGGGGCAAATACGCCTGGGATGTAGCGACCGAAAGCCCCATCACAAAAGACGATGTTTTGGGAGCCTTTTCCCAAGCCGTTGCCGCGCTGGACGAAAGCTTCTTCCGAGTGCGATTTGATCGCCTTACTCCCGCGGAGAAGCGGTACTTGCGCGCGATGGCTGAGCTGGGCTCTGAGGCACACCGCTCAGGAGATATTGCCGTGCAGCTCAGGCGTACGGTGCAGTCCTTGGGACCCACCCGCGACGGTTTGATCCGCAAAGGCATGATCTGGAGCCCCAGCCACGGCGACACCGCGTTCACGGTCCCACTCTTCGATGAGTTTATGAAGCGGATCATGCCCGGCAACGACTGGAGAACAGCGACGGGCTGAGCGACCTAGATTGTGAAGTCTCGCTGCGGGACGCGAGAGAAAACTTGTGATACGCACCTTTCAGCCCACCGCCACGCGGCGCAAGCCGGCGCGCGCCGACAAACCGGAGATGACGCTTGACCGGGCGCTGTCCCGCGCCGGGCTGGCCTCGCGCACCGTGGCCGCGCAGTGGATCGCCGCCGGGCGGGTGCAGGTGGATGGTCGGGTGGCGCACGACCCGCAGCAGTGGGTGGCGCCGGAGCGCCAGCGCATCACCCTCGATGGACAGCCGCTGCAGCGGCCGCAGCCGATGTACTGGGCGCTGCACAAGCCCGTGGGCTACCTTACCAGCCACGGCGACCCCCGCGGCCGCCCCACCATCTACGACCTGCTCGGCCCCCAACTCGAAATGCCGGGTCAGGAAAAGCGGGATGGGCGGCCCAGCCGGGCACGGGCCCGCCCCTATCAATGGTATTTCTCCGTGGGAAGACTCGATCAGGACACCAGCGGGCTGCTGCTCGTCACCAACGACAGCGTCTTCGCCGAGCGCGTCGCCAATCCCGAGTTGAAGGTGGCCAAAACTTACCACCTGCGGGTCACGCCGCCCATGAACGCGGCCACGCTGGCCCGCCTCGGCGGCGGCCTCGACATCGGCCGCGACGAACGCGCCGCGCCCTGCCCGGTGCGGGCCCTGAAGCGGCCCGGCTGGGTGGAGATTGTTCTGCGTGAGGGGAAGAACCGGCAGGTGCGGCGCATGGTGGAGGCGGTCGGGCACCGGGTGGAAGAACTGGTCCGCGTGCGTGTCGGCAAGTTGGCGCTGGGCGACCTGCCGCCGGGCAAGCTCCGCCGCATCCGCCCGGCCGATGTAATCTAAGAGAAATACTCATGCTGGTACAGCAGTTTTACCTGGGATGTCTGGCACACGCCTCCTACCTCGTCGCCGACGAGACGGCGGGCGTGGCCGCGGTTGTGGACCCTCAGCGCGACATCGAGATCTACCTCGAAGCCGCCGCCAAGCTCGGCGTCCGCATACAGTACGTTTTCCTCACCCATTTCCACGCCGACTTCCTCGCCGGCCATCTCGAGTTGCGCGAACGCGCCGGGGCGGAGATCTGTCTCGGTTCGCGCGCCCAGGCGACCTATCCCTTCCGCGCGCTGGCCGATGGCGAGCGTCTGCCGCTGGGCCATGGCAACCTGCAGATTCTGCATACGCCCGGCCACACTCCCGAGTCCATTACCCTGCTGGTGTTCGAACCGGGCGCCGAATCGCCCAAAGCCGCGCTCACCGGCGACACGCTTTTCATCGGCGACGTGGGCCGTCCTGATCTGCGCGCGGCGCTCGGCTGGTCGGCACGCGAGTTGGGCGAGCTGCTCTATCAATCGCTCCATCAGAAGCTTTTGCCGCTGCCCGATGCGACCCTCATCTATCCCGCCCACGGCGCAGGCTCGCTCTGCGGCAAAAAGCTGGGACGTGACACCGTCTCCACCATGGGCGAGCAGCGCAAGCTGAACTACGCCTTACAGCCCATGTCGAAAGACGAATTCTTGCGGCTGGTGCTGGCCGACCAGCCCGATGCCCCCGCCTACTTCACCTACGACGCGGTGCTCAACTCCCAGGAGCACCCCAGCTTGCACTCCGCCCTGCTGCACTCTCTACAGCCGCTCACCGCCGCCGAGGCGGAAGCGGCTCAGGCCGCCGGCGCCACCGTCCTGGACACCCGCGGCGCGGCGCCCCATGCGCGCGCCCACTGGCGCGGAGCGATCAATATCCCGCTGGACGGCTCCTTTGCCACCTGGTGCGGGACCTTGCTCTCGCCGCAATCGCCCATCGTGATCATCGCCAACCCCGGCCGTGAGCGCGAGGCCGCGGTGCGCCTGGGCCGCATCGGTTTCGATCGCGTAGCCGGCTTTCTGGCCGGCGGCATGGAATCACTGCGCGACCGCGACGATCTGCTCGCCGGCCGCGCCCGCCTCTCTCCCGCCGAACTGGCCGAACAACTGCGCCGCCCGGCGCCGCCCGCGGTGCTCGATGTCCGCACCCCCGGCGAGCGCGAGTCGGGCGCCATCCCCGGCAGCCTCCACATTCCGCTCAGCCAGCTCCCCGCACGCCGGGCCGAGTTGCCCCCAGGCCCCGTCGTGACCTATTGCCAGAGCGGCTACCGCTCCTCCGCCGCCGCCAGCCTGCTCCAAGCCTGGGGCCACCCCGTCACCGACCTCGACGGCGGCTACCAGGCTTGGTCGCAAGTGCCCAACACCGCCGCCGTCGCTACTTCTTAATTCATCGCGCGCGCCGCGCCGACTTCCCGTCCTCCTCCGTCCAGAACTGTTCTCGGTCCACAGTTCACGGTTCACTGCCTTACACTAAGAGAGACACCTTAGACGGAGGAACCCATGCCCTTTTCCCTGCCCCCGCTGCCCTACGCCTACAACGCCCTCGAGCCCGTGGTGGACGAGGCGACGATGCACCTGCATCACGAGAAGCACCACGCAGCCTACGTCAACAATCTCAATGCCGCGCTCAAGGATCACGCCGACCTGCAATCGCTTTCGCTCGACGATTTGCTGCGCGGCATCAACTCGAAGGTGCCGGAGGCGATCCGCACCGCGGTGCGCAACAACGCCGGCGGCCACTCCAACCACAGCATGTTCTGGACGATCATGAGCCCCAAGGGCGGCGGCCAGCCCGCGGGCGCGCTGGCGCAGGCCATCGACAAGGAACTGGGCGGCTTTGAAGCCTTCAAGACTAAATTTAATGATGCCGGCCTGAAGCGCTTCGGCTCCGGATGGGCATGGCTGGTGCTCAAAGGCGGCAAGCTGGAGGTCATCTCCACCGCCAACCAGGACAGCCCGATTATGGACGGCCATTACCCGGTGATGGGCAACGACGTGTGGGAACACGCCTACTACCTCAAGTACCAGAACCGCCGTGGCGATTACCTCACCGCCTGGTGGAATGCGGTGAACTGGGAAGAGGTGGGGAAAAGGTACGACGCCGGACGGAAGTAGGCGACGGTTCGCTGTTGGCTCTTGGCTGTTAGCTGTTAGGGCGCGCCCGCAAGGGCGCGCTCTTGCTTTTGGAGCGTGGGAATCCTCGCACGCAGGCAAACCTCTGCGCTCTACGCCCTAATAGCTAAGAGCTAAAGGCTAAGAGCTTATCTTCCTCGCGCGGCCGTCAGAATCGCGTTGAACAGCATCTTGAACGTGCCCTCCGTCTGAGCGCGGTTCTGGACGCGGAAACCGAAGAGGACGATGCGGCCGGCGCCTTCGGAGAGGCTGACGGCGGCGGCGCGGCGGGCGAGCAGGTCGGCGCCGCGAATCCAGCCCGAGAGCAGGATCTCGTCGCCGCGGGAGGGGTACTCGGCCAGCACCGTTGTCTTCTGTTCGGGCGGAGCGGGGCGGGTGGCGAAGGCCAGCGGTTCATCCACGAAGATGGCGGCCTCGTCCGGCATGCCGAAGTTTACCGGCGCGGCGGGGTCGAGATGCACGCGCAGCAGGGAGCCGGGACTGGAGAAGGCGTCCGGCTGCACGCGCGCCAGAGCGTTCGTCACCGGCAGGTGGAAGCTCTCCATCGCCCACTCGCTCGAGCGGCCGAGGGTGATCAGCGTGCCGCCGGCGCGCACGAACTCCTGCAGCGCGGCCTCGCCCCTGGCGCCGATGCCGCCGGCGTAGGGCGCGGGCATCTGGGACGGCGGCAGGCCGTTGCGGAGCTGCGCGGTGGACATGTCGGGGATGATGATGGCGTCGTAGGCTGGGCGCAGATTCCCCGCCTGCACCGCCGCGTTATCGAGGCTCTTCGGGGCGAAACCGTACTGGTCGAGAACGAAGCGGGTCCAGCCTTCGTCCATGTTCGCCGTCCAGGGCTTGTACAATCCGACGCGCACCGGCGGCAGCGGTACCGCGCCGGCGGGCATCGCCGTCTCGCCCTGCAGGGTGACGTGGTTGGATTGCGCCAGCTCCGCCAGGCCGGGCGCGGCGGGCAGCAGCAACATGCCGCCGGGCGCAGTGCTTACCGCCATGCCCGCCTTCCAGGCGGCATTCACCAGCTTGAAGGCCGCGTCCGAATCGCGCGACAGCGCGTATACCGCGCCGGTTCCCGACAACCCGCCCGCCGGATAGTCAGCGGCGGTGAAGGCATGGGCGCCGGCGGCATCGGGCGCCGCGCCCTTCGATATCTCCACCCCCATCATCAGCGGCAGCGACCAGGCGGTGACATCGTAGGGCTGCAGGATGGGGTCACCCGCCGCCGCCCGCACCTCGGGATACTGCTGAATCCCCAGCAGCTCCTGGGCGTACTTGCCGTAGGCTTGCGCGGTGGGAACCAGGTACTCGCGCGGGGTGGCCAGCACCTGCACGGCATTGTCGGTCATCACCTGCGCCAGCCGCGCCGCCCCCACCGGATCGCGCTGCCGGCGGGGAATCCGCCAGTACACATTGGGGTCGCCGGCGGCGATCTGCTCCCGCGCCATGGCCGCCACGCCGCTGAGAAAATCCTTCGGGTGCAGGTCCACCGTCCCCAGCATGGCGTCGGTGGCGATGCGCTCGTAGTCCATGATGTCGCGCAGACTCCACGTCCCGCCCGGCCAGGGATGGGGGAAGTTCGAGGTCACGGTGTAATCGGGCAGCCCCTTGCCGCCGCCGCGCAGATCGGTCGGGTTGAGATGCAGCGGCGTGGCGATGGCGGCCGAGGCCGCCTCGATAATGAGCGCGAACATGTTCTTGAACTCGGGGTTGCTGTCCACCGAGCCGGGATAGTAGGCGTCAAACTCGTAGTGGTCCACCACCCCCGCCTTGCCGCGCTGCTCCAGCCGCCAGGCCATGTTGGCGCCGATGCGGTTGATGCCCCGCCACATCAACGGGCTGACCGAGGGCGCGATGGGGTCGGCGTAGGGTGGGACGAACAGCCGCGGCCCCGTCTCGCCCATTTGGTGCTCATCCAGCCACACCTGCGGGTACCACTCGGCGTACACCGCGTGGGTCATGGCCAGCGTCTCTTTCTGGGTCAGCATGTACCAATCGCGGTTGTCGTCGTGGCCGGTGTAATGGTTGTAGATCCAGGGCATGCTGCCGCCCTCGTAGGGCGTGCCCAGATATTTGCGATACCAGTCGGTGACCAGCACCTCGCCGTCGGGATTGAGCGAGGGCGCCAGCAGGATGATCATGTCCTGCTCCCGCTGCCGCACGGTCGGATTGGTGGCCGTGGCCAGCGACCAGGCCAGTTCCAGCGCCATCTGGGAGGAGGCGATCTCGGTGGAGTGGATGTTGCAGGTGATCAGCACAATCGGCTTACCCTGCGCCACCAATCCGTCAAGCTGCGCCTCGGTCAATCCGCGCGGATGCGCCAACTGCCGCGCGATGTCGCGGTACCGGCCCGCCGCTTGGAGATTGTCGGGCGAGGAGAAAGCCGCCAGCAGGAACTCATGTCCGTCGGTGGTGGGACCGAGATTCTGCATCTGCATGCGCGGTGAGTTCTGCGCCAGGTAGTGGAAGTAGCGGGCGATCTGCCCGTAATCGGCCAGCGTGCGGTCCGCACCGACCGGCATATGGAGAATTTGAGACGGGGATTGCAGCGCTTGCGCCGCCGCACCCACGCAGAGCAGCAAAATTACCCACAACGGGACAGCAATCAGCTTCCGGCGTTTCTCCACACGAGGGAGCCTCCCAGCTCCTTGGCCCGGGATTATAGACGTTTAGAGCGCGCCTTTGTAGAAGCCGCCGTCCACCAGCAGGCTTTGGCCGGTAATATAACTCGCCCGCTCGGAGCAAAGATAGACGGCCGCGTCGGCAAACTCGCGCGGCTCGGCCAGCCGCCGCAGCGCCGTATTCTGAGCCCAGCCCTGGTAGGCCTCCTCCGGCGTCACCCCCTGGGCCAGCGCCTTCACCCTGGCCAGCTCGATCAGCCGGTCGGTCAGCGTGTAGCCGGGGCAGATGTTGTTGACCAGCACGTTGAACGGCCCGTACTCGTTGGCCAGGGTGCGCACCAGCCCCGGCACCGCCCCGCGCACCGTGTTCGACAGCACCAGCCCGTCAATCGGCTGCTTCACCGCCACCGAGGTCACCATCAACAGCCGTCCCCAGCGCGCCTGCTGCATGATGGGCAGCGCCGCCTTGCAGAAGCTGACGTGGCTGATCAGGTTCAGCTCGGTCGCCTGCCGCCACTCCTCCAGCGTGGTGGTGGAGAACGGCTTCGAGGGCGGGCCGCCGGCATTGGTGACGCAGATGTCGAGGCGCTGAAATTCCTTGTGCACCGCGCCCACAAAAGCGGCTGCCGCCGCCGCGTCGGTCACATCGAAGGCCTGGGCCAGCACCCGCACGCCGTGTTGCTTGCGGAGGGCATCGGCGGTGGCCTGCAGCCGTTCCGGTTGGCGGGCGCAGAGCGCCAGATGCGCGCCTTCGGCCGCCAATCCCTCGGCCACCGCCCGCCCCAGCCCGGTGCTGGCGGCGGCCACGATAGCCACCCGGTCTTTCAGTCCCATGTTCATGTGTGTTTCTCCTCGTAAGCGCCGATCTCGGCCGCGTGCCGCAGGGTGAGCGCGATGTCGTCCCAGCCCTCGAGCAGGCATTGCTTGCGGAAGGCATCCATGTCGAACCGTATCGGCTCGCCCGCGCCGGTGACCGTCTGCGACGGCAGGTCCACCGTCAGCCACTCGGCGCTCATCAGCTTATGGACCGCCGCCTGCGGCAGCCGCACCGGCAGCAGTCCGTTCTTGCAGCAGTTGTTGTAGAAGATATCGCCGAAGGAAGGCGCGATCACCGAGCGGATGCCGTAGTCGAGCAGCGCCCAGGCGGCGTGCTCGCGCGAGCTGCCGCAGCCGAAGTTCTCCCCGGCGACGAGGATCTGCGCCCCCTGCGCATCGGGACGGTTGAGCACGAAGCCGGGGTCGGTACGCCAGTTGAAGAACAGGCCCCGCCCCAGCCCCGCCCGCCCCACCGTCTTCAAAAACTGTTTGGGGATGATCTGATCGGTGTCCACATGGGCGCGGTCGAGCGCCATCACGCGGCTGGAAAGCCTGGTAAACGGCTTCATACCCACTCCCTCACGTCCACAAAGTGACCGGCGCAGGCGGCCGCGGCCGCCATCTCCGGGCTGACCAGATGGGTGCGTCCGCCGGCTCCCTGCCGGCCCTCGAAGTTGCGGTTGCTGGTCGAGGCGCAGCGCTCGCCGGGTTGCAGGATATCGGGGTTCATGCCCAGACACATGCTGCACCCCGGCTGCCGCCATTCGAAGCCCGCTTCGCGGAAGATGCGGTCCAGCCCGCGCTCCTCCGCCGCCCGCCGCACCGCCTGCGAACCCGGCACCACCATGGCCCGCACCCCCGCCGCCACCCGCTTGCCGCGCGCGATGGCCGCCGCCCGCTCCAGATCCTCCAGCCGCGCGTTGGTGCAGGAGCCGATGAACACCCGCTGCACGGCAATGTCGCGGATCGCCATGCCCGGCCGCAGGTCCATGTACGCCAGCGCCTGCTCCGCCGCCTGCCGCCGCGAAGCGTCATCCATCGCCGCCGGATTGGGCACCGCGCCGCTCACCGGCGCCACCATCCCCGGGCTGGTCCCCCAGGTCACCTGCGGCTCGATCGCCGCCGCCTCGAACCGCAGCTCGCGGTCGAAGTTCGCCCCCGCATCGCCCGCCAGGCTGAGCCAGTCGGCGGCCGCCCGCTCGAAGGCTTCGCCCTGGGGCGCGTACCGCCGCCCGCGCAGGTAGTTCACCGTGGTGGCATCGGGGGCGATCATCCCCGCCCGCGCCCCCGCCTCGATGGACATGTTGCACACCGTCATCCGCTCTTCCATGCTCAGCCCGCGGATGGCGCTGCCGGCGTACTCGATCACGTGCCCGGTGGCGCCGTCGGTACCGATGTCCCCGATCACATGCAGGATCAGGTCCTTGGCCGTCGCCCCCGGCGGCAGCGCGCCCTCGACCGCGATGCGCAGCGTGCGCGGACGGCTCTGCCACAAACACTGCGTGGCGAAGACGTGCTCGACCTCGCTGGTGCCGATGCCGAAGGCCAGCGCCCCGAAGGCGCCGTGGGTCGAGGTGTGGCTGTCGCCGCAGACGATGGTCATGCCCGGCTGCGTCAGCCCCAACTCGGGCGCGATGACGTGCACAATGCCCTGCTCGGGGCTGTCGAGGTCGAACAACCTCACCCCGAACTCGCGGCAGTTCTTCGCCAGCACGGCCAACTGTGCCTCCGCCTCAGTGTCCAAAATCTTAAATGGCCGCTCATCGGTCGGCACATCGTGATCCATGGTGGCGAAGGTGCGATCGGGCCGCCGCAGCTTGCGCTGCGCCGTCCGCAGGCCCTCGAAGGCCTGTGGCGAGGTGACCTCGTGCACCAGGTGCAGGTCAATGTAGAGCAGCGCGGGCTGACCCGGCGGAGCGGTCACCACGTGCCGCTCCCAGACTTTTTCAAATAGCGTGCGCGGGGAGGCGGGCATCCCTGTGATTTTCGCTCACTCGGCCCTCAATGCACCAGTGGCGCGAGGATCTGGCTCAAATAATCCGGCTTATGGTTGCGCACCAGGCGGGGCGCCATGGGTCCGGCGTGGTAGTCCACCAGGCAGGTCTTGTAATAATCGTCATTCACCACCAGCAACCGGATCGGTCCGGAGGCGTTCTTGCTGTTGACCACCGCGTCACCCATCAGCGCCCGGGTGTAGACGCGCCCGTTCACCCCCACCACCTTCATGCCGCTGACAATGCCCGCCTTGTAGGCCGGACTGCCGACGATGGAGTCCACCACGTTGCCCTGGCCGTCGAGTTCCAAGCCGATCGAATACTCGAGGTCACCCGCGCCGCGCACCCCGGCGCCGTCCAGCACATAATGCCATCCGCTCGCCTCCAGGCCGCCGGTGGGCGGCAGGGGCGAGGTCGAGTTCAACCGTTCATGGAAGTACGCCGCCCAGTCATAGGGCTGCACCTGGTTGAGCGCGGCGACCAGTTGCTCGAAGGTGTAGGGCTTCAGCTCCGGGCCGTGGTTGGGGCCGCCATAAAAGAGGCGCAGGAAGTCTTCCATGGACTTGGCGCCGTGGCTCTGGTCGTGGAGGATGGTCGCCACCTCCAGCCAGATCAGGTCGCCTTCATCGTAGTAGTCGGTATCGCGCCGCCAGTTGATCCAGTGCGCATCCCCGTTCTCGAACATCCCCGGCACCGATACCGCGGTGTCGAGCAGCGGCTTCCAGGTCCGCCCCGGCCGTCCCGGCCCCAACTCCGCCGCGACGCCGGCCATGAAGTCGCGGAAATCGCCCGGCGTCCACATGCCGGCGCGGGTGGGAAAGACATGGCCGAGGTAATCGGTCAGGCCTTCATACACCCACAGCAGGTCGGTCTGCATGGGTGCTTCATAGGGCGGCGAAGCCAGATCGGCCGGCCGCCGGAATTTGCCGTTCCACGAGTGTACGAACTCATGCGAAAGCAGAAAGCCCACCTCGTTGCTCCCGTTGGGCTGCAGCATGATCCGCTCCGGCAGCCGGCTGTCGTCGCTCTCGTGGTGTTCGAGGCCGAAGTGCGCCACGTGATCGCTCAGCGTCAACAGGAAGTGATAATCGCGGTAGTGGCGCGCCCCGAAGGCCACGCCCGTCTCGGCCACCAGGTTCTTCATCCCCTCGATCAGTTGCGGCGGCACGGCCAGCGCCTCGGCGCTGTCGGCGGCGATGTCCCACTCGTGATAAATCGGCTCCCCCGGCGGCGTGATGTCGATCTTCTTCATGTACTCGCCGGCGATGACCGGCGAATCCACCAGCAGGTCGAGCGGTGCGGTTTTGAAGCTGATTTCATTGCCGTTCCCCGCGGCCACCGGCAGCGCCGTGCCGTATTGCCAGTCGGGCGGCAGCAGCAATTTGGCATCCACCTGAATCTGCTCCGCCGGGATGCCCGCCGGATAAAGCAGGTCCTGGTTCCAGTTCACATCCACCAGCTTGGCCGTGGCGGAGCCGCCGGAACTGTACTCACCCGCCACCGCTTCGAGATAGTCGAACGATACGTCGAGGGAGGAGACCCCCGGCGGAATGTCGAGGTGGAAGGTGAACACATCCAGCGTATCGCGCGTCCAGGGAATCACTTTGCCGTTCGCGGTAAACTTAAGCCCGGTAAGGTTCCCGATGGGTCCGTCGGGCTCATGCTCGCCGGGTATCCATTTCGGGTACAGCAGCGTGAGCGGTCCGGGCTTCACCGGCAGCGTCATATGGGTGTAGAGAACCTTGAGCGGCGCCTGCGAGGCGTCCACAGTTAGTTGGATGGGCGATTGCGCCCACGCCGTAAGACACCCCGCCAAAATGGCTGTGAACAGCCCTGACCACCCGCGAAGATTCCTCATGCCGTGCTCCTTGTCCCTCAACTCTTTCATGGTCTCATGAGCTCCACTACGCCCGCTATGGTGTTCGAGCCGCTCTGGCAACACCTGCTTCCCGCCGCGGTACTGGCGGCAGCGGTGGTGGCGGCCTTTTTGGCCTGTATCTGGCTCCTGCAACGCTGGCTGCGCCGCTGGGGACCGCGGCCGGAGTCCCGCCGCCTCGGCCGCACCCTGCTGACGGCGGTAGCCCTGCTCGTGGCGGGACTGATACTGGCGCGGGGGGCCGAACGTAGTCTGCCGCCCATCACCTTCCGCGAGTTGAGCGATTGGGCCATGGGGCCGGGCCTGCACATATTGCTGATCTTTACCGGCGCATTTATCCTGGCCCGGATCACCGACTTCTTCATCGCCCATCTGCAGAGGGTGCTCGCCGCCCCGGAAATCGAACCGCGCGACTGGGCCGAACGGCGTAAGCGGATTGAAACCGTGGGCCGTCTGCTGCGCGGCCTCGCTGCGCTGGTGATCGTTGCCGTCGCCGGCATGATGGCGCTGCGCGAGGTCAACATCGACACCACCCCCATCCTGACGGGCGCGGGCGTGGTGGGCGTTTCGATCGGCCTCGCCGGGCAGACCGTGGTGCGCGATATGATCGTCGGCATCTTCCTGATTCTGGAGAGTCAGATCCGGGTGGGTGACGTGGTCACCATCAACGGCAAAACGGGGCTGGTGGAGGCGCTGAAGCTGCGCATCATCGTGCTGCGCGGCGACGACGGCAGCGTGCATATCTTTCACAACAGCTCGGTCAACGAGTACACCAACCTGACCAAGGATTACTCTTGCGCCATCCTCGACCTCTCGCTGCCCTTCGAAGAGGATTTGGCGCGGGTGCAGACGGTGCTCGAAGGTATCGGCGCCGAGCTGGCCTCCGACCCCAACTTCCGCGCCAGTCTGCAGGGGCCGCTGGAAGTGCTCGGCCTGCAGAGCCTCAACGGCGCCGCGGTGGTGGTCCGCCTGCGCCAGCGCACCATCCCCATGGAGCAGTGGGCGGTGGACCGCGAACTCCGCCGCCGCATCCAGTTGCGCTTCCAGCGCGAACGCATCGCGTTGGCTTAAGCGCGCCTACAGCGCCTTCATGCAGGCGGTGAACAATTGATCGAAGCCGGCGGCGGGATGCTTCTGCAGGGCGCGCTGCACGGCCTGCGCGGCCGGCGCCGGCGCATACCCGAGGTTGACCAGGGCGCTGAGCACATCCTCGCCCGCGCCGGTGATCGCCACCGCGGCCGCCGCGTCAGGCGATGCGGCGGGCAGTTTGTCGCGCAGTTCCATGACCAGCCGCTCGGCGGTCTTCTTGCCCACGCCCGGAATGGTCGTCAGCCGCGCCAGGTCGTTCGATTGCACCGCCCGCGCCAGATCCTCGGGCGCCAGCACCGAAAGGATGGCCAGACCCATCTTCGGACCGACGCCATTGACCGCGATCAGGCGTTCAAACAGTTCCCGCTCGGCGGCGGCGGCAAAACCAAAAAGCTGAATGGCGTCCTCGCGCACATGCGTATGCACAAACACAGCGGCGGCGGCGCCGGGGGCCGGCAGCTGCTGAAAAGTCCGTGTGGGGACCTGCAACTCGTACCCCACCCCATGCACTTCGAGCACCACGCGAGCCGGGTGCCGCTCCCTCACCACCCCGTTCAAATAGGCGATCATGCCTCCGTCCCTTCCACCAGCGCCGGCATATCTCCCGCGGGAACCAGGCCCTCGGCCGCGGCCAGCGCCAGAAAGCGCCCCAAGCCCTCGCGGTGCGCCGGGGTGATCCGGTACGCCACGTTCGCCTCCAGGTACTGCCGCACATCTTCGGGCGCCAACTTCAGCCGCGGCGCCCACCGCTCGACCAAAGCGTCACGCTGGCCCCAGCCTTCCTCCAGCGCCTGCGCCAGCCGCTGCCCCAGCCAGGCGCGCTCGGCCTCCCACACCGGCCGGCGGATGCCCCACAGCGCAAACACGAACGGCAGTCCCGTCCACTCCCTCCATACCCGCGCCAGATCGTACACCTCCAGCCCCTCATCGTCCGCCTCGCCGCTTACCCGCAACTGCAACGCCGGGTCGCCAATCACCAACGCCGCATCCGCCCGTGCCAGACTGCGCCGCCAGTGCCGGTCGCCTTCCACCGCGGCGCAGTCGGCCCCAAAACGCTGCCGCAGCAGAATTTGTGCCAGTGCCGCTGAGGTCCGTGACGCCCGGTCGAGCGCCACCGTCCTCACCTGTGCCGCCGGCACCCGGCACAACAGCAAAATGCTGCGCACCTCGGCCGCCGCGCCTTCGCCGTCCTGCGCCGCCACCCCCATCTCCCCCAGCCCCACCAGCTCCGGGATGCGCGCCAACTCAATCACCGGGATGACCCCCAAATCCGCCGTACCCTCGCGCAGCCGGTCGGCACAGGCCGACGGCAGGGTGTGCTCCAGGCGGAATCGCCGATCCCCCTCCAGCCCCCACATCAGCGGAGCGGCGTTCAGAAACTCAATGGCGGCAATACGCAGCATACTTGCGGATGCCCCAGTATAAGAGGTCCGCCCTACCCCCGCGGCCCGCACTGTGCACGGTTCACGGTTCACTGTTCCCCTTTTCCCCGCTACAATCGAGGAACTGGAGAGTTCCTGCTTATGCGTACTTTCAGGTTGGGCCAATTGCTCGTGGGGCTGGCGGCAGCGCTGGCCATGACCTCGGCAGCTTTAGGACAAGTGAACCCGCCGGTGGCGAGCAACATCCCGCCGCCCTTCGCCAAACAGCCATCGGTATTTGGGGGCTCGTTTGAGCTATTTGCCGGCGGCTCGATGGAGTTTGCCCGCGCCACCCAGGCCAATGGCAAGGCGATCAGCACCACCAACGTGGGCGGCTTTCAGACGGGGCTGCGCTACCACCTCACCGACAACCACGCCTTCGAGTTCCGCTACTCCTGGGCCGAGCCGTTGCAGACTTACGGCACCAACCTGTTCGTCAAGAGCCGCGAGAACACGTTCAGCATTGATTACGTCTACACCTTCCTCTCCGACCACCGCATCCGCCCCTATCTGCTGGCCGGCTACAGCATCATTCATTACGTAGCCATCCTGCCGCAGAGCTCGCCCGGCGCCTTCAATCAGATTCGCCCCGGCTACGACTACGGCGTCGGCCTGGACTGGAAGATCAGCAATACCTGGAGCCTGCGCACCGAATACCGGGGCATCATCTATCACATCCCGGATTTCAACCTGATCTATATCGGAGCCTGGAATCACAGACCCGTCCCGGACATCGCACTGGTCTACCACTTCTAGGACCCGCGACCCCTCCGCGAGCGCAGCGGGCGTCCCCTCAGTGAACCGTGTGGGTGGCGGTGGCGTGCACGGCACCGCCCACCGCGACGTGGGGGCTGCCCCCGGTCGCCGTCGGTGACGACGGGGAAGCCGGCGTGACGACGGCCTGGGCCGCGAGACCGGATCCGCCGGAGAGGTGTGCGGCGTGGAAAGCGGGCCCGTAGGCGGCGGGGCTGACGCGTGGCCGCGGTGGAGGACCCAGGCGGTGGACGCGGGCGATGGCCCCATCACTGGTGCCAATGCGCCGCGAAGGATGCGGTCCGTGGTGGGCTGCACGCGCCGTGGTCGCGCCGGCATCCGTCTCCAGCGGCACATACCCGCCGTAATTTTGCGATTGGTTGAAGCTCAGCAGCGCCGGGTCCATGAAGTACGGCATGGTCCCCACCGAGGAGCAGAAGTTCCATCCATACTGCGCCAGCGACGGATCCAGGCACTGGGAGAAGCCCAAGCCCGCCGACTGCGCCGGGTTGGGGCGCAGTGACCCGTCGAGCACGCCGTTGGTCTGGCGGACATCCGATGTCGCCTGCGCGGCGTCGGCCTTCACCGTGGACGGGGTGGCGGGCAGGAACCAGCCGCGGCTCTCCTTCCAGCACCAGCCTTTATAGTCGCCGCTGGCTTCCGTCCAGGGGCAGGCGACGTCGCTGGTGTAGGCCAGCCCGGTGCCCTGGTAACGGGGCATGGGTACGCCCATGTACTCCCACCAGTTCACCAAGGTTACGGCATCATCCTCACCCACCTGCTCGCGGAACGCTTTGGCGTAGTAACTGTCGCGCTCCTGGCTCCACTGTGCCCAGGGATCGGCGGCCGGGGCCGCGGTGGAGGGCGTGAGCGTCTGCCCGCCGCCGGAGGCGGCCGTTTGGCGCAGCTTGCCGGTGAGCACTTGCACGGCGCCGGCGCCGGAAACCCGGAACGCGGCCGCGCCGTCGGGCTGCACCGACCGGCCGCTGTTCAGTTGCATGATGAAATCTTTGGCGTCGCGCTTGCGCAGGGTGACGAAGGCGGTGCCCGACTGCACCTGGGCAGTGGTACGGAAGACGCCGCTGTCGCTGGTCGCCAGCCGGGTCAGAGCCACGGTGGTATCGGGGATCAGGCGCAGCGTCGAGCCACCCTCGAACTGAATCTCGGCCCGGCCGGAATCGAGCGTGCGCACTTGTTCGCCTGCGACCACCGGCAGGTTGAGCATCGCCGGCCGCCAGCCGTGGCCGTCGGGCAGGTTGACTTCCACCGCCCCCACCACCAGGCTTAGGCGCACGATGCGGACATTGGAATCGGCGCGTGCCGTCAGCGCGCCCACGGCCAACCCCACCACCACGCATCCCACCAGGCGAATACCGCTCATATCGCCTCCTACCTCCAGACTAGACTTATTTTGATGCCTGTCAATGCCACCGCGAATCATCACGTAAAATGAAGTCCATGCGCTCTCTACGCGGCGGCTGGGCGGCCCTGGCACTGCTTTTGTGTCTGTTCACCGCTTCCTGCAAAGGAGCCGCCCGACCCGCCCCAGCGCCGCAGCCCCAAGCCGAAGCCCAAGCAACCGTTTACCTTTTCAAGAGCCCCAAGCCGGCTCCGGAGCTGTCGGTTACCACCCTGAATGGAGAGCACGTCAGCCTGGCCGGACTGCGCGGCAAAGTGGTGCTGCTGAACTTCTGGGCCACCTGGTGCGGTCCCTGCCGCGAGGAGATCCCGGCCCTGGAGCGAATTCAAAAGGAATATGCCGGGCGGGTGCAGGTGGTGGGCATGTCCATTGATGAGTTGCCGGCGGCGGCGGTGGCGGCCAAGGCCAGGCAGATGGGCATCAATTACCCGGTGAGCCTCGCCTCCGAGGCTCTGCAGGAGCGTTTCGGTGGCATGCCGTCCATCCCGGTCACCTGGGTGATAGACGCCAACGGACAGGTCCAGCAGAAAAACCACGGCGCCAACCCTTACGAAGTCTTCAATGCCGAGGTGCGCACCCTGCTGGGTCTGCCCACCACGGTTAAAGTGGCGCGCATAGACCAGCTATCCCCCAATGGCAAGGTGGGGACGATTGATATTCCCGGCATCGCCGCCGACTTAAAAACCCTGACCCCGGCGCAGCGCCAGATTGCGCTGGCCCACCTCAACGCTCAGGCCTGCACCTGTGGATGCGAATGGTCGCTCGCCACCTGCCGGGTGCAGGACCCCACCTGCGGCTTCAGCCTGCCGCAGGCCAGGGCGTTGATCGCCTCGATACGCGCCGGAAAAGTCCGCTAGGGAGTGGATACTCCACACCTGATTTGGGTCGCTCCCTACGGTCGCTCAGCGCCCTGGCTTCGCTCCCCGGCAGTGGGCGCCCGCTCTGCTCAGGGCGCCTCCGAGCTGCCGCGGTGGGTTATTCGGTGGCTTCGTCGGGCGCGGGCGGCAGCAGGTGCTCCACCGTCTTATTGAGCGTCTCTTCGTTCAGCTCGTCCATGCCTTCATAAGGATTAAAGCTGAAATCAATCTCGTTGTTATCACTCGGGACACCGGCCGCCTTGTCTTGTTTGCGGACTTCGCGGCGTTCCACTTTCTCGCGCCGGCGCTCCTGGCGCAACTTCTCTTTTTGCCGCTTCTGAAATGTCGGTCCTGAACGACCCGCCATAGGGGGACCTCCCGAGTTTGGAGATGGGCACCGGCCCTCGGTGCAGCTACCAGTGTAGCAGTTTGCCGCCGGGCACGCGAATCGCGCAAATCCGCGCCCCCGCACTCGGAATTTTTTCCACGCTGGCTGGTCAACCCCTGGATTGGCCAGCGGTTGGCGAATGGCAATTCTCATGCAAGAGGGTAAGATAGAGGTAAGCAGTTGCTCCGCTTTATTCGTCAAAATCCCCTCTTCGGGTTATTGTTCGCGCTCAGCTTGGAAGCCTGGCTCGGCACGCCCGGCGAGGCCATGATTGCCGTGGCCGCCTCCACCGCGGCGCAGGTCTACGGACTGGTGCGCATTGCCATCGGCGGCATCGTGGGCATGCTGCTCAACGACCTGATTCTGTTTTCCCTCAGTCAGGCGGGCCGCGACGTGCTGACCCACTGGCTGGGCGGACATGGCTTCCACTTCCACCTCTCTTCCGAGATGGTCCTGGGAGCCAAGTTTTTCCCTCCGCTGCGCAGCGCCGCTTATGTCATCTACGGGATGCAAGGCGCAACCCTGTGGCATTTCATTGCCATTTCGCTGCTCTCCAGCCTCGGCTGGGTGGGCCTCTATATGGTGCTGGGCCGCGGCTTCCGCGGCAGCATCGGCCGCTTCATGCACTGGGCCGAGGGCGGCGGCCGCTGGCTGACCTGTGCCGAGTTCGCCCTCACCCTGGGCGTCATCGCCCTCGCCTGGCTCTAGTGAAAGCGAAACGCGGGGGCCGCGCCGTTGGCACCGTGGGCCAAGTCGGCGCGGAAGGCTGCGAAATTCACGCAGTGGCGGCCTGCCCCCGGCAAGTAGCGAGGCGCGGACCCGGCCGGGCTGGGGCTCAAGGGGTCCCCGGCCCGGTCGAGCGTCAAGCGGGTCGAGTGGCGAAGCCACTCGGGGCCCCGCGCCAATCAAAGGAATGTAACATCGCAGTGATGTAATTCGTATTGAAAGCCGTACCCGGCCCGGTTTTGGCCGGGCTGGGAGGATAGATGAAGAATTCGCGCATGTTGATTGCCGCCGCCTTTTTGGCGACGGGTTCCCTGATGGCGTGGGCCGCCAGCCCCAAGGCGATGGCTCCGTCCGCAACCGCAACCGTTTCCGCTACCGCCCCGGCGCAACGCGGCCAGATGAACATGTCTCCGGCCGATCGCGCCAAGGCGCAGGTGGCGCGCATTGACAAGGCCGTCGGCCCGTTGACCGACGACCAGAAGACCAAGATGGAATCCATCTACGAGAAGGCCTACACCGACTCCGCCGATGCCATGAAGAGTGGCGACCGCGAGAAGATGCGCTCGATCAACGAGCAGGCCACCAAGGATGCCCAGGCCCTGTGCACCCCCGAGCAGGTGGCCAAGTGGCCGGCCGCCCGCGCTCGTCGCGGTGGCGGCGTTCGCTAACCTCATCCCAGCCATTTCGTCGCCGCACGGCCGCCCTTCGGGCGGCCGTGCGGCTTTTTACTGCAGGTAGTTGAGCAGGCTCAGCTGGCTCAGGTGTCCGCCGGCGGTGAGAATCGCCGTGCGCGCCGTCTGCGCCGCCGAAAGTTGGGTCAGCGCCGAGGCCAGGTCGGAACCCACCAGCGTGGTCTCCTGCTGGGTCAGGTTCTGCTGCTCGTTGCTGAGGAAGGTCTGGGTACTGCTCAGCCGGTTGAGCGTGCTGCCGTAAAACACCCGCTGCTGGCTCAGCTGTTTGATGGCGCCGCTCAACTCGCCCACCGCCGTCTGCGCGCCCGCCGGATCGTTGCTGTTGAGCGCGTTCTTGAGATCATTCAGCGACTGGAAGATGCTGCCGGCGCCGTTCTGGAAAATCTGGCTGCCCGGCTGGTTGATGGTCACCGCCGCGCCGGGCGCGATCTGCACCTGGTTGGTGCCGTTGTTGCCGTTGTAGAGCACGCCATCGGGCTGGGCGTTGTTGGCCGTGTAGGCCGGCCCGGCGGCGGTTCCGGCAAATACGTAAGTGCCGTTGAAGGTGGTGTTGGCGACGTTCACCATCTCGTCGAGCACCTGCCCGACCTCCTGCCCCAGATCGGCGCGGTCGGTGGCCGACAGCGTCCCGGTGGCGCCCTGGGTGCCCAGCGTCAGGGCGCGGTTCATCAGCGTGGTGGCCGAGGAGAGCGCCGAGTCGCCCACCTGCAGCTGTCCGTTCAGGCTGTTGATGTTCTGCAGAAACTGGGTGATCTGCGCGGCCTGCGACTGGTTGCCGCTGGACAGCGCCGCCGCCACCGGATCATCCGACGGCACATTGACCCGGCGCTGCGTCTCCACCTGGGTCATGGCGGTGGTCTGGCTCTGCTGCGTCTGGTTGAGCGAGTCCAACAGGTTGCGGTTCACAAGTTCGGTGGTGATGCGGGAGTACATGGCGGCTTACTCCTTGTCTAGTCCTTGCCCAGGTTGATGGCCAGGTCGGTCAGCGTGTTCACCACCCCGACCACCCGCGCCGCTGCCTGGTAGGCCTGCTGGAACTGGGTGAGGTGGACGCTCTCCTCGTCCATGGAGACGCCGGAGTAGGAGGCGCGCTGGTTCTGCAACTGGCTGAGCACCGTCTGCGAGGCTTGCTGTTGCGTATTGGCGCCCTGCAGGAGACTGCCGATGTGGCTGATCATGGCCGCATAGGCGTCATCAGGCTTGAGCCCGCCGGCAATGGGCTGGTTCTGCAGGCCCAGCATGGTCAGCAGGTTGGTGTTGTCGCCCGGGCTGCCGGTGCCGCTGGCGGCGATGGCGTTGGGGTCCGTGGTGGACAGGCTCATGGTGGCCGCCGCCCCGGTCGCGCCCGGCACGGTGAACAGATTGCCGCCGGGATTGCCGCTGGCGTCGAACCCGGCCGCGTTCTGGGTGTTGACGCTGTTGGAGAGCGAGGCCGCCAGTTGATCCAACTGGGTGTTCATCCCCGGCAGATTCTGATCGCGCGCGGTGATCATGCCCGCCAGCGCCCCGCCGCTGATGGTCGCGGTAATATCGGTGCCGTCGTCGTAGATGTCGTGGGTGCCGGCTCCGTTGGGCGCCAGCGTCAGGGTGTGGGCGTCGGTGCCCACCACCAGGGCCTGCCCCTGGCTGGTGGTCAGCGTCAACTGCCCGTTGCTGGCGCTGGACACGTTGAAGTCCATCAGCCCGGAGAGTTGCCCCATCAGATTGGTGCGCTGATCCACCAGCGACGCGGTGTCCTGCTGGGCGTTCTGCAGATCGGCGATCTGGCCGTTCAACTGGGCGATCTGCGTCGTCAGGTTGTTGACCTGGCCCACCTGCTGCACCACTTCTTGGTCGGCGCCGGAGATCTGCTGGCTGATGCCGCGCGACACCTGCTGGAAGGTCTGGGTCATGGTCTGTGCGGCGGTGATGGCCGCCTGGCGCTGGGCGCCGCTGCTGGGATCGGTCGAAAGCTGCTGCAGGGCGCTGAAGAAGTTGTCGATCGCCGTGCCCAGCCCGGCGCCGCCCTGTTCGCTGAACAGCGCCTCCACCGGCCCCAACTGCTGCTGCAGCGAGGTCAGCTTGCTCTGGGTCTGGGTCTCCTGCTGCACACGGATCTCCAGCACCGCATCGCGCACCGCGGTGACATTGGCCACCTGCACGCCGCCGCCGCCGCCCGCCTGGGTGGAAAACGGCGCCTGCTCGGCCAGCTGCGCCACCCGCCGCGAATAGCCGGGGGTATTGACGTTGGCGATGTTGTTGCTGGTCACTGTCAGCGCCGTCTGCTGCGCCGCCAGCGACTGATCGGCGATCGAGAGTATGCCGAACAGGCCCATCTCAATGCCCTCCCCGTGCGCCGGCCGCGGGATCGGAGTAGCCCGCCGGTTCCCCGCCGGCCATGGCCCACACCCGCTGGAAACAGCGCACTGAGCGGCCGCCGTTTTCGATCAGCGCCGCCTGAATGTCGTTCAGCCGCTTCAGCTCGCGGTTCATGTAGCGCAGGGCGCTGGCCGCGGCGCGCATGGCGTCGGCATCCGCCTCGGGCAGCGGCATGGATCGATCATGGCTGAGGATGCGCTGCGCCAGCCCCTGCTGTCGCTCCACCGCGTCCAGATACTCCGGCCCGTGGAAAGCCGCCACCGCCTGAAAACCGGCGCGCAGCTCATAGGTCAGCGCCTCCACCAGGCGGTGGCGATGCTCCAGCCACGTCGCCATGGGAGACACCGCGCCGTTCGCGCCGGCTAGAGCAGCGCCGGCCATCAGCCCCGCGGCGGGGGCCGGGTTCAGATTCGCATTATCCATTTCCCTTGTTCCCCAAACCGGCCTGCGGGTCGGTGAGCATCGCGTCGGCTACCCGCGATGCGTCAACCACGTACTGGCCGGAGGCAATCTGTGCGCGGAAGTGCTGCACCAACTCGCTGCGAACTTCAGGCTGGGCCATCGCCTGCGCGGTCAATCCGACCGCGGAAGCGCCGAGCCGGGCCTGGTCGCTGCTGACTGCAGTCGCGCCATTGCCGGTGGGAACGACGGATTTCTTGCCGGTGTGCACCCGGGTCGCGGTCTCCGACAGCCCTTGCGTGGCGGTCGAAGGATCGAGATGGGGATTGTGAATCATCACCGTTGGTTCTCCGTCGCAGCAAGACCGGGAAGTCTTGCTACACCCAGCTTATCGGCAAAGGCGGGTAGCGGCTTTAGTGATTCCACCGCCTGCGTGGCATTTTCTGTCCCCGTGTGGGGGGATAACTGGCGCTCGATCATGGTCCCCAACCCCAATCCGCCCCGGGCTGCCAGGGCATTGGACATTGCCTGCAGCCCTAGGCCTTTCAGGCTTTGGGCACCAGGGTCGGAGGGCTTGTCGGCGCCCAGTGGGTCGTCCTCGAAGCCGCTCCAAAGGGTATCGATCAAGATACCCTCGAAGGCCTGCGCCGCTTTGTGCAGCTTGTGCTGGGCGGCCAATTCAGGCGGCGTTTGCAGCGCCGGCGAGATGCCGCTGGTCAGGGGCGTGGGGGTCATCAGATCACCTCCAGTTGGGCTTGCAGAGCCCCCGCCGCCTTGATGGCGCGCAGGATGCTCACGATGTCGCGCGCGTTGGCGCCGATGGACTGCAAACCGTTGACCAGGTCCTGGACCGTGGCCCCGGGTTGCAGGATCAGTTTGGACGCCGGCTGATCGGTGGCTTTGACTTCGGTATTGGGCACCACCTGGGTGGTACCTCCGCTGGAGAACGGCGAGGGCTGGCTCACCGACAGCGTGGTGGTGACCTGCACCGCCAGGTTGCCGTGCATAATGGACACCGGCGCCAGTTGCACGCTGCTGCCGATCACGATCGTCCCGGTGCGCTCGTCCACCACCACACGGGCGGGCGGGACCACCGGCACCTTGAGCGCCTCCACCTTGGCCATAAATTCGGGTATGCCCTCGGGGTTGCTCGGCCAGGCGACATCCACCCGGCGGCTATCGATGGCGTGCGCCGGCGTGCCCGACCCCAGACTGTGGTTGATGGCATCGGCGATGGAATTGGCGGTGACGAAGTCGGGTTCGCGCAACAGCAGCGTCAACTGCTTCAGCGAACTGAGCGCAACCGCCGTGTCGCGCTCCACGATGCCGCCGGCGGGCACGATACCCACATTGGTCGAATTCACCTGCACCTTGCTCTGGGCGTTGCCGGCGCTGAAGCCGCCGATGGTGAGCGGCCCCTGCGCCTCGGCGTAGACTTCGCCGTCGGGTCCATGCAGCGCGCACAGCAGCAGCAGGCCGCCGGCCAGACTGCGGGCGTCACCGGTGGAGGAGACGGTGATGTCAATCCGCATCCCCGGCCGTGAAAACGGCGGCAGGGTGGCGGTGACGAATACCGCCGCCACGTTGTACACCATCATCTGCTGGGGCGCGGTCTGCACCCCCATGCGCTGCAGGATGTTGCTCAGCGTCTGGGTGGTGAACAATGTCTGGCGCCGGTCTCCGGTGCCGTTGAGGCCGACCACCAGGCCGTAGCCCACCAGCAGGTTGTCGCGCACCCCGGCCACGGTGGTGATGTCGCTGATCGGAACCTGCAGCGAGTTGTTGGGGATGGCGGCCGCCGCCGCAGTCACCAGACCGGCCAAGAGAGCTGCGATGCGGAAGAGTCGTGTGCGCTTCATGGGTTTAGAAGGTGAGGAACTTCAACAGGTAACGGATCCAGCCGCTCACCGGCCGCGTGGTGTCGCTGATCACGCCCTTGCCCTGCAACTCGATCTCCAGCTCGCCCACCTGGGTGGAGAGCACCGAGTTGTCGGGGGCGATGTCGGCCGGGCGAACCACGCCGTGCACGATCACCGTCTGCTGCTGGTCGTTCATGGAAATGCTGCGCACCGCCTCCACCACCAGAAAGCCATTGGGCAGCAGGTCCACCACGCGGCCGGTGAGGCTGGTGGTCAGAGCGGTGGAGGAGGCGGTCGAAGCCTGCCCCTCCAGGTCCGTGTTGGAGGTGGGCGCCAGCAGCGTGGCCAGCCGGGTCGAAGTCGAGCCGAACAGGCTGATGCCGCTGTTGCCGGTGAAGCCGCGCTTGGACTGCACCGTGCCCGAACCCGCCGCCTGGGTGGTTTCGACGATGTGAATGGTGATCAGATCGTTGACGTTCTGCGCCTTGAAGTCGCTCGACAGGTTGGTGAAGCGCCCCTGCGGCGTCCACAGGCTGCCGGTGGTCGGGGTGGCGGCGCCCGCCACCTGCCGCACCTTGGCCAGGTAGGCCTCGAGCGCCTGCTCGGCCGGCGACCCGGGCTTGGCTTTGTTCTTCTGCGCGCTCAGCGGCAGCACGCCGATCAGCAGTGCGGCCACCAGCAGCACCCGGTGGTGCGCTCGCATATTAGTGGACATGGGATTCCTCGGCTTGATCGCTGACCCGGTCGGCGCCGCTCACATAGACGTGCAGCAGCGCGTGGTTGCCGGGATTGCGAACCAGAATGCGGTCCCCCTGGCGACCCGACTGCAGCGGTTCGACCGTGGTGGTGATGGCAAATCCCGGGTGGCGAATATCGAGCGTGGCCGGATGCCCGGGCCGCACCAGAATCGGTTGCACCCGCGCCGCGGCCCGGACCGGCGAAACCGCAGCCGCCCGTTGCAGCTTCTCCTGCGCCAGGCGCGCCTCATCCCCCGGCGCCAGCGGCACACTCACCGCGAAGGGCAGCAATTGCGGATCATGCTGCGCCCGGCAAATGACCTCCAGATCGTCACGCGCCGCGTCCCGCCGCGCGCTCACCACCTCCACCGCCGGATCGGTCGCGGTGGTCAAGGGTGCGGCGAAGCGCAGATCGCCGGGTTCGAGCTCGCGGTGCAGGTACCCGTTCAGCGCGGCGAGCACCGCGGCCACCGGAATGGCCTGCGCCTGCCGTTCGACCGCCACCGTCGCCGGTATCGCAAACGCGGCCGGCGGCAGTCCGGCGGCGCGCAGCCGCGCCGCGAACTGCTCCCGCGTCCAGATCAGGGGAATGCCCGGCTGCGGCGCGTTCGACAGCACCGCCCGCGCGGAGTCGCCGGGCAGCGCCGCCGCCGGGCAAAGATCGCCCAGCCGCACCACCCCGGCCGACACGATGCTGTGCGACCGCACCGTCCACCCCGGCGTTGCCGCCAGCGGCAGCACCAGTCCCAGCACCGCCATGATTCTTCGCGCTTTCATCCCGGTTCCCTATTCCCCGTTTCCTAGTGCTGCAATCCGTTCAATTCCTGCGACATCTGATCGGCGGCCTGCACCACGCGCGAGTTGGCCTCGTAGGAGCGCTGCGCCTCGATCATCTGGACAAACTGGTCCACCACGTTGACGTTGGACTCCTCCAGCTCGCCCTGCTGCAGCGTGCCCAGCCCCTCGCTGCCGCCCGGCGTGCCCACGATGGCGTCGCCCGAGGCGGTGGTGGGGGTGAAGAGGTTGTCACCCAGGCTGTTCAATCCGCCCACGTTGGCGAAGGTGGCCAGGGTGATGGCGCCAATCTGCTGCGCCTTGGGGCTGCCCGGGGTGGTGGCCGTCACCGTGCCATCCTTGCCGATGCTCACCCCGGTGGCGTTCAGCGGCACCGCAAACGGCGGCTGCAGCGCATAGCCTTCCGACGTCACCATGTTGCCGTTGGCGTCGGGATGAAAGCTGCCGGCGCGGGTGTAGGCCAGCGTGCCGTCCGGCATCTGAATCTGGAAAAAGCCCGCTCCCTCTATCGCCAGATCGAGCGGATTGTTGGTGGTGGTGAAAGTCCCCTGGGTGGAGACGATCTCGGTCGAGGCCGGACGGGTTCCCATGCCCACCTGCAAACCGCTGGATACCGTCGTCTGCTGCGACGAGGCCGAGCCGGAAGCCACCAGGTTCTGGTACAGCAGGTCCTCGAACTGCAGGCGGCGGGCGCGGAACCCGGCGGTGCTGGCGTTGGCTAGGTTGTTGGCGATGTTGTCGAGGCCCATCTGCTGGGCCAGCATCCCACTGGCGGCGGTGTGCAGTGCTTGGAACATGTTCCCTCCTGATCGTTACGAACCGATGCGCGGCAGCTCGGTGGCCGCCGCCTGGTCAAAGTCGTTGTTGAAAATTTGAATTGCCTTCTCCAGAAAATCGAAGTGGCGCTGCAGCGAGATGAGGTCGGTCTCAGCTTCGATGGGGTTCACATTAGAGTTTTCCAACGAACCCGCTGCCACCGCCGAATGGGCGGCGGTGTGGACCTGGGCCGCGGGCACGGTGAAGTAGGCGTTCCCCAGCGGCTTGATGGCGGAGTTGGGAGCGAACTCCACCAGCTTCAGTTTTCCGGCCAGCGCCCCGTCCACCGAGATGGTGCCGTTGCTGGCGATCGAGACCTTGCCGCTGGGCACGGTAATCGGCACCGAATTGCCCTTGGCGTCACTGCCCATCACCGCGTCGCCCTGGGCGCTCAGCAACACCCCCTTGGCCCCCACCTGCAGGTTGCCGGCGCGCGTATACGCAACGCCGGCGCGGGTTTTCACTTCCATGAAGCCCGGCCCCTGGATGGCCACATCAAGCGGATTGCCGGTATTTTGCAGCGCGCCGGAGTTGAGGTTGAGGGCCTGGCCGCTGAGCACGCCAAAGCGGTTCACGGCGGTGTTCAGCGCCCCCAGCGGCTGGTTGCCGTTGGCCGCCGTCAGCGCCTGGTAGAACTGGCTCTCACCCTTGTAGCCGGTGGTATCCACGTTGGCCAGGTTGTTGGCCAGGATATCCATCTGCTGGGTGCGAGCCACCAGCGCCGAGCAAGCCGCATAGATGCCGCTTTCCATAAGGACCTCCACAGCAAGGTAAGCACGCGGAGGGCCAAAACAG
>DATBPS010000243.1:0-21554 GCA_036561225.1 Terriglobales bacterium
TGGCCGATATCCAGACGCAGGTCAGCAGCGCCCCCAGCGCCACCCCCAGCCGGGTGCGAATGCTCATCCCCGGTCCTCCGGCTCCGGCCGCGTCCAGTAATGGGCGATCAGGTTCATCAGCGCCACCCCGATCGCGGCCACTAAAAATACATGCATGTAGTTGCCGCTGAGCCTGAGCCAGAAGAACACCAGCGCCCACAGCCCGAGAAAGGCTGCCGCCACCACCCACAGCACCCGTCGCGTGGTTGTGAGACTCACGCTTGGGCTGATGAGCCGCCACGGCTCCCGGTTGCCGCAAAGTTGCCGCAAAAAATTCGGGCGGCCTCCAGGGCCGCCCGATGCAAGGAGTTTCGGATTTTCGCGGGTTATCCTCCGCAGCTTTCGGCCAACATCTTGACCGCCGTGACCTTCAGCGGTTTGGGTGCGTCCTCGCCCGCTTCCGGGTCGACTTCGCCCAAAGTGCCGGTCACTTCAATCTTGTGACCGTCGTGGGCGGCGAGGTCCACGTCCTCGCCGGCGGCGGTGAGCATGAAGTGGCCGCTTTCGGCGGTGAGGTGAAAGCCGCCGTCATCGGTCTTGGCCAGACAACCCTGCACGGTCAGCGCCTTGGCGGCCGCCTGCGGCGCCGCCGCGGTTTCGGTTTCCTGGGCGGCCGCCGGGGCCGTCAGGGCCAGCGAAAGGCCGGCCAGCAAGGCCGCGGCCAGCAGGCCGCGGTAGAGGGATGGAATGCGCATGCGTCGTCCTCCTTGGGGCAACAAACTGGCCCAATACTATCACACAACTTATATATTCTTCGGAATGTTTATCGCCCCAGGCCCAGCCGCCACGGCGAGGCGGTGCCCCAGGACTTCAGCGCCGCCGCTGCCCAGGCCGCACTCCGGTCGCGATGGCAGATGCCGCAGGGGTTGGGCATGCCGTACTGGGCGCTCATGGCCGGGGAAAGGAAGCGGAAGGTGTGGGCGTGCACGTAGGCGCCGGGCACGCCCTCGCTTTCGATGGCCGGCATGTGGCAGGCGATGCACTGGCTGCCGGGGCTGCCGGCGGCGTGGTGGGTATGGGCCTCGATCGTGGCCTCGCGCGGCCCGTTGGCTGAGCCCGGGCCGTGGCAGTCGAGGCAGAGTTGGGCGGGGGGCTGGATGAGCTGCGCCGGATTCGCGGTTCCATGCACGTCATGGCAGGTGAAGCAGGTCAATCCGTGGCGGTACATCACGCTCTGCACGAAGTCATTGCCCTGCATCCGGTTCTTGTGCGCGGTGCAGTCGGGAAAATAGTAGAAGTCGGTCTGCCCCAGGTGGCAGGTCTCCAGCTTCCAGTGCGCCGCCAGCGGCTCGCCCAGCTGATAACCCACCGGCCAGTCATAGGCCTGCCCGCCGATCACCGGCGTCAGGGGACGGCCCTGGGAGTGGCACTGGATGCAGGTATCGTTGGCCGCCACCGTATCCATGCGCGCCGGGTTGACGATGTTGGCCGCAGTCGGGTGCGCCACATGCTCCGAGCCCGGCCCATGGCAGCGTTCGCAGCCCACGTTCCACTCCGCCGGGCGCCCGGCGGCGATGTCGTAGCCGACCGAGTGGCAGCCGTCGCACGTGGGACCGGTGGGCCGGGCAAGATTGTCGCTGGGGTAGTAGGCGGCCCACCAGTCGGCGCCTTTGTCCGGCACATGGTAGCGGCTCCATTTCTTGGCCCCCACCTCCCACTGTTCCCCCAGCGGATACAACTTTCCGCCGATGCGGGTGAAGTACCGCTGCTTCCACAAACTGCCGTACACCAGCGCCACCTGGGACAGGTCAATCGGCGCCTGGCCGGAGAGCCGGGGCAGAATGGCCTCGGGATGAACCTTGGGATCGCGTACGATGTTGGCCATGGGCGTCCGGCGCCAGCGGTTGAAAATTTCCGCGTGGCAGCTCTGGCAGGCGGCCGAGCCAACGTACACCGCCGCCGAAGAGGCCGAAGGCGCGGCCGGCCTCGCCGGCGCGCCCAGGCTGCGGATGTAACCCACCAGTTTCCAGATGTCGGCGTCGGTCTCGCCGTGGGGCGCTCCCCATCCGGGCATGCCGGTGCGCTGCACTCCGTTGGCAATGATGTAGCGCAACTGCCCGTCGCTGAGCGCCCGCGTCGCCGCCGAGCGCAGGTCGGGAACCCGGGGGTAGAGATGCGTGCCCACTTGGGTCCGCCCGCCGGCGTCCACGCCATGGCAGCTCGAGCAGCGCGCCTCGAACAAGGTGCGCCCCTGTTGCAGCGCTTCGCCGGTCACCGCCAGCGGGTTGCGCCGCGCCGCCTCACGGTCGGGTATGGCCCAGTCGCGCACCCGCCGCGCCGCCCACGCCTCGGCCGCCGATGGTCGGCTGGTCGCCCGGAACCCGCGCGCCAGCAACAGCCCCGCCGCCACGCTGGCCCCCACCGCCAGCACCGCCAGCGTCGCCAACACCGCCTGCCATGGTGTCCACCCTGGGCGCATATTCAGGAGCAGAATAGCGGCGGTTGTCTACCGGCTGCGGGTCTTTTTTTTCGGAGTGGCGACGACCGGGGCAAACAAAATTTGCATCCTTACCGGGTCAATGCGCTCCACCCGCACGGCCAGCTTCTGGCCCAGGCGATAGCGCCGGTGGGTGCGTTCGCCCACCCACTCGCGCGTGGTCGAACGGAAGAGGTAGTGGTCGTCGTCGAGCGTGTCGGCGGGCACCAGCCCCTCGATGAACAGGTCCTCGAGCTCGACGAAGAAGCCGTCGCGGTGCACGTGCAGGATCATGGCGGGAAACTCCTCCCCCACCCGCGCCTCCATGAAACGCACCTTCTTCCAGTCCATCAACTCCCGCTCCGCCTCGTCCGCCCCCCGCTCCTGCTCGCTGGCCCGGCGCGTGGTGGGTTCAATGCTCTCTTCCTTCCCCAGCCCCTCGGGTGGCGCCGCTTGCGCCAATAGCGCCTTCAGAATGCGGTGCACCAGCAGGTCCGGGTAGCGGCGGATGGGCGAGGTGAAGTGGGTATAGCAGTCAGTGGCCAGGGCGAAGTGTCCGGCGTTGTGGGCCGAGTAGCGCGCCTGCTTGAGCGAGCGCAGCATGAGGAAGGAGAGCATCCGCTCCTCCGGTTTGCCCGCCAACTTCTCGGCCAGCTTCTGGTATTGACGCGGTGAAATCTGAAACTTCCCCGGCTGCGCCACCTCCACCACCCGCCCCCGCACCCGGCGCCGCTCGATGGGCAGCGGCCCGGTCCCCAGCGAGTACCCGAAGCCGGCCGCCACCTCCTCGAACTCGGCCACCTTCTTCACCTCCGGCGGTTCATGGATGCGGTACACGGAGGCCCGCCCCGCCGCCTGGATATGCCGCGCCACCGTCTCCGCCGCCGACAGCATGAACTCCTCGATCAGCCGGTGGGCGATGTTGCGCTCCGACTTGACGATGGAGCGCATCAGCCCGAACTCGTCAAAGCCAATCTCCGGCTCGGGCAGATCAAAATCAATCGAGCCGCGCCGCATGCGCGCCGCGTACAGGACGCGCTGCAGGTCGGCCATGGCCTCAAAACCCGGAACCAGGGCGGCAAACTGTGCCCGCGCCGCCGCCTCGCCTTCCAGCACCGCGTTCACCTGGGTGTAGGTCATGCGCGCCGCCGAGCGGATCACCCCCGCCGTCAGCTCATGCTTCGTCACCCGGCCGCGCGCGTCAATCTCCATCAGGCACGACATCACCAGCCGGTCTTCCTGGGGCCGCAGGCTGCACAGTCCGGTCGAGAGCTCCAGCGGCAGCATGGGCACGGCGCGGTCGGGGAAGTACACCGAAGTGCCGCGCTCCCGCGCCGCCGCGTCAATGGCCGAACCCGGCTGCACATAGTGGGCCACATCGGCGATGTGCACCTGCAAACCGAAACCGCCCTCGCCGCGCCGCTCCACCAGCACCGCGTCATCGAAGTCCCGCGCCGTCTCGCCGTCAATGGTGACGATGGGCAGGTGGCGGAAGTCCCGCCGCCCGGCCCAGTCGGCCTCCGCCGGCGCGCCGGGCATGGCCGCCGCCTCGGCCAGTGCCGCCGCCGGAAAGCGGTGCGGCAGGTAGTGCTTGCGAATGATGATCTCGACGTCGACGCCGAAATCGTCCCGCCGCCCCAGCACCTCGGTCACCCGCCCCACCGCCGCCGCCTCCGCCGTCGCGAACTTCTCGATCTCGACCTCGACCACCAGGCCGTCGAGATCACCTTCGGTGTGCCGCGCCGCCTGCTCGCCCACCACCCGGTCCCGGCCGCTCTCCTGCGGGCGCTCGGCCCCGTCGGGGATGCGCACCCGCCCCTTCACCCGCTCATCGAGCGGCGTCACATAATTCCCGCGCGCATCGCGGTGGTAGGTACCCACCAGCGTCGCGTGGGCGCGCCGCACCACCCGCACCACCTGCCCCTGGATGCGCCCCCCGCCGCGCTCGCCGCGCACCAGCCGCACCGCCACCTGGTCGCCCGGCATGGCCCCGCCGGTGCTCGACGGCGGAATGAACACATCCTCCCCGGAGGCGAGCGCCGGCTCCGGCCGCACAAACCCGAAGCCGTCGCGGTGCAGCGCCATCCGCCCCTCGATCTCGCCCGTGCCGCGCGCCGCCGGTGCCTGGCCACGTGCCGCCGCGGCCTGGCCCCGGGCCGGCGGCTCCGGCGCCCGCGCCACCGCCTGCAGCTCGAACATGTGCCGCCGCTCGCGCAGCCTGCCCTCGCGCACCAGATCCTGCAGCAGCCGCCGCAGCGTCGCCCGCTCCCCTCCGCGCACGTTCAGCGTGCGCAGCAATTGCTTGAGCGTCACCCGCCGGTCCGGGGCCTCCTCCAGGTGGGTGAGAATGAGTTGGCGGGTCAGCATGGCGCGCCTAGGTGGCCACCGACTGACCCTTGCGCCGCTCCACCAGCCAGGCGCGTTGCAGCGCGTCCAGGTCGCCGTCGAGCACGCGGTTGACGTCGCCGACCTCGAGCTTGGTGCGGGTGTCCTTGCACATCTGGTAGGGCTGCAGCACGTAACTGCGGATCTGGCTGCCGAAGTCAATGTCGAGCTTGGCGTCCTCCACCTTGCGCGCCTCCGCCCGTTTCTTTTCCAACTCATGCTCGTACAGCCGCGAGCGCAGAATCTTCATCGCCAGGTCCTTGTTCTTGTGCTGGCTGCGCTCGTTCTGGCACTGCACCACGATGTTGGTCGGCAGGTGGACTATGCGCACCGCCGAGTCGGTCATGTTGACATGCTGTCCGCCCTTGCCGCCGGCGCGGAAGGTGTCAATGCGCAGATCCTCGTCGCGGATGTTGATCTCGATGCGGTCGTCAATCTCCGGGCTGACGAACACGCTGGCAAACGAGGTGTGCCGCCGCTTGGCCTGATCGAAGGGCGAGATGCGCACCAGCCGGTGCACTCCCGTCTCCGACTGCAGCAGTCCGTAGGCGTACTCGCCCTCGATGGTCAGGGTGGCGCTCTTGATGCCCGCCTCTTCGCCCTCCTGGCGGTCGTTGATCACCACCCGGAAGCCGTGCCGCTCCGCCCAGCGCGTGTACATGCGCAGCAGCATCTCCGCCCAGTCCTGGCTCTCGGTGCCGCCCGCGCCGGGATGGATGGTGAGGATGGCGTTCAGCGCGTCGTTTTCCCCGCCCAGCAGGGTGCGCGTTTCGATCCCCTCCAGCCGGGTGCGCAGGCCGTCGAGCTCGCGCCGCAGATCGCCCTCGACCGGCTCCCCCTCCCGCGCCAGCTCGAACAGGGCTTCGAGATCCTCCAGCCCCCGCCCCAGCGCGGTATCGTCGTCGAGCAGCTCCTGCACCCGCTTCCGCGCCCGGTTCACCGTCTGCGAGCGCGCCGCATCGTTCCAGAATCCGGGTTCGCCCGCCTGCGTGTCGAGTGCCGCCAGCTGCCGCTTCAACCCCGGCGGGTCAAAGATACACCCGGATATCGTGGGCCTTTTCGGCCACCCCCTGCCTCTCGCGCTGCAGCTCGTCCAAGTCCATGGCAGTCCTATGATACCAACTGACTACGGCGCACTGCCCACCTGCAGCGCGCGGCGCAGACCGGCGGCCAGGGCCAGCACCGCGGCCACCAGGCAGCACAAGTACGCGCACCAGTCGCCGTGGCGGGTGTAGAACGTGGTCGCGGTGCGCGGCTGGAACCCGGCGGTCAGCGCCGCCGCCTGAAAGCGCGGCAGCTCGGCGGTGATGCGGCCGTAGGGGTCAACCACGGCGGTGTAGCCGTCATTGGTGTCGCGCAGCAGCCAGCGGCGGTTTTCCATCGCCCGCACCTGGGCCATCATCAGCCCCTGCGCCCCGGCCGAGGAGCCGCCGTACCAGGCATCGTCGGAGAGGTTCACCAGCCACTCGGCGCCGTGCAGCACGGCTTGCCGCGACAACTGCGGGAAGATGGATTCGTAGCAGATGAGGGTGGCGAAGCGATGGCCCTCCACCTCGAACAACGTCTGCTCGCTGCCGGGCACGAAGTCCCCCACCCCCTGCACCAGTTTCCCCACCCCGCCGATGCGCCGCAGCCACGCCGGCAGCGGCACGTACTCGCCGAACGGCACCAGGTGCATCTTGTCGTAGCGGCTGCCCGTGGTGCCGTCGGCGTGGATGAGCAGTGCCGAATTGCGCGGCTGGCGCACGTCGAGTTGTCCGCCCTCCACCCCGTAGGTAACCTGGTCGAAGACAAACGCCGCCTGGGTGGCGGAGGTGATCTGCGCCGTGGCCGCCTGAAAGCCGGGCTGCAGCGCGTAGTCAATCGGCGCCGGCTGCTCCGGCCACAGCACCAGATCCAGCTTCGGCGCCGGCAACCGGGGCACCGAGAGCTTCACCTGTTGCTGCAGAAATTGTTCCATGCGGGCATTGTCCCAGCTGCCGCTGAGGGCGGTGTTGGGCTGCACCAGCCGCGCATGCAGATCGTGGTCGGAATTGGACGGCGGATGGTAGGGCAGCGTCGCGTAGGCCAGAATCAGCCCCAGCCCCACCCCCAGCCAGGCGTCGAGGCGGCGCGGCCATGGCTCCCGTCCCCCGAAGGCGCGCAACAGCAGCGCCGCCAGGCAGGTGTTGGCGAGAGCGATCAGCAGGCTGGCGCCGTACACGCCCGCCACCGGCGCCACCAGCATGAAGCCGGCATGTTCATACTGCGAATACCCCAGCAGGTTCCACGGAAACCCGCCCATGGGCGTATAGGTGCGCAGCAGCTCAACCGCGACCCACAGGAAGGGCAGCGGCAGCAGCCGGTGTCCCAGCCCTCGTCCCACCGCGTATCCCAGCCAGGCAAACAGCGCCAGGTAGCTGCCCATCAGCAGCAGGAAGAGCACGAACACGAACCCGGCGACGCCCGCGCTCAGCTCGCCATAGTGCTCAATGGTGGTGCGGATCCAGGGGCAGCTCAACGCGAAAAATATAATCCCGGTGAGGTATCCGTATACCAGCGCCCGTCCGGCATTGCCGGCGCGGGCAATCGCCATCCACAGCGGCACCAGCGCCACCCACGCCAGCCAATCCCAACCCCAGCTAGGAAAGATGACGCCCAGCGCGGCGCCCGACAGGGCCGCCGCCCCCATCCCCGCCCACAATTCCCCCGCTCCGGCCGGTGGGCCGGCTTGCATCCGCTGACGCACGGGAGCAGAATACAGCCGTTTGCGCCCCTCGCCGGGGCTCGAGGAGATTTCCATGCGCCATAAAAACTTCGGCCGTATTTGGTTGCCGGTATTCATCGTCACCTTTGTGCTGGAAACGGTCGGCCACATGCTGACCCGTTCCAGCCTGCAGGCCAATGGTCTGGTGCCCTGGGTGATGCAAAAATCGCCCGCCACCTGGGCCGGACCGCTGGTGGCGGCCCTCGCCGCCAGCCTGGCCTTCACCTATATCTTTCAGCAGGGCTACACCGGCCGCGGCATCGGCGAAGGCATTCGCTTCGGCCTGTGGGCGACGCTGCTGGCCAGCGTGCCTTGGGTGCTGGGCCTGAGCTCAAGTCTGCCCATCGGCCGCCGCATTCCCTGCGAATTCATCCTCATTGACCTAATCACCCTGGTGGCCGCCGGCATCACCGCCGCCGCCCTCGCCGGCTCAGGAACCGCCACCCAATCCGCCTCCGCCCACTAATAAAGGTCGGCGGGCCCCGCCCGCCCTCCTTCCCTGTTCCCTATACCCTGTTCCCTATTCCCTCTTTCCCTCAATCCAGCAGCACCGCTTCCGGCACCGCCACCGGCACGGCCTCGGACGGCGGCACCGCCGCCCTCCGCGGCCCGCCGCCGTTCAGATACTCTTCCAGTTCCTGCCGCGAATCGAAGTAGTTGGCCACCAGCCGCTCGACCGCCCGCTGCCGCATCTCCTCGCGGCTGATGCGCGGCGCATAGACATACGCCCGTCCGCGCCTCTCGCGCTCCACCGCCTGTTTGCGCCGCAGGCGATCGAGCACGGTCAGCACGGTGGTATAGGCCAGCGGCCGTCCGCGCTCGGCCAGGCGCGCGTGCACCGCCGCCACCGGCGCGGCTTCGAGCGCCCACAGCGCCGCCATGCACTCCAGCTCGAGTTGCGGCAGCTCGCCCCCCGACCGCGATCTCACGGCTGGCCCGCCTGCCCGGCGGCGGCGCCCTCAGCTCCGCTCCAGTATTGTTCGCGGCGCAGCAGCGGCCGTTCCAGCGAGCGGTTGTAGCTGGTCCATTCGCGGTTGGCGCCGGGCGCTTCCTCGCGCAGCTGGGTGATCATGGACTGCATCTTCGAGTCCATGTCGTCCAACTGGTGCAGCAGCAGCGCCTCGGGGAACATGGGCAGCTTGGGCGAGCCGAACTCGTACTTGCCGTGATGGCTGATGATCATGTGCTCGACCATCACCGCCAGCGGGGGAGGGAAGTGGGGCAGTCCGGCCAGCTTCTGGTGCAGCGTCCGCAGCACCATGACCATGTGCCCCAGCAACTGGCCGGGGGTCGAGTAGCTGAAGCTGCGCTCGTAACGCAGCTCGCCGATCTTGCCCAGGTCGTGCAGCAGCACCCCGGTCAGCAAAAGGTCGCGGTCAATGAAGTTGTAGTGCGCGGCGGCCATCTCCGCCAGCCGCGACAAAGAGGTCACATGCTCCAGCAGCCCGCCCAGATAGGCATGGTGCAGCACCTTCGCCGCCGGCGCTTTGCGGAACTGCGCCGCAATCTCCGGGTCACCGAAGATGGCCTCCAGCAGCGCCTTCAGATGCGGGTTGGCGAGGGAGGCAATCCGCCCCTCCAGTTCCCGCCACATGGCCTCCACATCGGCGGTGGTGGTGGGCAGGTAGTCGGCCAGTTCCACCTCGCGCTCCTCCAGCCGCCGGATGCGGTCCAGCTTCAACTGCGGCTTGTCGCGATAGGTCGAGACGCTGCCCCGGACCTTCAAAAAGTCGTCGGTCTCAAAGCTGTCGGCCACCGCCTCGACGTTGTCCCACATCACCGCCTTGATCTGCCCGGTGCGGTCCCCCAGCAGCAGGTCGAGGTAGGCGCCGCCGCCCTCCTTGCGCTGCTTCACTTCCTTGTGGATCACCAGAAAGGCGCTGGTCACCGAAGTGTCGGGCGTCAGGTCGGCGACGTACGGCCCCTTGGCCGCCTCATTCATGCCGCGCTCTCCCGTGGCGCGCAGCAGGCGCTGGGGCCCGCGCCTGTCACTCTCCCCCTCCGCCGTTGACCCCAAAGCCGCCGCTCTTGGGCTTGTCGGTGGGCTTGGGCAGATCACTGGGCAACACCCGCTGGAACTTGGTCAAATCCACCTGGGTGTTGTCGTTGGCCGCGCCCGCGTCCACGTAGCCCGGCTTGACGGTGATGTAGGCGTCACGCCGCAGGTTGTTGAGGTACTGGGTCAACTCCGGCTGCAGCTTCTGCTGATAGAGAACGTAGGTGATCTCGCTCTTCGCCTCCTCCAGCGTCTCCTGTCCGGCGTGGTGCTGCGCGGTGACCTTAAGGATCAGGTAGCCGTTGTCCACCTTCTGCACCGGCGCCACGCCGCCCACCGGCAGCGCGAAGAGAATCTTCGCCAGTTTGGCTTCCAACTGGTCCTTTTGCTCAAACCCGATGTCGCCGCCCTGCGCCCCCGAACTGGCATTCGAGTACCGCTGCGCCAGCTTGGCAAAGTCTTCGCCCGCCGCCGCGCGCTGCTGCACCTGGTCGGCCAAATCCTTCAGCCGCTTCTGCTCCGACTCCGGCTTGCCCGAGGTTTGAATGAGAATCTCGCTCAAACCCACCTCGTCGGGACGCACAAAATCGCTCTTGTGGGCGTTGTAGTAAGCTGCCACCTCCTGCGGTGTGGCGGCGGAGATGCGCGGCGCGACGTCCTGCTCGATCACCTTCTGTTCGAGGATGCCGTTCTTCACCGACTGCTCATAGTCCTCGTAGTTCTCTCCCTGAGCCTCGACCGCCTTCTGCAGGTCTTCCATGGTGGCCAGGTGGTTCTCCTTGCGCACCTGATCCAGTTGCAGCACCGTCTCGGTTTCGGCGCTCATGCCCAGCGACTGCGCCCGTTGCACCAGCAGTTGGTTGTCAATCAGGGTCGCCAGCAACTGCTTCTTGGCATCCGCCAGCGCCGTCGGGCTGAGCGCCTGTCCGCTCTGCTGCGCCTGCTGCTGCAAGCCAGTGACGCGGTCCTTCAGCGCCTGCTCGTAATCGCCGGTGGTGATGATCTTGTCGTTCACCCGCGCCACGATCTGCTCGACGATGGTGGTCTTGGCGGGCGGGGCGACGGGGGCCTCGGTGCCCGCCAGCTCGGTGGTGGGCTTGGCGGCGGTCGCGGCGCGCGGCTTGGTGGGCGCTTGCGCCCAAAGGGAGGAGGCGGCCAGCAGCACCCCGCCGGCCATCAAAACGCGGAAACTCGGAGACGCCATACTCGGAAGCTTCATACGCCCATTATCCTACAAGCGTAGAGCGTTTAACGCTGCTTGCCGCCCAACCGCTGCAAGCGGCGGATGATCTCCTCGGCGCCCGCTTGCACTTCCTCATCCCGCAGGGTCCGTTCGCGACTCTGGAAGCGCGCCCGCACTAGCAGGCTGTAGTGGCCTTCACCCACCGCCTGGCCGCGAAAAACCTCCGCGGGAGCAATGCTGGTCAGGTGGGCAATGGCCGGCTTGGCCAGCGCCTGCTCGACCTGCGCCCAGGTCACGGTGTCGGCAAACAAGAACGAAAAGTCGCGCTCGCTGGCGGGGAACCTCGGCGGGGGCACATAGCGAATCGGCCGCGCGCCGGCGGCGTAGAGCCGGTCCAGCGCCATTTCAGCCACCCACAAGCCGTCGGGCTGAATCTGTCCCAGCCATGCCCATTCGCCCAGCCGGGCGGCCGGATTGAGCCGCTCATCGGAGACATCGGTGGCGGCGTAGTCGGGCACATCGAAGATGCCCAGCACGGCTTCCACCTCGCCCCGCCATGAGCGGTAATCAAGACCTGCGTCGGTCGCTCCCAGCGTCAGCACCCAGCGCTCGCTCGGGGCGGAGCCGTCCCATTCATAGAGTTTGCCGATTTCAAACAGCCGCGGCGCCGCCACCCCGCGATGGAGGTTGTAGCGCAACTGCTCGATCATGGCGGGCAGGCTGGAGGTGCGCAGAATGGCCGCCTCCTCGCTCAGCGGATTGCTCACCCGCACCGGCTTCCGCTGGGGCGCAAAGTGCGCGCACGCCGCCTGGTTGGCGAAGCTGAGCGTCACCGCCTCGGCGAAGCCGCGTCCGCGCAGCTGTTGCCGCACCTTGTCGCGCAGTCCGGCCTCGGGCAGCGGCCGCGCCACGCCCTGGAAATGCGGCAGCCGGGCAGGGAAGCGGTCGTAGCCGTGCAGCCGCGCCACTTCCTCGATCAGGTCAATCTCCCGCGCCAGGTCGTGGCGCCAACTGGGCGCGCGCCAGCCGGCGGCGGTCTTTTCGCACCCCAGCGCGGTCAACAGACGGTCGGCTTCAGCCGCCTCCACATCTTTGCCCAGCGTGCGCGCGATGGCCGCCGCCCGCAGCGGGATTTCCCGCGTTTCGGGCAGCGTGCCGCGGGCCACCAGCACTTCACCCGCCGCCTGCGCCGCCTCCGCCGCCAGCCGGGCGATGCGCTCGGCCGCCGGCTGCGCTGCGGCCGGGTCGGCCCCGCGCTCGAAGCGGTAGCTGGCGTCGGTATTCAGCCCGTGCCGCCGCGCCCCGCGCCGCACCGCCTGGGGATCAAACCACGCGCTCTCCAGCAGCACCGTCTTCGTCGCCGCCGAAATCGCCGTCTCCGCCCCGCCCATGACGCCCGCCAGCGCCACCGGGCGCTCGGCGTCGGCGATCACCAGGTCGTCGGCCGCCAGCGCGCGCTCCACTCCGTCGAGCGTGGTCAGCTTCTCGCCCGCCCGCGCCCAGCGTACCTCGATGCGCCCGCCGCGCAGTTTGTCGAAATCAAACGCGTGCGTCGGCTGCCCCATCTCCCACAGCACATAGTTGGTGAGGTCGGCGATGTTGTTGATCGCCCGCTGCCCCAGCCCTTCCAGCCGCGCGGCCATCGCCCGCGCGCTCGGCCCCACCCGCACGGCCTCCAGGCGCAGCGCGCAGTACAGGCCGCAGGCCTCCGGCGCCAGTATGCGGACGACTTCCCCGGCCTCGCGCCGGGCCAGGGTACGGCGTTCGGGCGCGCCCAGCTCCGCCCCTCCGGCGATGGCGGCGATCTCGCGCGCCAGCCCGTAATGGCTGAGGCAGTCGCCGCGGTTCGAGGTCAGGTCGAACTCCACCACGTCGCCGGCAATCTGCTCCACCGCCAGTCCGGCCAGCGACCAGCGCTCGGCCAATGCGGCGGGCGAGCCGTCAATCGCGGTGAACTCGCGCAGCCAGCTGAGCAGCGCCTTCATCGGAACTGCTCCAGAAAGCGCAGGTCCCCGCTGTAGAAGCGCTGCAGGTCGTCAATGCCGTAGCGGATCATCGCCAACCGCTCGATGCCCATGCCGAAGGCGAAGCCCGAGTACCGCTCCGCATCGTAGTTCACGAATCCGAACACGGCCGGGTCCACCATGCCGCAGCCCAGTACCTCGATCCAGCCGCTCTGCTTGCAGGTGCGGCACCCGGCCCCGCCGCAAAAGATGCAGCCCACGTCCAACTCGGCGCTCGGTTCGGTGAACTGGAAGTACGACGGCCGCAGCCGCGTCTTCACCCGCACGCCGCTCTGGCCGAAGAACTCCTGCGCGAAGTGGTCGAGCGTGCCTTTCAGGTCGCCGAACTGCAGGCCCTCGTCCACCGCCAGCCCTTCCACCTGGTGAAAGTTGGGCGAGTGGGTGGCGTCGGGCGCGTCGCGCCGGTAGACTTTGCCGGGTACCAGCACCCGCAGCGGCGGCCGCTGCTGCTCCATAGAGTGAATCTGCACCGGCGAGGTGTGGGTGCGCAGCAGCCACTCGCCGCCGTCGAGGTACAGGGTGTCCTGCTCCTCCCGCGCCGGATGCCCGGCGGGGATGTTGAGCGCCTCGAAGTTGTAATACGGCGTCTCGATCTCTGGCCCCTCGGCCACGGTGTAGCCGAGGCGGAGAAAGATGTCCACGATCTCGTCGCGCACCTGCAATACCGGATGCGCCGGCGCGGCCCATGCCCGTCGCCCGGGCAGGGTGACGTCCACTTGCGAAGTGCGCGGCGCGGCCGGGGTCACGGCGGCGGAGGCGAAGTGGGCCTCCACTTCCTGCCGGAACTGGTTCAGCCGCGCCCCCAGCCAGCGTTTGGCATCGCTCGGCGCGGGCTTCAGCCAGTTGTCGTTGAGCAGCGAGACGATGCCGCGTTTGCGCGACAGCCATGCGTCGCGCTCACCGGCCACGGCCGTGGCCAGCGCCGCGCGCAGTTCCCCCAGCCAGACTTCGACCTCGGATTCGGAGCGATGGCCCAGCTCCGCCCATGGCGTCGCCGCCCGCCGCGCGAGATCGTCCGCGAGCGGCACGGCGTCAGGCCGCCGGCAGCGCCGATTTGGCCTGATTGACCAGGGTCGCGAAGCCCGACGGGTCGTGGTAGGCGATGTCGGCCAGCACCTTGCGGTCCAGCTCGACCCCGGCCAGCGTCAGCCCGTGCATGAACTGGCTGTAGGTCATCCCGTTGGCCCGCGCGGCGGCGCCGATGCGCACAATCCACAGCTCGCGGAACTGCCGCTTCTTCTGCTTGCGTCCGCTGTAGGCAAACTTCAGCGCCCGCTGGCTGGCTTCTTTCGCCGAACGGTAGAGTTTGCTCTTGGTGAGGAAAAAGCCCTTGGTGAGGCCGAGCAGCTTTTTGCGCTTATCGCGCCGTTTTGTACCACGTTTTACGCGAGGCATCGTTTCATCCTTTCGTTATGTCCGCTCGCCGGCACGATGGAGCCGGTCGTCGCGGTTGAGCTCGCCCCGTCAGGACATTGCCTGCCGGGGGCCCGGGGTGAACCCTACGGTTTAGTAGGGGATCATCCTCGCCACCCGCCGCTGATCGGCGGGATCAATGAGGGTGTCCAGATCCAGCTTGCGCTTGCGTTTGCGCGCCTTGCTGGTCAGAATGTGGCGCGCGCCGGAGTGGCCGCGCACAATCTTGCCGCTGCCGGTCTTGCGGAAACGCTTGGCGGCGCCGCGGTGTGTCTTGAGTTTCGGCATAATCTCGCTCTCGTCAGGCTTTCTTGGGTGCCAGGATGGCGGTCAGCGAATTGCCTTCCATGCGCGGCCGGAACTCGACATTGGCCGCCCCCGCCACCTCCTGCAACAATTTGTTGATCAACTGGAAGCCCAGTTCCTTGTGGGTGATCTCACGGCCGCGGAACTGCACCGTGGCTTTCACCTTGTCCCCGTCCTCGAGGAACCGCAATACGTTGTTCTTTTTGAACGCGTAGTCGTGGTCGTCGGTGTTGGGCCGGAACTTCACTTCCTTGATGACGATGTTCTTTTGATTCTTCCTCGCCTCGCGCGCCTTCTTCTCCATCTGGTACTGGTACTTGCCGAAGTCCATGATCCGGCAGACTGGCGGGTTGGCGCTGGGCGCGACCTCGACCAGATCCAGGTTCCGTTGCCGTGCCAGGGTGAGCGCATCCTGGGGAGCGAGAATGCCCAACTGGGTTCCCACTTCGTCAATCACGCGGATTTCGCGGGCGCGGATGCGATCGTTGATGCGGGTGCGCGGTTCGGGAATGCGGCGCGGTCGAAAGTCTCGAATAGTATTCTCCTCCTGCTGCTCACACTCCGCAGCACCGCTATTCTAGCACGGCCCCCCCGGCTTCCCCTGGGTTGCCAAATGCGTCCAATATAGGAAGTGCAGTCTGGGTACACTGAGAGACAGCCATGGCCAATTCCAGATTCTCCGGTCTTTACTTAAGCGGTCGCACCCTCGCCTTGCTGCTCATCGTGGTGGGGGTGGTCGGGGCCATGGCGTTTTACCGCGCCCATGCCACCCCGGAGGAGGTCTGGGCCGGACTGACCCATTCCACCCAGCCCGCTCTGCAGGCCAGCCAGGTGCCCACCCTTTCGGCCCTCAATCAGGAGCAGGAGACGCTGGCCAAGCGCGTCGCTCCGGCGGTGGTTGCCGTCAACGTCACCGCCCGCCCCAGCCAGAACGACGGCCCCGGCGACAGCGGCGATAGTGGGGGCGGCCAGCAAGGACTGCCGCCCGACAACCCGCTCTCCCAGTTCTTTGGTCAGTTCGGACGCCAATTCCCCCGCCGTCCCGAGTTCGAGCAGGGATTGGGCAGCGGCATCATTATTTCTCCCGACGGCTACATCGTTACCAACAACCACGTCGTGCAGGATGCCACCAGCGTCCAGGTCACTCTCGGTGACGGCCGCCAGTTGGCGGCCAAAGTGGTCGGTACGGACGAATTGACCGACCTGGCGGTGATCAAAGTCAACGCCACCGGCCTCTCCAATCTGCCCTGGGGTGACTCGAAAGCCCTGCAGCAGGGCGACCTGGTCTTCGCTTTCGGCAACCCCTTTGGCCTGAACTTCACCATGACCCACGGCCTGGTGAGCGGCAAGGGCCGCACCCCGGCCGGCTCGCGCACCAACCTGCGCGCCCCCGGCGACTACATCCAGACCGATGCCGCCATCAACCCCGGCAACTCCGGCGGCCCGCTGGTCAACGTGCGCGGCGAGGTGATCGGGGTCAACTCCTTTATCTTTACCTCCACCGGAACCTTCAGCGGAGAGGCCTTTGCCATTCCCAGCGAGATCGCCGAGCCCATCGCCGCCACGCTCATCGCCAAGGGCAAGGTGGTGCGCGGCTATCTGGGCATCAACATTCAGGACATCACCCCGGAAACCGCCAAGTTCTTCGACGTGCCGCCCAACTCCAAGGGCGCGCTGGTCAGCACCGTCACCTCCGGCACCCCCGGCGCCACGGCGGGCCTCGAAGTCGGCGACATCATTGACAGCTTCAACGGCAAACCGATCGCCAGCGGCACCGACCTGCAGTTGGCCACCGGCTCGGTCGAGCCCGGCAAACAGGTGCAGTTGGGCATCATCCGCGGCGGACAGCACAAAACCCTGACCGCCACCCTGGGCATCGCCCCCGAGGAGCAGAACCAGGCCGCCCGCAACTCCAACGCCGCCCCGCAACCCACCGGCGTGCGCCTCGGTGTCCGCCTCAGCGACCTCACCCCGCAGTTGCGCGACCGCTACCAGATTCCCGACGACGTCCAGGGGGCGCTGATCACCAGCGTCGTCCCCGGCGGTCCGGCCTTCGACTCCCAACTGTCGAGCGGCATGTTGATCACCAGCATCAACCGCGTTCCAGTGCACAACACCGCCGAAGCCACCGCCGAGCTGCGCAAACTCCCCCCCGACAAGGATGTCCTATTGCGCATCTACTTCGGCGGTCCCCAACCGGGCGCCAGCTTCTTCGTCGTCCACCCCGCCCCCGCCTCCCCCGGCGGCGGCGGTCGCTAACCCCTGACCCCTGACCCCTGAATCCTGAATCCCGAATCCTTGCGGGAAATTGTGGTAAAGTATTGGTTCCCAACGAACTGAGAACTATAGGAGACGCGCCCCGCGCATGGCGACCACACCCGCAGCCAAACAGAATCTTGTCGGCACCTACCGCATTCACCCCAGCGATACCGGCTCGCCTGAGGTGCAGGTGGCGCTGCTCACCGACCGTATCACCTATCTCACCGAGCATTTCAAGACCCACGCCAAGGATCACCACTCGCGCCGCGGCCTCTTGCTGCTGGTCGGCAAGCGCCGCCGCCTGCTCGATTATCTGAAGCGCGAGCATCCCGATCGCTACCGCGATCTGATCCACAAGCTGGGCCTGCGCAAGTAGACCGGCCTCGCGCCGCCGCTTGCTCTTTCCCCGTCGGGCCCTGGAGGCCCAGAAAGTAGAGAAATTTCATGCCGTCCCGCGTCAGTGTTGAACTTGCCGGAGGGAAGACGCTTACCCTCGAAACCGGAAAAATCGCCCGCCAGGCCGGCGGCGCCGTCATTGTCCGCCTCGCCGACACCATGGTCCTGGCCACCGCCACCAGCGCCGACCAGCCGCGCGAGGGCATTGACTTCTTCCCCCTCACCGTGGATTACCGCGAGTACACCTACGCCAGTGGCCGCTTCCCCGGCGGCTACATTAAGCGCGAAGGCCGGCCCACGGAGAAGGAGGTCCTCACCAGCCGCCAGATTGACCGCCCCGTCCGCCCGCTGTTCGCCAAGGGCTTCCGCAACGAAACCCAGGTGATTGCGCTGGTGCTGTCGGCCGATCAGGACAACGATCCCGACGTGCTCGCCGTCACCGGCGCGGGCGCCGCCCTGCACGTCTCCGACGTCCCCTTCCCGCACCCTCTCGCCGGCGTCCGCGTCGCCTACGTGGACGGCAACTATATCTGCAACCCGACCTACGCCGAGATGCGCCAGAGTCAGTTGAACATCGTGGTGGCGGGCACCGCCCAGGGCATCGCCATGGTCGAGGCCGGCGCCACCGTGGTGTCGGAAGAGATCGTGGTCGGCGCCATCGAGTTCGGCCACGAACAGATCAAGAAGATCATCGTCGGCATCGAGCAGCTCCGCAAGGAAGCCGGCGCCCCCAAGCGCGTGGTCGAAGCCCCCAAGGTGGACGAAGCCTTCTATCAGCAGATCTTCCAGAAGTACGGCACCCGCATGATGGATGCCCTGGATACCAAGGTCCATCCCAAGCTGGAGAGCCAGAAACTGGAGAAGGCCATCGAGCTCGAGGCCATCGCCGCCATTCCCGCCGGCGACACCCAGGCCGAACTCAAGAGCAAGACCAAGAAGTACTTCGAGCGGATGCGCGAGCGCCTGTTCCGCGAGAACCTGCTGCTCAAGCGCCAGCGTCCCGACGGCCGCGCCTTCGATCAGATCCGCCAGGTCACCTGTGAGGTCGGCCTGCTGCCCCGCACCCACGGTTCGGCGCTGTTCACCCGCGGCGAGACCCAGGCGCTGGTGACCGTCACGCTCGGCACCAAGGAAGATCAGCAGCGCATCGAAACCATCGAGGGCGAGGGTTTCAAGCGCTTCATGCTCAACTACAACTTCCCGCCCTTCTCGGTCGGGGAGACCGGCTTCCTGCGCGGCCCCGGCCGCCGCGAGATCGGCCACGGCGCCCTCGCCGAGCGCAGCCAGCTTTCGCAGTTGCCGCCCGACGGCACCTTCAACTACACCATCCGCGTGGTCAGCGACATCATGGAGTCGAACGGCTCCAGCTCGATGGCCTCGGTCTGCGGCGCCTCGCTCGCCCTGGCCGACGCCGGCGTGCCCATGCAGGCCCCGGTGGCGGGCATCGCCATGGGCCTGGTCAAGGAGGACGAGAAGTACGCCATCCTCACCGACATCGCCGGCGCCGAGGACCACTACGGCGATATGGACTTCAAAGTCGCCGGCACCCGCGAGGGCATCACCGCCCTGCAGATGGACATCAAGATCACCGGCGTGGACGCCAAGCTGATGCGTGAGGCGCTCGAACAGGCCCGCAAGGCGCGGCTGTTCCTGCTCGACAAGATGGCCGAGACCATCGCGGCGCCGCGCACCACCCGCTCCCTCTTCGCCCCGCAGATCACCACCATCAAGATCCCGGTGGACAAGATCCGCGACCTGATCGGGCCCGGCGGCAAGATGATCCGCTCCATCGTCGAGGCCACCGGCGCCAAGATTGACGTCAGCGACGACGGCACCGTCAACATCGCCGCCGTGGATGGCAACGCCGGCCAGAAGGCCCTGCAGATGGTCAGCGATGTCACCGCTTCGGCCGAGATCGGCAAGACCTACCTCGGCAAGGTGGTCCGCCTGGTGGACTTCGGCGCTTTCGTCGAGATCTTCCCCGGCACCGACGGCCTGCTGCACATCTCCGAGATCGCCGAGTACCGCGTCCGCGCCGTCGAGGACGAGCTCAAGGAAGGCGATCAGATCCTGGTGCGCTGCATCAACATCGAGGGCAACAAGGTCAAGCTGAGCCGTAAGTCGGTGCTCAAGGAGCAGCGCGAAAAGCTCGGCTTGCCGCTGCCTCCGCCCCCGCCGGGTTCAGAAGCCGGTGAGGGCGACGACCGTCCGCCCCGCCGCGAGCATTCCGACGACGACCGCCCCCGCGGTCGCGGCGGTTTCCGCGGTGGCCGCGGCGGCCGCGACCGCCGCTAGAAGAGTCCGGAGGTAGGATTTAGGGTCAGCGGTCAGTCGGCCGCTGGCCCTTTTTCCGTCGGCCACCACTCCCGGTCCGCCGTGCTGGCCGTGTAAGATGGCGACATGCCGGCACTCGGCTGTAGCGCACCGTTTTTCATCGTCACCGATCTCCGCGCCAGTCTGGAGTTCTATCGGGCGAGGCTTGGTTTTGTTGTGACCTACACCGGAGGCGGGGGCGTGGACGCAGGCGAAGACTACTTCGCCATCGTCGAGCGGGACGCCGCCATGATCATGCTGAAGGAAATTGGCGCTGAGGTTCGCCCCTTGCCCAACCATACCCGGCATGAGTGGGCCCGCTGGGACGCCTACATATGCGCATCAGATCCGGATGCGCTGTATCAGGAATACATAATCCGGAGCGTGCCCATCCACCGGGCTCTGGCCGACACAAGCGACAAGCTGCGGGCCTTTGAAGTCAGGGACAACAACGGCTACGTCATCTGCTTCGGCCGCCCAGTCTGACCCGCCATTAGCGCTGTCCGGCTGACTCGTCACCCGCACCAGAGGCCGAAACCCCTAACCCCTAACCCCTAACTCCTCACTTCTCACTCGCAGCGCAGGGCGCGCACCGGATCGCCCGCCATCGCCCGCCGCGCCGGCACCAGGCTGGCCAGCAGCGCCACCGCCGCCAGCAGCAGCGTCGCCCCTCCGAAGGCCCATGGGTCCAGCCCGCCCACGCCAAACAACATCCCCTTGGCCGCCTGTCCGATCACCGCCGCCAGCACCACGCCGATCGCCAGGCCCACGGCGGTCATCGCCGCTCCCTGGCGCAGCATGAGCCGCAGGATCTGGCCTCGTCCGGCGCCCAGCGCCAGGCGCACGCCAAACTCGTGGGTGCGCTGGCTGGCGCTGTAGGCAACCACACCGTAGACCCCCACCACCGCCATGAACAGCCCCGCCAGCCCCAGGCTCGCCGCCAGCATGGCGCCCAGTTCGAACAGAAAATATCCATCAATACCCTGCATCGCCGCCGTCATCGTCTGGGCGTCGAAGACCGGCACCTGGGCATCCAGCTCGCGCGCCTGTTCCCGCGCCGCCTGCATCGCCGCGCTGGCGGAGATGCCGTGGATCCGTACCTGCAGCGTCGCCGGCGCGAGATAGTGCTGCCCGAAATCCAGGTACACGAAGGGTGGATATACGTCGCCCGGCCAGCCGCTGATGGTGTTTTCCGCCACCCCCACCACGTGATAGACCGCGCTCGCCCCCTCCGTATCCATCGTGAACGCGCGTCCCAAGGCGTCGCCTTCCGGCCAGTACTTCCGTGCCATGGCTTCATTGACCACGGCCGCTCCCGCCTCGCCCTGCCGCCAACTGTGCCCGCGCAGCAGGCGGATGCCCATGGTGCGGAAGTAATCCGGCGTCACCGCGTTGTAGCCGGCGCTGTCGTCCTGATGGGATGCCCGCGGCCTTCCCGCCACCGTCACCGCGCCGCCGTAGCTCACCTCGCCCATGGGCACGGTGGCGGCGACACTCGCCGCCTCCACACCCGGCAGCGCCTGCACTTTCTCCAGCCATGCCTGCGCAAACCCCGCCCCGCGCGCGGCGTTACTCCCCCCCGCGTGCGGATCAAAGCTCAGGTTGACCACGCCATCGGGCTGGAAGCCCAGGTTGGTGTGTTCGGCCGCCAGCAGGCTGCGCGTGAACAGCCCGGCGATGATCAGCAGCGCCAGCGAGCCGGCAATCTCGCCCGCCACCAGCGCCGCGCGCCAGTGGGTGCGGGCCGTGGTCGAGCGCCCGCCCGCCTGCAGCACCGCCTGCGGCGCCACCCGCGAGGCCTGCCACGCCGGCGCCACCCCGATCGCCAGCCCGGTCAGCGAGCCCAGCCCGCAGGCATAGGCAAACACCCGCGCGCTGAGCCCAAAATGAAAGACCACCGGCATGGACGTGCCCAAAGGGATGCCGTTCAGAACCCGGCAGGCGGCCAGCGCCACCAGCAACCCTCCGGCGCATCCCAGCGCCGACAGCAGCAGGCTCTCGGCCAGCATCTGCCGCAGCAGCCGCCCCCGCCCCGCGCCCAGCGCCGCCCGCAGCGCCAGCTCGCGCCGCCGCCCGCC
>DATBPS010000244.1:0-2033 GCA_036561225.1 Terriglobales bacterium
GATCTGGTTCTCTCCCGCGCCCAGCGCGTGCTCGCCTGCGGCGCCGACGGCCTCATCTCCAGCGGCCTCGAGCTCCCGCGCCTGCGCGGCGCGCTCGGCGACCGTTTCCTGATCGTGGTTCCCGGCATCCGCCCGGTGGTCAACAAAACAGACGACGACCAGAAGCGCACCGTGGACATCGAAGCCGCCTTCGAGACCGGCGCCGACTACATCGTCGTGGGCCGCCCCATCCGCAGCGCCCCCGACCCGCGCGCCGCCGCCGAAGCCGTCCAGCAGCGCATCGCCAAACTGTTCCCTGCGGTCTAGAACGGGTCTCATCCACGCCCTTCGCTCGCCCGCGTCAACGCCGGCAACGCCCCGAGGCCCGCCACGCCCTGACCCGGTTGCCACACCTTCCGCTCTGCACTACGATGGCGTAGCATGCCCGGACCGGCAAACACGCTGCGCGGCCGGCTGCTGGAAGCCTTGGGAAGGGATTCCGACTCCGCCTTGCCCCCGCTCCCGGCGGAACTCGCCATCTGGGACCGAAAGATCAAGCCCATGATCCCTGCCGCGCCGCGTCCACTGCGCGCAAGTCGCCCACCGATTCCCATTATGCTCGGAGCCACGCTGGCAGCGATCGTGATGCCCATTGCGATCTCCCAACAATGGAACGGAGTGCAGTGGGACGTCTTCTGGGCCAACCTGCCTGCCCTTCTTGTAATGCTCGGAACCCCGGCCGCAATCTGGGGATACAAGTTGCGGCGCGAGCGCAGAATTCTGGCCAGCGGCGAGCCGTGCCTCGGCATGGTGGCGGCGACACACTACGCCTACAAGTCCAGCCGCGTGGAATTTGTTTACTGGAATAGCGCCGGCGCGTCCTTCCGTACAAGCAAAACGGATTGGTGGATTCGCCAGAAGCCCGGGCGGTTCGTCTATGTATTCGTGGACTCAACAAATCCCCGCCGCAGTGTGGTCCAAGGCTGCTGTGCGTTTTCCGTCATCGGCCTCGAGAACTCTATTCAGGTTCCAGCGCCAGCGTAGCCGATCCCCAAGCGGCTCGTGCTGCACAACCACGCGCCGCTTAGAGTCACCGCCAGACACTCTTGATGCGCACCGTCCGCCATCCCGTCGCCACCGGCCGCCCGCCCTTGCCGTCCGCCAGCCGCCCCATTTCCGCCGTCCACACCCCGCCTGCGACTTCCCGCAGCGCCCCAAAAATCAAACTGTCCCCATCCGCTGCCGGCGTACAGGCATAGCTTGCCGCCTGCCCGTCCGCCGCCACCGGCCGCGTCCCGGTAAACGGACGACACCGCGTCCCATCCGTCAGCTCCAGTAGCCACGCCGGCCGCTTTACGCCCGCGGGAACCGCCTCGGAGGGCAGCGGTTTGTCGAGCGCCAGCACAAACGGATGCGCCTCCCCCGGCCGCGACGGATCCGTCCCACACACCAGCTCCGGCCCGCCGCCAATCACAAAACACGGGTCATGGATCTGGTTCTCCACCGCGCACCGCCACGCATCGGCGCGCCCCGCCGCAGCCAGCGAATGCGTCCAGCACGCCCCGCGCTCCGTCTGCGCCCCCCGCGGCGCAGCTCTCACCACAAACTCCACCACCCGTGTGCCCGGCCCCCCTGATCTGCACCCCAACCCGAGCATCGCCCCCAGCATCACCACGATGCCCGCCACCATCCCACCTCCCGAGCCCTGCATTCGCTAACCCCTAACCCCTGACCCCTAACCCCTGTCTCCAAATACCCCGCCCAACACCGCCCCAATCGCCCCCGCTCCCGCGATTGTGCCCATGTTGCCGCCGCCGCCCCGCGGCCCGATCGCCGCCCCGATGCGGCTCGCCAGCCGGTCGAACGACAGCGTCTGCAGGATTACCGTGCCCGGCCCGGTGAGCACCACGAAGAACATCCCCTCGCCGCCGAACAGCAGGTTCTTGAAGCCCTTCACGAACTCGATGGTGTAGCCAACCTGGTGATCAAACGCCACCACGCTGCCCGTGTCCACACGGATCTGCTCGCCCGCCGCCAAATCCATGCGGATGAAA
>DATBPS010000245.1:0-3438 GCA_036561225.1 Terriglobales bacterium
AGGTGGTGGTCTCGGCCATGCGCGGGGTGAACGCCGAGGTCACCAACCCCATGGTGCTGGAACAGATCATCGCCGGCATGGGCGAACCACTGTATGGCAAGGAGCCACCCACCGGCTATCCCAACACCGGCGACGCCTGGGTATCGAGCAGCGGCCTGGTCAGCCGTATGCAGTTCGCCCAACGGCTGGCCGGCGGCCGCCTGCCCGGCGTCCAGGTGGATTGGACCTCCCTCACTGCCGATGGTCCCGCCGGACTGGCCGCACAGCTTTTGCATGAACCACTCTCGCCCGCGACTCAGGGCGTGGTGGATACCATCCCGGCGCAGCGCACCCAGGAGTGGGCCGCGCTGGTGATGGGCGGACCACAGTTCCAAAAGAGGTGACCCTCATGAATCTGACACGGCGCATTTTTCTCAAGGACTCGGCCCTCGCCATGGTGGGCATCGGCGTGTTGCCCTCCTGGCTGGCGCGCTCCGCCTGGGCGCAGACGCTGGGCGGCCGCAAGAAGATACTGGTCGCCATCTTCCAGCGCGGCGCGGTGGATGGCCTCAACGTGGTCATCCCTCACGGCGAAAGCAACTACTTCCATCTGCGCCCCACCATTGCCGTGCCCCGCAATCAGGTGCTCGACCTCGACGGCTTCTTCGGCCTCCATCCGTCCCTCTCCCCGCTCGTGCCGCTCTGGAAGGAGGGTGCGTTGGCGGCGATTCAAGCCGCCGGTTCGCCCGACCCCTCGCGCTCCCACTTTGACGCCCAGGACTTCATGGAATCAGGTACACCCGGCAACAAGGGCACCGACGACGGCTGGCTTAACCGCGCCCTGGGCCGCGCGCCCCATCTTCCGGCTCTCTCGCCTTTGCGGGCCATCGCCATGGATGCCCAGCTCCCCTTGACGCTGCAGGGCGCAGCTCCGGCGGTGGCGATCGAGAATTTGCAGCAGTTCCGCCTCGGCGGACCCGAGGCACTCTTTGCCAGCATGTATGACCAATCCTCCGATGCCCTGCTGCGTCCGGCCGGCGAGGATACCTTCCAGGCGCTCAAGTTGGTGCGCCAGTTGGATCCGGGCCGCTACCAACCGGCAGCCGGTGTCGAGTACCCCAACCATCCGCTCGGCAAAAGCCTGCGGCAGTTGGCGCAGCTGATCAAGGCCGATGTGGGCGTCGAGGTCGCCTTTGCTGACGTGGGCGGATGGGACCATCACGTCAACGAAGGCGGCGCCCAGGGACAGTTGGCCTCCAATCTCGCCGGCTTCGGTGCCTCTCTCAGTGCCTTCTGGACCGACCTGGGATCGCGGCAACAGGATGTGCTGCTGGTCACCATGTCGGAGTTTGGCCGCACCGTGAAAGAGAACGGCAACCGCGGCACCGACCACGGCCATGCCAACGTGATGTTCGTCCTCGGCGGCGGGGTGAAGGGCGGCAAAGTTTACGGCGACTGGCCGGGGCTGGGCGGCGATCATCTGTACCAGAACCGCGATCTGGCCGTAACCACCGACTTCCGTACGGTGTTGAGCGAAGCGGTCGAGCGTCATCTGGGGGTGCGTGACATGGCGCAGGTTTTCCCCGGCTACCAGTCATCGGGCTACCGCAATTACCTATCCACCTGAATCTGGTGTCTGTTGTAGAGTGGAGGCACTATGCGAACGCGCGCGTTGTGTCTCTGCCTGTTGCTGGGCTCATTGGCCGCCGGTCAGGCGGTGGTCGCCGGCTTCCCGCCCAAGGTGGCGCCCGCGGATCTGGTGCTCCAGCACGGCGTGATGGCCACGCTTGACCCCTTGCAGCCGCAGGTCGAGGCGCTGGCGGTACGCCGCAGTCGCATCGTCGCCATGGGCAGCGACGCCTCGATGGCGGCCTACATCGGCCCCCAGACCAAGGTCCTCGACCTGCACGGGGCGTTCGTGACGCCCGGCTTCATCGAAGGCCACGGCCACCTGATGGGCACCGGCCAGGCGCAGATGGAGTTGCAGCTTGGCCCCGCCCCCAACTGGGACGCCATCGTCGCCAGGGTCAAGGCAGCCGTGGCCAAAGCCAAGCCCGGCGAATGGATCCTGGGCTCCGGCTGGCAGCAGACCAAATGGGACCGCGTCCCCCAGCCCAATGTGGACGGCCTGCCCATGCCCGCCGCGCTCGACGCGGTCTCGCCCAACAACCCCGTCATCCTGACCCATGCCAGCGGCCACGGCATCTTCGTCAACGCCGCCGCGCTGAAGCTGGCCGGCATCACCCGCACCACCCCCGACCCGCCCGGCGGCAGCATCGTGCGCGACGCCCAGGGCAACGCCATCGGCATGCTGCGCGACACCGCCTCCGGCCTGGTGCGCCGCGCCTACGGCCGCTACGAGGCCCAGCTTTCCCCCGCGCAGCGCGATGCCCAACGCGAGCGTGCCTTGCAATTGGCCGTGCAGAACGAGATCAGCAAGGGCATCACCACCTTCGTGGACATGGGCGAAGGCTTCGCCACCGTGGACTGGCTGAAACAACAGGCGGCCAAGGGCATACCTATGCGCCTGTACATCAACATCAATGGCGAATCGCCGGCCCAACTCGACGCCCACCTCGCCCAGTACAAAACCATCGGCTACGCCGACGACCACTTCACCGTGCGCGGCATCGGCGAGATCACCTCCGACGGCGCGCTCGGCACCCGCAGCGCCTGGTTCACCCAGCCCTACAGCGACGCCCCGGCCATCACCGGCAAGAATGTCGTCGCCATGTCCGATATCGCCGCCATGGCCCGCATCGCCGCCCGCGAGGGCTTCCAGGTCTCGGTGCACGCCATCGGCGACCGTGCCAACCACGAGACGCTCGACCTGTTCCAGAAGATCTTCACCGCCGACCCCGCCGCCCACACCCTGCGCTGGCGCATTGAGCACGCCCAGCACCTGCTCCCCGGCGATATCCCGCGCTTCGCGCAGATGGGCGTCATCGCCTCCATGCAATCCATCCACGCCTGCTCGGACGCCCCCATGGTGATGACCCGCGTCGGCGCCGAGCGCGCCCGCGATGGCGCCTACATGTGGCACACCCTGATCGCCTCCGGCGCCCTGGTGCTCGACGGCACCGACACGGATGTGGAGGACACCAACCCTATCCCCAACTTCTACTGCGGTGTCACCCGCGCCAATGCCCAAGGCAATTACCTGTTCCCCGAGCAGTCCCCCAGCCAGGCCAAAACCCGTATTGAGGAATTGCGCAGCTACACCTGGAACAACGCCTACGCCATCTTCGCCGACCAGGACCTCGGCTCCCTCTCAGTAGGCAAGCTCGCCGACCTCGATGTCATCAGCGGCAACCTCCTCACCCTCCCCGCCGCCGACATCCTGCGCACCCGCGTCCTCTACACCATCATCGGCGGCAAAATCGTCTACACCCTCCCCGGCGCCGCCGCCTGGCGCGCCGGCCAACTCTTCCCCGCCATGCCCGAGTTCAACCACGTCAA
>DATBPS010000246.1:0-44710 GCA_036561225.1 Terriglobales bacterium
GTTGCCGGCCGGCACGGAGATGGTGATGCCGGGCGACAATGTGGCGCTGGTGGTGGAGTTGATCACCCCGGTGGCCATGGAGAAGGGCCTGCGCTTCGCCATCCGCGAGGGCGGCCGCACCGTCGGCGCCGGCACCATCACCGAGATCGTTCAGTAAGGGTATCCATATGCTGCGCGAACGCATCCGCATCCGACTCAAAGCCTACGATTACCGCGTCCTCGACGCCTCCACCAGCGAGATTGTGGACACGGCGCGCCGCACCGGCGCCGAGATCGCCGGGCCGATTCCCCTGCCCACCATGATCAACCGCTATACCGTGCTGCGTTCCCCGCACGTGGACAAGAAGAGCCGCGAGCAGTTCGAAATGCGCACCCACAAGCGGCTGCTCGACCTGCTCGAACCCACCCAGCAGACCATGGACGCGCTGATGAAGCTCGACCTGCCCGCCGGTGTGGATGTGGAGATCAAGGCGTTCGGCAAGGAGCACAAGTAAAGCGTCAGCGATTGGCTGGTAGCTGTCAGCGACACGGGGTAGACCGATGGTGAATGGAATTTTAGGCAAAAAGATCGGCATGAGCGAGGCGTATACGCCGGCGGGCGAGCGCGTGCCGGTGACGCTCATCCAGGCCGGGCCGTGCGTGGTGGTGCAGCGCAAGACCAAGCCCACCGACGGCTACGAGGCGGCGCAGCTGGGGCTGGTGGAGTTCACCCGCGCCTCGCGCCTGTCCAAGGCCGAGTTGCAGCGGTTTGAAAAGCACAGCCTGCCGCCCTGCCGCTTCGTGCGCGAGGTGGGGGTGGCGGAGGGTTCCGAGGCCAAGATCGGCGACCAGGTGCTGGCCGAGATGTTCAAGGAGAGGGATTTCCTCGACATCGAGGGCATCAGCAAGGGCCGCGGTTTTGCCGGCGTGGTCAAGCGCCATCACTTCGGCGGCGGCGCGGCCAGCCACGGCTCCATGTTCCACCGCGCGCCGGGTTCGATCGGCGCCAGCGCCTTCCCCTCGCGCGTGCTCAAGGGCATGCGCGCCGCCGGCCACCTCGGCCACGCCCAGATCACGGTGCGCAACCTGCAGGTGGTGGCGGTGGACGTTGACGACAATATTCTGGCGGTGCGCGGCGCCGTGCCCGGCCCCAACGGCGGTTACCTGGTCATCCAGCGCGCGGTGCAGCCGCCGCGGGCGCGGCGCGGCTTCGCCGGCATCGCCAACACCAACCCGCTCAAGGCCTCCAAGCGCGGCGGGAAGTAGACGGGATATCACCATGGCCTCGATCGCAGTCAAGAACCTCAACAACGAGACCGTCGGCAGCCTGGAGCTGCTCGACGAGGTCTTCGCCTCGCCGGTCAATGACGAGCTGCTGTGGGAGGCGGTGCGCCACTATGGCGCCCGTCAGCGCCGCGGTACCCACAAGACCAAGGGGCGGGCCGAAGTCAGCGGCAGCGGCAAGAAGCTGTGGAAGCAGAAGGGCACCGGCCGCGCGCGCGTCGGCTCCATCCGCACCCCGCTGTGGCGTCACGGCGGCACCGTGCACGGCCCCCAGCCGCGCAGCTACGCCTGGGACATGCCGCGCAAGAAGATGGCCGGAGCGCTGCGTTCGGCGCTGGCCGCCAAGCTGCGCGACGCCGAGATCGTGGTGGTCGAGGACTTCATCCTGCCGGAGGGCAAGAGCAAGCTGCTGCGCACGGCGCTCAACAAGCTGGAAGCCCAAAAGTCGACGCTGCTGGTGGATGTCACCCCGGGCGAACAACTGGAGCGCAGCGCCCGCAACCTGGCGGCGGTCGAGTTGCTCGCCTCCCGCGATGTTCATCCCTGGCACCTGCTGCGCTATCAGCGGATCGTCGTCACCCGCGCCGCGGTGGAGAAACTGCAGCAGGCCGCCCGTCCGCGCCGCAAGGCGGCGGTGGCCTAGGAAAACTGCCATGCGAACCCGTTACGAAGTCATCAAGCGACCGATCATCACCGAGAAGGGTCTGGGGGTGAAGGAAACCCTGCGCACCCTGGTGTTCGAGGTCAATCCGCACGCCAGCAAGGTCGAGATCCGCGAGGCGGTGCAGGCGGTATTCAAGGTCAAGGTGGAGTCGGTGCGCACCGCCGCCCAGCACGGCAAGGAACGGCGGCGCGGCGCGGTGGTGGGCCGGCGTCCGGACTGGAAGAAGGCCTACGTCACCTTGAAACCGGGCGAGAAGATGCCCGAGTACGCCGACAACGTCTAAGGGGAACTGAGCCATGCCTATCAAGTCATTCCGGCCGACCACACCCACACGGCGCTACCAGACCGTGGTGGTGAGCGAGGAGATCTCGCGCTCGACCCCGCACAAGCCGCTACTCGAGCCCCATCGCCGCTCCGGCGGCCGCCGCAGTTCGGGCGACATCACCATCTGGCACCGCGGTGGCGGCCACAAGCGCATGTACCGCATCATCGACTTCAAGCGCGACAAGGCGGGCGTGCCCGCCGAGGTGGAGTCGGTCGAGTACGATCCCAATCGCAGCGCCCACATCGCCCTGCTCAAGTACCGCGACGGCGAACGGCGCTACATCCTGCAGCCCGCCGGGCTGAAGGTGGGCATGACGGTCGCCAGCGGCCCCGAGGTTGACATCCTGGTCGGCAATGCGCTGCCGCTCAAGGCGATTCCGCCCGGTACCACGGTGCACAACATTGAGCTGCGCCCGGGCAAGGGCGGACAGATGGTGCGCGCCGCCGGCGGCGGAGCCCAACTGATCTCCAAGGAAGGCGCCTACGCCCTGCTCAAACTGCCCAGCGGCGAAACCCGCCGCGTGCTGGTGGAGTGCCTGGCGACCATCGGGTCGCTGGGGAATGTCGAGCACGAAGGCCGCACCCTGGGCAAGGCGGGCCGTACCCGCTGGCTGGGCAAGCGCCCGGTGAACCGCGGCGTCACCATGAACCCGGTGGACCACCCCCACGGCGGCGGCGAGGGCAAAACCAGCGGCGGCCGGCATCCGGTCACCCCCTGGGGACAACCCACCCGCGGCTACAAGACCCGCAACAACAAGCGCACCGACCGCTGGATCGTCAACCGGCGGCAGAAGAGGAAGTAGAGGTCAGCCATGGCTCGCAGCGTAAAAAAAGGCCCGTTCGTGGATGGTCACCTGGAGAAGCGGGTGACGGAGATGAACCGGCGCAACGAGAAGAAGGTGGTCAAGACCTGGTCGCGGCGCTCGACCGTGCTGCCGGAGTTTGTCGGCCACACCCTGGCCGTGCACAACGGCAAGAAATTCATTCCCGTGTACCTGACCGAGAACATGGTCGGACACAAGCTGGGCGAGTTTTCGCCCACCCGCATTTTCAAGGGACACTCGGTGAAGGTGGCGGAGAAGACCGCCGCCCCGGCCCGGTAACACACCATGCCAGACGCCCACACCCAGGATGTGAAAGCCATCGCCCGCTACGTCCGCGTCTCGCCGCAGAAGGCGCGGCTGGTGGTGGACCTGATCCGCGGACGCCGTGCCGCCGAAGCGCTGGAGATGCTGCGCTTCACCCGCAAGCGCATCGCGGCCGACGTGGCCAAGCTGTTGCAGTCGGCCATCGCCAACGCCGCCGACCGCGGCGAGCTGGACGTGGACGCGCTCTATGTCACGCGGGCCTTCGTCAACGAAGGCCCCCGGCAGAAACGCATCCGGCCCGCTCCCATGGGCCGCGCCTTCCGGTATCAGCGGCGCAGCTCGCATATTGAAGTGCACGTCGGGGAACGCGGCGCGGCCGCGCTGACCCGGCGCGTCGAGGAGCCGGCGGCGGCCGGCGCGGCCGCTCCGGCGGCGGCGAAGAAGGCCCCGGTGCGCAAGCCGGCGGCGAAGAAGCCGGGCGCGAAAAAGCCCGCCGCCAAAAAGCCGGCGGCGAAGAAGCCGGGCGCGAGCGGCGCCCACAAGCCGGCGGGCAAAAAGCCCGCCGCCAAGCAGCCCAAGGGCGGAGAGTAGAGCAGCATGGGACAAAAAGTACACCCTTACGGATTCCGGCTCGGTTTCGTGAAGCCGTGGAAGAGCCAGTGGTTCGCCACCCGCGATTACTCCAAGCTGCTGCTCGAGGACCTGCGCCTGCGCGACCGGCTGAAGAAGCGGCTGCGCGCCGCCGGCGTCAGCTCGCTCGAGATCACGCGTCCGGGCAACAAGCTGCGCGTCATCATCCACACCGCGCGCCCGGGCATCATCATCGGCCGCAAAGGGAGCGAGATCGAAAAGCTCAAGGCCGAGTTGCAGAAGGAAACCAGCCGCGAGGTGCTGATCGACATCCAGGAGGTGCACAAGCCGGAACTGGATGCCCAGCTGGTGGCCGAGTCCATCGCCCTGCAGCTGGAAAAGCGCGTCGCCTTCCGCCGCGCCATGCGCAAGGCGGTGGACAGCGCGGTGCGCTTCGGGTGCAAGGGCATCAAGGTGCGGGTCTCCGGCCGACTCAACGGCGCCGAGATCGCCCGCTCGGAGTGGTATCTGCAAGGCCGTCTGCCGCTGCACACCATGCGCGCCGACATTGACTACGGTACCGCCGAGGCGCACACCACCTACGGCGTCATCGGCGTCAAGGCCTGGACCTACAAGGGTGAAATCCTTCCCCAGAAGCGGAGGACCCCGGCGGCGTTCTAGCCGGCGGTGGCCAGTGGCCACGGGCAACGGGTAACTGATTTATGTTGATGCCGAAAAAAGTAAAGTTCCGCAAGCAGCACCGCGGACGCATGACCGGCAAGGCCTGGACGGGCGGGGAACTGTCGTTCGGCGACTTCGGCCTCAAGGTCATGGAGCCGGGCTGGGTCACCGATCGCCAGATCGAGGCCTCCCGCGTCGCCATGACGCGCTTCGTCAAGCGCGGCGGCAAGGTGTGGGTGCGGGTGTTCCCCGACAAGCCGGTCACCAAGAAGCCGGCCGAAACCCGTATGGGAAAGGGCAAGGGCGCGCCCGATCACTGGGTGGCGGTGGTGCGGCCGGGGCGCATCCTGTTCGAGATGGAAGGGGTTCCGCTGGCCCAGGCGCAGGAAGCGATGCGGCTGGCTTCGCACAAGCTGGCGCTGCGCACCCGCTTTGTGCATCGCGGAGGTGAGCAGTGAAGGTCAATGCCATGGAGCGGTTCCGGCAGATGGGCGACCAGGAACTGGAGGGGCGCGAGGCCGACCTGCGCGACCAACTGTTCCGGCTGCGCTTTCAGATGTCGTTGGGACAGAGCGAGAGCATCAAAAAGCTGCGCCAGTTGCGCCGTGACATCGCCCGGGTGAAGACCCTGGCGGGGGAGCGGGCGCGGGCGGCGGCGGGAGGCGGACAGTGACGGCCCTGGAAAAATCAACCGCTCCGGAGCATCTGCGCACCGGGCGGCGCAACGAAAAGGTGGGCGAAGTGGTCTCCACCAAAATGGCCAAGACGGTGGTGGTGGAGGTGGAGCTGCACAGCGCCCACGCCCTCTACCGGCGCGGCATCACCAGCCATCGCCGCTTCTATGCCCACGATGAAGCCGGCACCTGCCGGCTGGGGGACACGGTGCGCATCACCGAGACGCGGCCGCTCAGCAAGCTCAAGCGCTGGCGTCTGCTGGAGGTGGTACGGCGGGCTTCGACCGCGCCCACCGCGGCGGAGATCGCCCAGGCGGTCGGCCAGGGCGAGTTGGATCGCGACACACGCCGCCCCAAGCCGGCGGCCAACGCGCCGGAGGCGCAGGGGTAACCAGCCATGGTGCAGATGAGAACCATTTTGCAGGTGGCCGACAACAGCGGTGCGCGCAAGCTGCAGGTGATCCTGCCGCTGGGCGGCGGCAGCGGGTTGCGGGCCGGTCTGGGTGATGTGGTGACGGCGGCGGTGAAGGAAGCCTCCCCCGACGGCCAGGCCAAGAAGGGAACCGTGGTGAAGGTGGTGATCGTGCGCACCCGCAAGGAGACGCGCCGGCGCGACGGCACCTACATCCGCTTTGACCAGAACGCCGGGGTGCTGATCAACGATACGGGCGAGCCGGTGGGCACGCGCGTGTTCGGCCCGGTGGCGCGCGAGTTGCGCGAGAAGAAGTTCCTCAAGATCATCTCGCTGGCGCCGGAGGTGCTGTAACCGTGATGGATATCCGTAAAGACGATCTGGTGAAGGTGGTCGCCGGGCGCGACAAGGGCAAGCAGGGCAAGGTGCTGCGCGCCTTTCCGCGGGAGAACCGGGTGCTGGTGGAGCGGGTGATGATGATCAAGCGCCACACCCGCCCCAACCCCAACCGCCAGATCAAGGGCGGCATCGCCGAGCATGAGGCGCCGATCGCCGTCGCCAACGTGATGCTGGTCTGCCCCGAGTGCGGACCGGTGAGGATCAAGCGTCTGGCCACCGCCGAAGGCCGCCAGTCGCGCCCCCGCGCCTGCCGCAAGTGCGGCCGGGTGCTGGACAAGTGAAGGGAAGCCAAGTGAGGGAGAAGCGATGAGCGCGCGACTGCAGGAACGTTACAACCAGGAGATCGCCCCCGCCCTGATGCAGGAGTTCGGGCTGAGCAACCGCATGGCGGTGCCCAAACTGCACAAGGTGGTGGTCAACATGGGCGTGGGGGCGGCCACCCAGAACGCCAAGCTGATGGACACGGCGGTGGCCGAGCTGGGCGCCATCTGCGGCCAGAAGCCGGTGATCAACAAGGCCAAGAAGAGCATCGCCGCCTTCAAGCTGCGCGAGAACATGCCGGTGGGGTGCAGCGTCACCCTGCGCGGCGAGCGCATGTACGAGTTCGTGGACCGGCTGGTGAGCGTCGTGCTCCCCCGGGTGCGCGACTTCCGCGGGGTTTCGCCCAAGAGCTTCGACGGCCGCGGCAGCTACACCCTGGGCCTGCTGGACCAGACTATCTTTCCGGAAATTGACTACGCCAAGGTGGACATGCCCAAGGGCATGAACGTCACCCTGGTCACCACCGCCCGCAACGATGAGCAGGGGCGCGCTCTGCTGCGGCATCTGGGCATGCCCTTCCGCGCCGCCTAGGAGATATCATGGCCACCGCCGCCCGCATCGCCAAGACCCGCAAGAAACCCAAGTTCGCCATCCGCGCCCGCCACCGCTGCGCGCTCTGCGGCCGGCCGCGCGCCTATCTGCGCAAGTTCGGACTGTGCCGGCTGTGCTTCCGTTCCCATGCCCTGCGCGGCGAAATCGCCGGCGTGACCAAGGCGAGCTGGTAATCGAGATGAGTTCCAGGAGTGTTGCATGAGTCTGACCGATCCCGTCGCTGACCTGCTGACCCGCATTCGCAACGGCGTGCGCGCCCACCACAACAAGGTGGAGCTGCCCAGCTCGAAGCTCAAGCAGGAGATCGTCCGCATCCTCGCCCAGGAGGGGTATGTGGGCGAGGTCAAGCTGAACCAGGAACAGGGCCACCCGACGCTGCGGGTGGAGCTCAAGTACGGGCCCAACGACCAGCCGGTGATCAGCAACCTGCGGCGGGTGTCGCAGCCCGGGTGCCGCGTCTACATCGGCTGCCATCAGATCCGGCCGGTGCTGGGCGGGCTGGGGATCAGCATCCTCAGCACCCCGCGCGGGGTGATGACCGGGCGCGAGGCCCGCAAACAGCGGGTGGGCGGGGAAGTATTGTGCGAGGTCTGGTAGGCCGGAGAACACCATGTCACGAGTAGGACGCAAACCCATTCCGCTGCCCGCCAACGTCAAGGTGGATATCCGCGACGGCCGGCTGGAGGCCAAGGGGCCCAAGGGCACCCTCACCCTGGCCGTGCCCGCGGGCATCACGTTCCAGCAGGTCAAGCAGGAGCTGGTGGCCGAGCGCGCCGGCGATCACCTCGCCGCCCTGCACGGTCTGGCCCGCAGCCTGGCCGCCAACGCCGTCGCCGGCGTCAGCACCGGGTTCCAGAAGGATCTGGACATCGTGGGGGTCGGCTACCGCGCCGAGATGAAGGGCAAGACCATTCTGGTGCTCAGCCTCGGCTACAGCCATCAGATCGAGTTCCGCCTCCCCCCCGGCATCGAGATCGCGGTGGATGCCAAGCAGACGCACATCACCATCACCGGCGCCGACAAGCAGCAGGTGGGGCAGGTGGCGGCCGAGTTGCGCAGCCAGCGCAAGCCCGATCCGTACAAGAACAAGGGCGTGCGCTACACCGGCGAGGTGCTCAAGAAGAAGGAAGGCAAGACCGGAGCCAAGTAGGGAACCAGCCATGATTGAACCGACTCCCAAAAACGTCCGCCGCCGCAAGCGGCAGCAGCGCGCCCGCCGGCGCCTCGCGGGCACCCCGCAGCGCCCGCGGCTGTGCGTGTTCCGGTCGCTGAAGCAGATTTATGCCCAGGTGATTGACGACGAGAGCGGCCGCACCCTGGCCGCCGCCGGCAGCCACGAAAAGCAACTGGGGCTGGCCAACGGCGGCAACCTCGCCGCCGCCCAGGCGGTGGGCAAGGCCATCGCCGGCAAAGCCCAGCAGTTGGGCGTGGCCACGGTGGTGTTTGACCGCGGCGGCCATCCCTATCACGGCCGCGTCAAGGCGCTGGCCGAAGCCGCCCGCGAGGCCGGGCTGAAGTTCTAAGAGGATTCCCGATGCCCGCACTCAAGACCCGTCTCAACCCCGATCAGTACCAGCTCAAGGACCAGGTGGTGTCCATCAACCGCGTCACCAAGGTGGTCAAGGGAGGCAAGAACCTCTCCTTCGCCGCTCTGGTGGTGGTGGGCGACCCCGGCGCCGGCGTGGTCGGCTACGGCAGCGGCAAGAGCAAGGAAGTCCCCAGCGCCATCCGCAAGGGCATCGAGGCCGCCAAGAAGAACCTGGTGCGCGTCCACAAGCTGGACGCCACCATCCCGCACGCCGTGCTGGGCCGCTTCGGCAGCGGCCGGGTGCTGCTCAAGCCCGCCACCGCCGGCACCGGCGTCATCGCCGGGGGCGCGGTGCGCGCCGTCATGGAGAGCGTGGGCATTGCCAATGTGCTCACCAAGAGCATCGGCACCACCAACCCCCACAACGTCATCAAAGCCACCTTCGCCGCCCTCACCCAGTTGCGTGACAAGAAACAGGTGGCGGCGCTGCGCGGCAAGACCGTCGAAGAGATTTAGGAACCGCCATGGCCAAGTCCGCAACCATCCGCATCCAGTACTACCGCAGCGCCATCGGGCGCTCGTGGCGGCAGAAGGAAATCATCAAGGGGCTGGGCCTCACCCGCCTGCAGCAGGTGGTGGAGCGTCCCGACAACGACGGCTTCCGCGGCATGGTGGCCAAAGCCCCGCATCTGCTGCGCATCCTGCCCGCTGCGCCCACCAGCAAGGGGACGAAATGAACCTCAGCCAGATCAAGAAACCCAAGGGCGCCACCCATCCCCGCAAGCGCGTCGGCCGGGGCATGGGCTCGGGCCACGGCAAGACCTCCACCCGCGGGCACAAGGGCCAGCGTTCGCGCTCCGGCCATCGCCTGCTGCGCGGCTTCGAGGGCGGCCAGATGCCCATCCACCGCCGCCTGCCCAAGCGCGGGTTCCACAACCTGTTCCGCAAGCGCTGGGCGGTGGTCAACCTCGATCAGCTGGCCAAGCTGGGCGTGGTGGAAATCACGCCGCAGACGCTGCTCGAACGGCGGGTCATCCAGCACGTGTATGATGGGGTGAAAATCCTCGGCCGGGGCGAGTTGAACGCGCCGCTGCGGGTCACCGCCCATGCCTTTACCGCCTCCGCCAAAGCCAAGCTGGAAGCCGCCGGCGGCGCCGCAAACATTCAGGAATAGCCTGCAAGAGAGTCCCAGGAACCGCTAGCTGTCATGGCGTTTGAATCCATCTCGAATATCTTCAAGGTCACGGACCTGCGGAAGCGCGTGCTGTTCACGTTCTTCATCATGTTCGTCTACCGTCTCGGCTCCCATATCCCCACGCCCGGCATCAACACCAGCCTGCTGGAGCAGTTCTTCCAGCAGAACTCGGGCACCATGTTGGGCTACATCAACATGTTCAGCGGCGGGAACTTCAGCCAGATGACGGTCTTCGCCCTGGGCATCATGCCCTACATCACCGCCGCCATCATCCTCGAGTTGATGACCGTGGTGTGGCCCTACCTGGAGAAGTTGCAGAAGGAAGGCGACCTGGGACGGCGCAAGATCACCCAGTACACCCGCTACCTGACCATCGTTCTCTCCATCTTCCAGTCGCTGGGTATCGCCCTGACGCTGCAGAAGAACACCTACAACGGCGCCGGCTTCGTGCTCAACCCCGGCCTGGCCTTCATCCTGATGACGGTGCTGACCCTGACCACCGGTTCGGCATTTGTCATGTGGCTGGGCGAACAGATCACCGACCGCGGCGTGGGCAACGGCATGTCGCTGATCATCTTCGCCGGCATCGTGGTCGGCCTTCCGGCGGCCATCGGCGACCTGTGGACCAAGGTGCAGACCAGCTACTGGGGCGCGCTCACCGTGCCCAGCATGCTGATGCTGCTGGCCTTCATGCTGGCCGTGGTGGCCTTCATCGTCTACGTCGAGCGCAGCGAGCGCCGCATCCCGGTGCAGTACGCCAAGCGCGTCGTCGGGCGCAAGCTCATGGGCGGCCAGTCCACCCACCTCCCCATCCGCGTCAACAGCGGCGGCGTGATGCCGGTCATCTTCGCGGCTTCGATCATGACCTTCCCCGCCACCGCCTACATGATCCCGGCCATCGCCAACAACAAGGTGTTCGGCCCCATGTTCGGCGCCATGCAGTACGGCTTCCCGCTCTACAGCCTGATCTACGTGGTGGGCATCATCTTCTTCGCCTACTTCTACGTCTCGATCATCTTCAACCCGGTGGAAGTGGCCGACAACATGCGCAAGTATGGCGGGTTTATTCCCGGCATCCGCCCCGGCCGCCATACCTCCGAGTACATCAACAACATTCTCACCCGCGTCACCCTGGTCGGCGCCCTCTACCTGGTGGTGGTGTCGCTGGTGCCCCAGTTCCTGCTCACCGGTTCCAAGTTCAACCACCTGCCGGGCGGCATTGGCGCCTTCTTCGGCTCCGCTCCCACCTGGTTTCTGAACGGGTTGGGGGTGACCTTCTACTTCGGCGGCACCTCGCTGCTGATCGTCGTGGGTGTGGCCATGGACACCGTGCAGCAGGTTGAGGCGCAACTCATCATGCGCCACTACGAGGGCTTCACCGCCCGTTCCGCCCGCATTCGAGGCCGCCGCTCTTACTGGGCATGACCGTTCCGCCCGCAACTCCGGGGGCCCAAACCGCCTTGCCGCCTATCGTGCTGCTGGGCGTACCCGGAGCCGGCAAAGGCACCCAGGCCAAACGCCTGGTGTCCCGCTACCACATCCCCCATTTGTCCACCGGCGACATGTTCCGCGAGATTGCCGCCTCGGGGTCGGAGGTGGGCAACCGCCTGGCCCACGACATGCGCCTCGGCAACCTGGTGGCCGACGAGCTGGTGTGCGCCGTGGTGGGCGAGCGTCTGGACCGCGACGATTGTCGTAACGGATACATTCTGGACGGCTTTCCGCGCACTTTGACGCAGGCGGAATGTCTCATCGGGTATTGGGAGAAGGCAGGTATTCGCCGTGAGATTGTCATTTACCTGACCGTCGGGTATAATGACCTGTACCGCCGGTTGCTGGGTCGGCGGAGCTGTCCGAAGTGTGGACGGATCTATAACGACTTCACCCAGCCACCTCGTCAGGCGGGTGTGTGCGACCTCGATCAGACGCCGCTGGTGCAGCGCAAGGACGACGACCCCGCCGTCATTCGCGAGCGCCTGAGCGCCTACGAGCAGCAGACGCTGCCGCTGGTGAATTTTTTTCGGGAGCGCGGTTGCCTGCTCGAAATCAACGGCATCGAGCCGGTGGATCGGGTGAGCGAACGCATGTTTGCCGCCATTGAGACAGGGATCGCGTCGGGATGGGAAAAGGGTCGGGGACAGGACAACAAGCCAGCATGATTGCGCGCCGGACACAGCCGGAATTGGAGAAGATGCGGAACTCGGGACAGGTCGTCCACGAGGTGCTGCATCGGGTGCAGGCGGCGGTGCGCCCGGGCGCATCGACCTGGGATCTGGAAGAGATCGCCGACGCCACCATCCGCGAGTTGGGCGCCACCAGCGCCTTCCGCGGCTATCACGGTTTTCCCTGCGTGCTGTGCGTGTCGGTGAACGAGCAGGTGATCCACGGCATCCCCAGCCGCAAGCGCACTCTGCAGCCGGGCGAGATCGTCTCCCTCGACTGCGGCGTGGTGGTCAACGGCTACTACGCCGACCACGCGGTGACGGTGGTGGTGGGGGGCGCGGAACTGGCCCCGGTGCCGGCCCGCAAACTGATGGAAGTGACCGAGGGCGCCCTGGCCGCCGGCATCGAGCAGGCGCGCGTCGGCCGCCACCTGGGCGATATTTCCCAAGCGGTACAGCAGGTCGCCGAGTCGGCGGGATTCAGCGTGGTGCGCGAGTTCGTCGGCCACGGCATCGGCACCCATCTGCATGAGGATCCGCAGGTGCCCAACTACGGCGCGGCGGGCTCGGGACCCAAGCTGCGCGAGGGCATGGTGCTGGCCATCGAGCCCATGCTGAACGAGGGGGGGCCGGGGGTGCAGGTGTTGCCCGACGGCTGGACCGCAGTCACCACCGACGGCACCATGTCGGCGCATTTCGAACATACAGTGGCGATTACCGCCAACGGTCCGTGGGTGCTGACCGGCGCTTAACGCCGGCGGCAAAGCGAGGAGAATGAGCAAAGAAGACGCGATTGAGGTAATGGGAACGGTGACGGAGCCACTGCCGAACGGCATGTTCAAGGTGGCGCTGGAGAACCAGCATCAGGTGCTGGCGCACATCAGCGGCAAGATTCGGAAGAACTACATCAAAATTCTTCCCGGTGACCGGGTGCAGATTGAGCTCTCACCCTATGACCTCAACCGCGGACGCATCGTCTATCGGTACAAGTAGCAGGGAGCAGGCATGAAAGTACGCGCATCAGTGAAGAAAATCTGTCCCAAGTGCACACTCATCCACCGCAAGGGAGTGGTTCGGGTGCAGTGTGTCAACCCCAAGCATAAGCAGCGGCAAGGCTAGCAGGAGCATTCCCACTCATGGCACGCATCTCCGGAGTTGATCTGCCCCGCCACAAGCGGGCTGAAATTGCGCTCACCTACATCTACGGCATCGGCCGCGCGCGCGCGCTGCGCATCCTGGCCGCCGCCGAAGTGGAGGCGGGCAAGAAGGTCGAGGCCCTGTCGGAAGACGAGGTCAACCGCATCCGCCAGGTGATCGAGGCGGAGGGCGGGGTGGAGGGCGACCTGCGCAAGTCCATCTCGATGAACGTCAAGCGGCTGATCGAGATCGGCTCCTACCGCGGTCTGCGCCACCGCCGCAGCCTGCCCACCCGCGGGCAGCGCACCCACACCAACGCCCGCACCCGCAAGGGCCCGCGCCGCGGCACCGTGTCGAACAAGAAGAAGGCATCGGCCAAGACCTAGGAACCCATGGCAAAAGCAACCAAAGCAGCAGCGGCAGGCAAGCCGGCGGCCGGCAAGCCCGCCGCCAAGAAGAAGTCCTTCAAGAAGCGGGAAAAGAAGAACGTGCCGGTGGGCGTGGCCCACATTCAGGCGTCGTTCAACAACACCCTGGTCACCATCGCCGCCCCCGACGGCAAGGTGGTGTCGTGGTCGAGTTCGGGTTCGCTGGGCTTCCGCGGATCGCGCAAGGGCACGCCCTACGCCGCCGGCCAGGCCGCGCTGCGCGCCGCCACCGGCGCCCGCGACCAGGGCATGCGCTCCCTCGACGTGCGCATCACCGGTCCCGGCTCGGGCCGCGAGACCGCCGTCCGTTCCCTGGCCACCGCCGGCCTGGAAGTGCGCTCCATCAAGGACGTCACCCCCATCCCCCACAACGGCTGCCGCCCGGCCAAGCGCCGCCGCGTCTGACAAAAGGATTTCTATGGCTCGTTACACTGGTCCCGTTTGCCGTCTCTGCCGTCGCGAGGGCATGAAACTGTTTCTCAAGGGTGAGCGCTGCTTCTCCAGCAAGTGCGCGGTGGAGAAGCGCAACACCCCTCCCGGTCAGCACGGCGCCGCCCGCCGTCCCAAGATCGTCGGCTACGGCCTGCAGTTGCGCGAAAAGCAGAAGGCGCGCCGCATCTACGGCGTGCTGGAGCGCCAGTTCCGCGGCTACTTCGCCCGCGCCAGCCGCCAGCCGGGCGTCACCGGCGAGCTGCTGCTGCGCCAGCTGGAGCTGCGCCTCGACACCGTCACCCATCGCCTCGGCTTCGCCACCTCGCGCGCCCAGGCCCGCCAACTGGTGCGCCACGGCCACCTGCTGGTCAACAACAAGAAGGTCACCATCCCCAGCTATCAGCTGAAGCCCGGCGACCGCGTCACCGTGCGCGAAAAGAGCCGCCAGATGCCGGTCATCCTCAGCGCCCTGGAGTTCGGCGGCCACGGCACCCTGCCCCCCTGGCTCGAACTCCGCCGCGAGCAGCTCGAAGGCGGCCTGCTCAGCCTGCCGCAGCGCGCCGACATGAGTCTGCCGCTGCAGGAACAAATGATCGTCGAACTGTACAGCAAGTAAAGGTTACCCCCCCCATGTCCACCGCAACTACCGCCGAGGAGAAAACCATGCTCTGGAAAGGCTTCCAAAAACCCAAGCGCCTGGCCGTGGACCCGGACTCGCTCACCGACCGCTACGGCAAGTTCACCGCCCAGCCGTTTGAGCGCGGCTTCGGCCACACCATCGGCAACGCCCTGCGCCGCGTCCTGCTCTCCTCCATCGAGGGGGGCGCCATCACCGCCGTGCGCATCGAAGGCGTGCTGCACGAGTTCCAGTCCATCCCCGGCGTGGTCGAGGACGCCACCGACATCATCCTCAACCTCAAGCAGATCCCCTTCCGCCTCTCGGTGGACGGCCCCAAGCACATCTACCTCAAAGTGGACAAGCCGGGCGCGGTCACCAGCGGCATGCTGGAGACCGACGGCGACGTCGAGGTGCTGGACAAGAACGTCCACATCGCCACCGTGAGCGAGGGCGGCACCCTGGACATGGACCTGCGCCTCAAGGTCGGCCGCGGCTACGTCTCGGCCGATCGCAACCTCGATGAGGACCTGGCCACCGGCTTCATCCCGGTGGACAGCGTCCACTCGCCGGTACGCAAGGTGAACTATCACGTGGATGACGCCCGCCTCGGCCAGACCACCGACTACGACCGCCTGGTGATGGAAATCTGGACCAACGGCGCCATCGGCCCCACCGACGCGGTCGGGCTGGCGGCCAAGCTGCTCAAGGACCACATGAGCATCTTCGTCAACTTCGAGGAGGTGCCCGAGGGCGGTGAGTTCCTGGAAGGCCGCCAACTGCAACTGCGCAACGAGAACCTCAACCGCTCGGTCGAGGAGCTCGAGTTGAGCGTGCGCAGCTACAACTGCCTGAAGAACGCCAATATCCAGACCATCGGCGAGTTGATCCAGAAGAGCGAGAACGAGATGCTGAAGACCAAGAACTTCGGCCGCAAGTCGCTCAACGAGATCAAGGAAATTCTGGCCCACATGGGCCTCTCGCTGGGCATGCGCATTGACGAGGAAGGCAATGCCGTGCCGGGCGAGGAACAGCCCGAGGTCGAGGAGTAAGGACTGAGTCATGCGACATCTGAATGCCGGTAAGAAACTCGGGCGTAACACCGCCCACCGCCGCGCCCTGCTGCGCAATCTGGTGACCTCGCTGGTGCTGGAAGAGCGCATCCAGACCACCGTGCCCAAGGCCAAGGCCATGCGTCCGCTGGCCGAGCGCATGGTGACCCTGGGCAAGCGCGGCTCGCTGCACGCCCGCCGCCAGGCGGCCAGCTACCTGCTCGACGCCCAGGCGGTGGCCAAGCTGTTTGACAGCATCGCCCTCCGCTTCGGCGATCGCGCCGGAGGTTACACCCGGATCGTCAAGACCGGCTTTCGCCACGGCGACAACGCCGAGATGGCCTATATCGAGTTCCTGGGCAGTGAGGCCATGCAAGCCGCCAAGCGCAAACAGCGCTCCGAGCGCCTGGAACGCAAAGCGGTCGCACAAAAGAAGGCCACCGAGGAACTGGGCCGTAAGTCCGAGGAAGAGTAACTCCCTCGGTTCACTGTTCACGGCGCGCAGTTCACGCATTACAATGAAGTAATTGCTTTCCCGCCGCACAGCTTTGGCCGTGCTGGCGGCGACCGCCTTGTTCTTGAGTGCTTGCGGCCGCCGTCCCCAGCCCATTCCGCCCCAAGCACAGCTGCGTTCGGCCACCTTGGGTGATCTCGTCTCCGGCTTCAACCGTGACGCCCGGTCCATCCAGACCATGTCGCTGAAGCTGCAGCTCACCGTCCAGACCAGCAAGCACAAGTACCCCGGCTTCACCGCCTATCTGCTCATCGAGAAGCCGGCACACATCCGCCTCTGGGGAACCTTTACCCTCATCGGGCGGCTGTTTGACATGGCCAGCAACGGCGAGCGCTTCGAGCTCAGCCTGCCGAGCCGCAACCAGTTCATCGTGGGCCGCAACGACGTGATCCCGGAGAAGGCCAGCAACTCTCTGGAGAAGATGCGGCCGCAGGTGATTCTCAACTCGCTGCTGACCAATGCCATCCCGGACGGCGACACGGTGGCGCTTGATCCGGGCGCGCCCGCCGACACCTACGAGGTGCTGGTGCTGGCCGACTCGACCGACCATCAGCAACGCCTGGAGCGCCGCATCGGCTTCAGCCGCTACGATCTGCTGCCGCATACCCAGGAGATCTACGACGGCGACGGCATCCACCTGACGAAGGCCACCTACAACGCCTACACCATCCGCGACAATGTCCCGGTGCCCACCGACATCACCATCGAGCGTCCGGTGGAAGGCTACAAGCTGCGCCTTCAGGTGCAGCCCGGGGGCATCAACCTCAACCGGCCCTTCACCGCCCCCAACACTTTCGAACTGACCGCCCCTCCCGGCGCCACCGTCATCACGATCGGCTCCCCGCCGATGCAGCGTTGAAGCGCCCCCCCGTTTGGGCTAATTGACTCGCGCCCGGGAGCAGGCTCATTCTGGCAGCCTTCGACGGAGGTTGCCGTGATGTATCGCCGCTTGCGCTCGTCCGTTCTGGCCGTTGTCGTTTGCGCGAGTACGCTGCCGCTTGCGGCCGGAGCGCAGATTCCCAACGTCACCGCTGCAACAGCAACGCCGCTCCCCGATGCCGGCCACGCTTACCTGAGCGTGAAGTTGCCGGCCGGCGCCGCCGCGGAGGAAGTGTTCGGCGGGGATGTCGCCGAATACCTCAACCCCGCGACCGGCTCCTTGAGCTGGACGATTTGCGCGACCGTCCCGAAGGGGCGGCAGCTGTCGGTGCCGTTCTGCTTTTCGTACAACTCCGCCGGAGTGCATCATCTCGAGAGCAACCTGCCGGGCAACCTGGGGTGGAACTCCGACGCATCCTACCTCGAGCAGGGTGGCTGGAGCTTTACGCTGCCGCGGTTGAGCGAGGTGGTGAGACAGGACGTGAACGGCAGCTACATGTGCGACTACGCCACCGATTACGTCTTCGAGGACAGTCACGGCGGCCGGCACGCGCTGCAACTCTCCATTATGGGTCCAGCTCCAGGCGCCCCCTCTCCTTCCTGTTCGGAGACCAGCCCGCTGCGCACCGCCGTGACCAGGGGCGGGGAAGGTGCCATCCTCGCCACCACGGCGCAGCCGGTGGGGTCCTTCTCGGTACCACCGGTCACGGTGACCGACGCCGACGGGACGCGGTACATTTTCAACCAGCCGGCGAAAGAAGCGGGCCTGAATGGCTTCTCGGCCGAGTTTCCCGACATCATCGAGGACCGGAACGGCAACCAGATCGCGGTGGCCGACGCGGGAGCGGGCGCGGTTTCGCTTACGGATACGGTTGGCCGGACGCTGCTGGCCAGCAGCGGCTTTGGCCAGGCTGCGGGCGACACGGTGCAGCTGTCGGGGCAGAGTGGGCCGTATGCGATCACCTGGGGCGCGGCCGCGGCCAGCTACACCGTCGACACCACAGTGGAAAGCGGCACCTGCTCGCCGCCCACCAGCGTGACATCCTCTCAGCCCGTCATCACGGCCGTGACCCTGCCCGACGGGGCGGGTATTTGGCTTTGAGTATGACGCGGTGTACGGATTGCTGCAAAAGATCACCTTCCCGACCGGGGGCTACGTGCGCTATGTTTGGGGCATGAACGGCCAGGCCGAGGAAGGCGCGTTCGACGGCCCGAGCGGCGCCTGTGCAGTGCGCTACGGCGAACCGGCAGTCGTGGAGCGGTATCTAAGCCTTGACGGCAGCACCGAGGTGCTGGATCAGAGTTTGTCTTATGCCACGACCTGGGGCGCGGGGCAGGACTGGACAGGGAAGACCACTGCGGTCGTCAACCACGACCTCAGCCGCAGTCAGTCGTTCGAGACCGACTACGCCTATTCAGGCTACGCCGAGCCGGGGCCGCCGAACGACGACACCGACGACACGCTGCAGATTCCGGTGGAGCAGACAATCACCGCCAAGGACTGGAGCGGCGCGGTGCTGCGCACCACCGCCGAAACCTGGAACAACCCGCGCGAGATGGCGAGCCGCCAGGTCACGGAGAGCGACGGCGAGGTGGATCTGGCCACGTTTTCCTTTGACGGCAACGAGCAGCAGACGGAAAAGGACGAGTACGACTACGGCACGGGCGCACCCGGTCCCCTGAGAAGGGTCACACTGCACTCCTACGGCTGTGCGACCGGTTTCCACATCGTGGACCGCCCCACGATGGTCGAGATCGAGGGCGGCAGCCGCCAGCGTGCCGCCGAAACAGACTACGGATATGATGAATCGCCCCTTGCCGGGAGCGGCGCTACTGACGGGCGGGATCCCGCTTATGCAGCGGGCGGAGGCATGGCAGCGCGCTGCAATCTCACCATGCTCACCCGCTACAACTACACCGGCGATATTGTCGAGCACTTTTCCTACGACGACGCCGGCAACAGGCTCACCCATGTGGACGGCAATGGCAACACGACCAGCTACTCCTACAGCGCTGGCCTGCAGGCCGCCTACCCCACGTTGGTCACGAAGCCCACGACCGTCACCGGGGGGAAGAACATCGCGCACTCCGAGCAGATGGGCTACGACCTGGCCAGTGGAAGGATCACCTCCCGCACCGACGTGCAAAATGCAACGACAACCACATTCGCCTACCACGACCCGCTGGGCAGGCTGACGGAGACGGATTTTCCCGACCGCGGCAAGACGACCCTCACTTATGCCGCGAACTCACTGGAGACCAGGCGGCTGCGCGTCGGCACCACGTGGACCGGCCATCTTGACCATTGGGCGGGGCTGGGCAACACCGACCGGACACTGACTTACAATGGCTCGACATACGATACGGTGGATACGAGCTTCGATGGCGAGCAGGTGCCAGCTTATGTTTCCTACCCCTACTTCTCCTCGGGCATCGCCTCCGCCAAAGCCACGAGCAACACGGCGGAGCCGGGCGACACCGCCGCCTTCGACGCCCTGGGCAGGCGGACTGGCGCGACCCGTTCCGACGGCGGAGTGGTTACCACCGCTTACACTGGTCCCAACGTGACCGTCACCGACGAAGCCGGCCGGGAGCGCAAAGAGGAGTTTGATGCTCTGGGCCGGCTGGCGGCCGTGCTTGAGTACACGGACGCTCAAGGCGGCTATTTTGCGACCTACTACGGCTACGGCACGCTGGACGATTTGAAATCCGTCAGCCAGGGGAGCGAGACCCGCACCTTTGATTACGACAATCTGAACCGATTGATGGACGCCACCAACCCCGAGAGCGGGACCGTCAACTATGTGTATGACGGTGACAATAACCTGGTGCGGCAGCAGCAGGCGAACGGGACCGTGGTGACCTATTCGTTTGATGCCCTCAGCCGGCTGCGCGCGCGCAGCTACACGGTGCAGGGGGCGACGGCGGCAACGCCGACGGCGCAGATTGACTACGATACGGACTCGACCGGGGCGGCAAGCTATTACGCCTACGGCCGCATGACGCGGGTGATCACCTCCAATTCCTCGCTTGGCATGGACCAATATGATGCAATGGGCAGGCTGGAGACCTACGACACAACGCTCGGCGGGAACACCTATGCCACCGACCTCGCGTTTGATTATCTGGGTGACCCGGTATGGGAGTCGCTGCCCGACGGTCGCGAGTTGGACATGAGCCCGGACGAGGAGGGGCGCGCCTACTGGCTTAGCGACGACAGCAGCGGCCTGGCTTTTACCCATTACCGCAACTACTCGCCGGCGGGCAGACTAACGGAAGAAGAAGTCGGCAACGGCCTGAGCGAGGACGTGAACTACAACGGCCGGCTGCAGCCGACCGAGATCACGGATCAAAGATCCCAACGACTTGAGCGACAACACCTGGCGGATGAATCTGGCAATCGGCTACACGCTGACTGGCATGCAAACCGCGGACAACGGCAACGTGGTGGCTCTGACGGACAAGCTGGGGAACAGCGGGCAGAACTATGCGATGACGTATGACCAACTCAATCGGCTTACGGGCTGGTCCACGGGCGGGGGCACGAACTGCCAGTTCGCCATTGACCGCTACGGCAATCTGAATTTGGCCAACGGCAGCGGGTGCGGGATGTTGGGCGGGGTGGACTTCAACGGCAACAACCAGATCGTCGGGTACGGGTACGACGGCAGCGGGTTGCTGCTGTCGGACACCTCGGGATCGGCCTACACCTGGGATGGCAACAATCAGCTGGTGTCGTTTGCGGCACCGGGAGCGGGTGGCAGCTATGTCTACGACGGGCTGCTGCGGCGGGTCGAGAAGGTCAGCGACTCCACCACAACCCTCTATGCCCGCGACGCTCTCGGCCATGTCGTGGCCTCGTTGACCGGCGGGGTGTGGACGGACTACGTGTGGGCCTCGCCGGCGGGAGCAGGCGATCGGAACCCGGCCGAGCCTGGCGACGCTGGTGTGCGTATCGCCGCTGCCGTCGGGGGCGGTGTGAGCAATTTGCAGTTTTTCCATGCGGACCAGGTGGGCAGCACGCGTGTCGTGACCGATCAGAACGGCGCCAACGTGGCCAACTGCGGCCAAAATGCGCAATACCCGAACGGTAGCTTCCTGACCTACGGACCCTTCGGTGCGCCGCAGGGGTGCACGCAGACGGCGACCTCGGTGCTGTTTACCGGTCACGAGCTGGACAGTGAATCCGGGTTGGACCAGTTCCAATACCGCAAGTACGCGCCGCTGCAGGGCCGCTGGGCCACGCCGGACCCGGCGGGCATCGACGGCGCAGCCCAGCCGGCGGCGGACAGCTTCGGACTAGGAGCGGGTTTCGTGAGACTGGCACCGGAGGCGCCCACGGGAGGCTTGATGACGCAGCCCGGCTTCGGGCTGCCCTTGGGCGCTGTTGACCTCGAAAACCCCCAGACTTGGGATCCCTACTCGTATGTAGGCGACAGGCCGGACCGCTTTGCCGACCCGACAGGACAATTTTGGGGCTGCTGGGGGATGGACCTCGGGGGTCTCGGCCTGACCGTGGCCGGGGCGATAACGGAAAACCCGTGGGCGGTGGCGTACGGCATATCGTTAACCTACCACGGAATTCTCTGCCACGCATTTACCGACTAGGGGTGTAGCATGAGTGAACTCCGCGCAAGCTCAGAGGAACGGGAGACCACCCTACTTTCGCTTGCCCTCATTTGGCTCATCCTGGGGGTAAACGCGATGACGATCGCGACAGCCTTCTCGCCAGCTGCGGGATGGGGCGTATTGTCGTGTCTCGTACTATGGCAAGTCGTTTTTATAACCGTGTACGCTTTCGACGCCCGACCTGGACATCGAGAATACCCGGACAACGAAGCGGCGGCAAGGCACTGCCACGCCAGACTGCTTGTGCTCGCGTGTATTTACGCGGGCGCTGTCGGGGCGGTCGTTGCGGAGGTGCTACTTGCCAAGCGTTGAAAGTGAGGGGCGGATATGCAGATTTGCGATCCACTTTTAACGACCTCCAAGAACCGGCGTCCAAGCGAGCGGCGTTCGCTTCCATGGATCGTCCTTTTTCTCGCAACAACCGGCCTGTGCGATATCAGCATCGTCCGCGCACTAGGCGGAGCACTCGGGTGGTTTTTTCTAGCCCCTTTTCTTGTGCTCCAGGGGTTCATCATTTATTACTACGCGACCACCTTCCAGACCATTCAGGAGAGGCTCGCGTCGACCTCCCCAAACAACGCCGCCGCCCAGTTCCGGGCGTTCCTCCTGTTTACCGTAGGTGTCTCGACCATCGCCCTGATCGCCGCTCTTATTCTGGCCGAACGACGGTGGTAGAGTGCGGGCGGTTAAAGCGCGCTGCAGGGCCGCTGGGCCACGCCTGATCCGGCTGGGACAACCGGACAACTGCCGCCGGGCACCGACGCGTTCAGACTCGGGACATATTCTGTGAGTACTACCCCTCAGTTACAGGAGAGCCTAAACCTGCTTCCGGGATTCGGGGTGCCGTTCGGGGCGACCGATCCGGTCGACCCGCAGACGTGGAACCCTTATGCCTATGTGGGCGGATCCCCGGCTTTGTGGGTCGATCCCGACGGGCGACACTGGCTGTGTGTGACACTTGCTGCGGCCGGGCTTGCCGTGGACATTGCAGGCGGTATTCTTGCCCCGGAAGCAGAATGGGGAACTGCATGGGCCGTTTCCCTCGGGCTGCACGCGGTTGGATGCCATTTTGCCCTGGAATAGCGCATGCACAAAGCTGCCAGACCCAAGTTGCCCCCGACCATCGTCATCGGTGTATGGTGGGTTTGCATCGGCCTCGACGGGCTGATCGCGGTCTTGATTCAACGAACCAAGGCGATGGCTATCCCGGCGGTGAGCGTGCTGGCGATCATTCAGGTGTCTTTTCTATTTTGCATTTTCGGTCTGGTGGCAAGGAGCTTGGGCGATATAAGCGGTCTGGATGCATCGGTGCGCCGCAAAACAATGCAGCTTCTGTACCTCGCGACACGTTATCCAGGTGCGCTCGGGCTGGTGCTCGCGGTAGTGCTTGGCCAGTATGCAGGGGGGCCGCGATAATGCAGGCAACGCGAAGCGGAGGGCCTTCTTTCCAGTGGAGTGCGTGGGTGTCGCTTGCCATTATGCTCCTGGCCACCACCGGCTTTGACGTGGTTGCCGCAGCACGGTTTGGGGTTGTGTTCGTGCCATTCTTTGCCCTGTTTGTGCTCCTTCAGGGCTTTGTCGTCTTCTTTTTCCTCCAAAGCTACCTGCCCTTATCCAACGGACCAGGATCCCCCTCATCAGAATTCCGGCTAGGTCTCCATCGCGCCTTCTTGCTGCTCACCCTGGCATCTTCAGCGGTTGCCCTTGTGGGTATCGCGATCGCGCGCTGACTCGTGAGCGCGTGGACAGGGGCGAAAGCGGCCGCGGAATCAGCGCGAGCGTTCAACCCAAACCTCCTTCTCTTAGAGCTGGTTCGAGGCGGTAAAGGCGCTAGCGTGCCACGGCAGACGTCCAGCGATGTCCCACTCACCTTCACCGCTGTGACGGCAATACGCGGCACGCACGGCGTCGCCCACCGCGCGGCCATATTCAATCGCCGTCGCGGCCAGGTCCCATGCGATGTCGGCGGGTCCGGGAAAAAAGGGATCATCGTGATGGTCGGTGCCGTCGAACTTCACGAATCCCGCGGCGCCCACCCCCCACTCAATCGGTTGCATGCGAGCGTCGAGCGCGACGCAAGGGCCCGAGGGCAAAGGTAGGTCGCACGGCTTGCCCCAAAAGCGCTCTCTGTGTACCGCCAACATCTCTTGCAGCTCGGGGCTGGGCGGCAGGTCATTTGCGAGGCGGAATTCGGCGGCGACGAAGGCCAGATAGCGGCCTGCGAACTCGCACCAGGCCGCGCCCGGACGGGCGGGAAGCGGCGCGGCGTCAACGCAGCGATAGACGAGCCAGCCGGAGGCGATGTACGCTTCCGCGCCGGTGACCGGATGCGGACCGAAGCCAGCCTCGGCCAGCCTTTGGGCGCGCTCCAGCGTGGCGCGGCCGTAGGGGCCGAAGCCGGCGAATTTGGCGATGGCGCGGCCGCTATCTGGGCCCTCAAGCAAGAACTTGCGCCGCTCGTGCTCAGGCCGCGCCGGTGCATCGCCGGCCCGCAGCACACCCCGCCACAGGCCGCCGCTGAGGTCGCGAACCGCACCCTCGGGTGGCGACAGCGGCGGGGCAGGGAACTGCCGCCAGCTCGTCCATCGGCGTGCCGCAACCGGGTGCAGAAAGTGCTGCGCCTGCTCCTGGTTGGGCGACCATCCGGGCAAGAGTGCCATGCGGCTCTCCTCGATGCCACAGGCCTCCAGCGCCGCGACGGCTCCCGCGAAGCTGGAACCGCTCAGCCCTGGTCCTTCGTCCACGATCAGGAAGGCGCCCGGAAAGCTGCGCCACGCCGCTTGCAGGCGCTCTTCAGGGCACAAACGCCGATCAAATGGATGCCCCGTCGGTCGCAGAGTGGCCATCTGTACTTCGCATCCATCCGCGGCCAGCGCCGCCGCCGCGACCGGCGCGAGAATGCTCCCCATGGAGCGCAGCCCCAGCACCCAGACCGGCTGCCGCCCGCCGCTGGCCGCCATCCAGTCGCGGGCGGATTCGGCATAGGCGGCCGGCCACAGGGCGTAGTAACGCAGACCCTCCCAAGCGCCCAGGTAAAGCGGAGCCGTTTCCGGCGGCAGCCACTGCCGTGCCGCAGCCAGGTCGTCGTGCCCCGGGCGCGGCCCCAGGCCCAAGAAGGCCGCCGCCGCCTTCTGCGAAAGCCCGAGCAGCCCTTGCCGGCCCGCTGCCCAGCTGGCGGCACAGTCGCTCACCGCGCACTCCAGTTGGGCTAGCGCCAGTAACAGGTCGAAGCCGTCATGCGCCTCGGCGGCCCTGCGCCACAGCTCCAGCGGGCGGTGGAGCTCACGGGCATGGCGGAAAATATGCATCCGAGTAGCCGGGGGGCCTCAGGCTTGAGTAGAATAAGGGCGGAATCGCCATCCGCATTTGGAGGAGATCATAGTGGCCACTAGCAATCCTGCCCGTCCCGAAACGTCCCACCTCGGCAAGTCGTTCCACTTCAAGGGCGACATCACCGGCACCGAAGACATCTACATAGATGGAGAGGTCGAGGGCAGCATTCAGTTGCCCAACCAAGTGGTGACCGTGGGCCCCAACGGCACGGTCAGCGCCGAAATTCACGCTCGCGAGTTGGTGGTACACGGCAAGGTGAGAGGCAATACCAAAGCCCAGGATCGCATCGAGGTCAGCCGCAGCGGCTCGGTGTTGGGCGATATGGCCATGGCCCGCATCTCGATCCAGGACGGCGCTTTCATTCAAGGCCGGGTGGATATCCGCGTGGGCAACGCCGGCGGCGCGGCCGCCGGCGCCTCTGCCGGCGCCGCCGCGAGCGCGCCTGCGCCAGTGGTCACCAGCCCGGCGCCGCCCAGCACCCCGGGCGCAGTGGCGGGTGGCAGTGGGCCGCTACAGGGGAAATTGCTCGACCGTCGCGCTTAGCCGCGCCGGCGTTTCGCGGTATGTTGCAGAAGGTACGCAGCTTGTTCATGGCCGAGCCGGCCGCCCCCGCGAACGGGGCGACGACCACGGCCACCGCCGCCTCGAGCCATGACAAGGCCATGCCGGGCGTGCAGCGGCACAGCAACGGCCTGAACGAGTTTCTCAAGGGCTGGGATAAGGCCACCGGCCGCCGCGTGCTCGACTTGGGCTGTACCTCCAGCTTCAATCTCTGTTACTTCACCGACCGCGACCACTGCGTCTACAGCGACGACCTCTTGCAGGAATGCCTGCAAGCTGTGTATCAGCTCCAGGGCGAGAACGGCCCGGTCTTCGATCTCAGCCGTTACCTGCGTGAAAACCTGGAGTTCAGCCCGGAGCGCTTCGACGCCATACTGCTCTGGGACTTGGTGGACTACATCCCCGAAGTGCTGGTCAAGCCGCTCATGCAGCGCCTGACCACCATCCTCCGTCCCGGCGGCACCGTCCTCTCCTACTTCCACACCCGCGACGCCGGCCCGGAGGCGCAGTTCTACCGCTACCACATCCACGACCACGAAACCCTGACGCTGCGCCCCGGCCCTTCCTATCGCCTGCAGCGGGTGTTCAACAACCGCCACGTGGAAAACCTCTTCCAGGGCTACCGGTCCATCAAGTTCTTCCTCGCCCGCGACAATCTCCGCGAAGTCCTGGCCACCAAGTAGCGGGAGGGAAGGGCAGCCGCGGAGCGCTCCGCGGCTGCCCGGTGGGCAATAGGGAAGGCTGACAAACAGGATACAGAGATAGATGCCGGCCAATCCCGTCGGCCTGCCTCGTCCGCCTTGGTCGTCCAGCCACCCCCGCCCATTCCGGCCTCCCCTACCCCTTTCCCAGCCCGGGAAGTGGCAACTTGCATCTCTCCTTGCTATCCTCAACCCCATGAGACTCCACCCCTTGGTCATCGGCCTTGCACTGGCGAGCGCCCTAAGCCTTCCCGCGGCAACGCAGGCCCCGTCACCAGATCTGGCGCAGCAGATATTCAAGCAGTTGATCGAGATCAACACCACTGACGCCATGGGCACCACGGTGGCGGCGCATGCCATGGAACAGCGCCTGCTGGCGGCGGGGTTTCCCCGGGCGGACGTGCAGGTGGTGGGCGCCAATCCCAAGAAGATGAACATGGTCGCCCGGTTGCGCGGTACCGGCGCCAAGGCCCCCATTCTGCTGATCGGCCATTTGGATGTGGTGCAGGCGAGGCGGCAGGACTGGACCACCGACCCTTTCCAGCTGGTGACCAAGGGGGACGTGTATTACGGCCGCGGTACGCAGGACATGAAGGATGGCGACGCCATCTTCATGGCCACGCTGATCCATATGAAGCAGTCCGGGTATAAGCCCGACCGGGACATTATCCTGGCGCTGACCGCCGCCGAAGAGGGCGGCAGCGACAACGGAGTGCAGTATTTGCTGGCCAACCATCGCAACCTCATCCAGGCAGCCTACGTGCTCAACGCCGACGGCGGCGGCGTGGATGCGGTCCATGGCAAGCCGATCTACCTGGGCGTGGAAGCGACCGAGAAGCTGTACGCCGACTTTCAACTTTCGATCACCAATCCCGGCGGCCACAGCTCATTGCCGCGGCCCGATAACGCCATCTACGACCTGGCGGCGGCGCTGGAGAACATTCATCACTATACGTTTCCGGTGGAGCTGAACTCGGTGACGCGCGGCTTCTTTGCCGCGCGCGCCAAGCTGGATCACGGCCAACTGGCGGCCGACGAGCTCACCATGGGCGGAAGTGCTCCCACGGCGGCCGCGGCCCGTCGGCTGTCGGAGAACCCCGATCTTAACGCCCTGCTGCGCACCACCTGCGTGGCCACCCGACTGAGCGCCGGTGACGCCAACAACGCCCTGCCGCAGAACGCCGAGGCCATCGTCAATTGCCGCATTCTGCCCGGTCACTCGGCCCGTGAGACGCAGCAGAAGCTGGTGTCGCTGGTGGCCAACCCAAGGGTCAAGGTCGAGTCCATGGACAGCGCCGGCGCGCTGCATGCTGAAGCGCCCACGGTGGTGTCCAACCCTCCGGTGGCGCTGAGCGCCGAGGTGATGGACCCCTTGCGCAAGCTCACCGCCGCCATGTGGAGCGGCCTGACCGTGGTCCCCGAGATGGAGGCGGGCGCGACCGACGGCAAGTACACCAACGCCGCCGGCATGCCCACCTATGCCCTGGCCGGCATACAACTGGACGAGGACAACATTCGCGCTCACGGCCGCGACGAGGATATGCCCATCGCCGCCTTCAACCGGGGTTTTGAGTTCTATTACCGTTATCTCACCGCGCTCACCGGCGGCCATTAAGCATGTTGCGGCGTGTCGCCGCCTTGTACGACATCCACGCCAATCTCCCGGCGTTGGAAGCCGTGCTGGCGGAGGTCGAGCGGGAGGCGTTTGAGGCGATCGTGATCGGCGGGGATGTACTGCCCGGCCCGCGGCCGGTCGAGTGCCTGGCGCGCCTGCGGGGCCTTTCTCCGCCGGCGCTGTTCCTGCGCGGCAACGGTGACCGCGAGACGCTGGCCGCCGCCGAGGGCCGTGAAACCCCCACCCTGCCCGAGGCCGCCAAATCTATCCTGCGTGACAATGCCCGCCGGCTCAGCCCCGGGGACAAGACCTGGATCGCCACTTGGCCTTCTACGCAACGAGTGCACATCGAGGCGCTGGGAGAAGTTCTCTTTTGCCACGCTACCCCCGCCAGCGATCACGAAACGCTGCCCAATAGTTGCCCCGATGCCGAGCTGGCCGGCGCCTTCGGCGGCACCGGGTCATCGTTGGTGGTGTGCGGCCACACCCACATTCAGTTCGACCGGTCCGTCCCCAGAGTGCGCGTGGTCAATGCCGGCAGCGTAGGTATGCCCTTCCAAGCTCCTGGCGCGTATTGGCTGGAACTTGGCGCCTCCATCCGTCTGCGTCGGACGTTGTTTGGCGAGGTAGCCTAGACCCATGCGCATGGACAAATGGCTGTGGGCAGCCCGCTTCTTCAAGACCCGCGCCCTCGCCGCCCGCGCCTGCGAGATGGGCCGCGTGGAAGCCGGGGACCAGCCGGCCAAGCCCGCGCGTGAAGTCCGCGTGGCCGATCGCCTGCGCATCACCACCGAAGCCGGCACCTTTGTGATTGAGGTAAAAGGACTGAGCGAGGTTCGCGGCCCCGCGTCCGCCGCCCACCTGCTCTACGAGGAATCAGAAGCGAGCCGGTCGGCCCGCGCCCACGAAGCGGAAGTCCGGCGCCTCAACTGGCAGGCCACCAGCGACATCCCCGGCCGCCCCACCAAACGCGACCGCCGCCAGATTTCCCGCCTGCGCGGCCACTGACCCTACATTTTGTAATGCCCGGTGTCCTCTTCGCCCAGGTTCTCCAGCCAGCGCCGCAACTCCTCGCTCGAACTCGGGTCCGCCGCCGCGGCGGCGATCTTTGACGTCTTCAGCACTTCATCCTCGACGAAGATGGGGCAGTCGAGCCGCAGGGCCAAGGCCAGCGCATCGCTGGGGCGGGCATCGAGGGTCATGGTTTCGCCATTGTGTTCCAGCCATAGCACCGCGTAAAAGGTATCATCGCGCAGCTCGTTGACCACCACCTTGCGCAGGCTGGCGTTGAAGCCGGTGAGGAATTCCTTGATCAGGTCGTGGGTCATGGGACGCGGCGTGGCGACTTTTTCAATCTCCAGCGCAATGGCGTTGGCTTCGTAGATGCCGACCCAGATGGGCAGCACCGTCGTTCCATCCTTGTCCTTGAGGATGACGATGGGCGTGTTGGTGGAGGCATCCATCATCAACCCGCGGATTTTCATCTCGACTTCCATTGTCCGCCTCCTATTCTAGACAGTCTCGATCCCGACAAAGCTGTTGGCGCCGGCTTTGGTGACGCGCACCCGGGTATAGTCACCCGGCTTGAGCCCGACCTCGGCCGGCTGACCCAGGATGGGCAGGGCTGCTGTGGCCGCCGGCTGCGGGCTGAAGTTCACCACCCGATTCGTGCTGGCGCGCCCCGCCCACTGCCCCAGCTTGGGATGGTAGGCCTCGACCATGACCTCGAGATCGCGTCCCACCCAGGATTGATTGTCCTCGGTCTGAATCTGCTGCTGGCGCTGCTGCAGAATCATCAAGCGCTCGGTCTTGGCCGCGTCGGGGATCTCGTCCTCCCAGGCCTGGGCCTCAGTGTGCGGACGGGGCGAGTACTTGAAGATGAAGGCGCCGGAGTAGCGAACTTCGTGCATCAGCTCCGCTGTCTGCTCGAAGTCGGCATTGCTTTCGCCGGGGAAGCCGACGATGATGTCGGTGGTCACGGCCAGAGGCCGCGGGCAGGCGCGAATGGCGGAGATCAGTTCCAGGTACTGCTCGCGGGTGTAGCCACGCCGCATGCCGGCCAAAACACGATTCGATCCCGATTGCACCGGCAGATGGACGTGGTCGCACAGCACCGGATTGGCGCCCATCACGCGCACAATCTCCGGGGTAAAGTCACGCGGATGCGAGGTGGTATAGCGCACCCGCTTCAATCCTTCCACTTCACCCACCGCCGCCAGCAATTGGGCGAAGTTTAGTCCCGCGGGCGAGGGATCGCGATACGAGTTCACGTTCTGCCCCAGCAACTGCACTTCGGTGTAGCCCATCCCCACCAGTTGGCGCGCTTCCCGCAGAATGCCCTCGCTGGCGCGGCTGCGTTCCTTGCCGCGGGTGTAGGGTACCACGCAGTAGGCGCAGTGCTTGTCGCAGCCTTCGATGATGGTGATGTAGGCGCGAAAGGGATGGTCGCGGCGGGTCAGTTCGGTCTCGAAGGCCTCGTCGGCGGCCTCGCCCAACCCGGTCACCCGCGCCACTCCCGATTCCAGCTCGGCAATCAATTCCGGCAACCTGGGATAGCTGGCCGAGCCCACCACCAGGCTGACATGGGGCGCCCGGTCGAAGATGGCCGCGCCTTCCTGTTGCGCCACACACCCCAGCACTCCGAACTTCTTTCCTTGCCGTTGCAGGGCTTTGAAGTTGGCCAACCGGTCAAACACCTTCTGGGCGGCTTTGTCGCGGATGCTGCAGGTGTTGAACAGGATCAGCCCGGCTTCCTGCATGCTGCCGACCGGGGTATAGCCGTGCGCCACCAGCGTGCCCGCGACCCGTTCCGAGTCGTGGACGTTCATCTGGCACCCGAACGTTTCCAGAAAAAAGGTCTTCCCCGCCACTGCGCTCAGTATAGACGATCCAAAATAAAACCCTCCCGACCGTCGAACTCCCATGGTGTGCGCGTCGTCTCAATGAAGTTCATTTGTTTTCCGGAGGACACCATGAAATACCTTCTCTTGATCTATGAGAACGAACAGCGCTTTGCCAAGGGTTACGACCCGGCCGAATTCGAGGCCTACGGCACCTTTGGCGCGAAGCACCAGGCCGCCATCCAGGGCGGACACGCTCTCCAGCCCACCTCAACCGCCGCCACCGTGCGGGTGCGCAACGGCAAGACGCAGACCACCGATGGCCCTTTCGCCGAGACCAAGGAGCAGTTGGGCGGATATTACCTGATCGAGGCCGCCGACCGGGCCGCGGCGGAGAAGATCGCCGCCGAGATCCCCGGCGCGCGCTTTGGGTCCATCGAAGTGCGGCCGATCATGAGCTTTGGCGATTGAGGCTGCCGTAGACTGGTTGTGGGGCGGGCGCCCGCCCCGTAGCCGTCCGTGCGCGGAGTTCGTTATGCGCTACATGTTTCTGATTTACAGCCGCGGTGACGAGGAGCCCCTTTCGCCCGACGAGGATATGGCCACCCGCCTGGCTCATCGCGCGGTTATGGACGACGCCCGCGCCCGAGGCATATTTCAGGGCGCCGAGCCGCTGGCACCGACAAGCACGGCCACGACCGTGCGGCAACAGCAGGGGAAAATCCTGGTCACCGACGGCCCTTTTGCCGAAACCAAAGAACAGCTGGCGGGATACTACATTCTGGACTGCCACGACCTCGACGACGCGCTGGAGTGGGCGGCGCGCATCCCCACCCATTGCCGCGGCGGCGCCGGGTGCATCGAGGTACGGCCGCTGCCCGGGATGATGGCGGCCGTGGCGCCCCATGCTGCAACTGCAAGTTGAGGATATTTTTCGGCGTGAGTCGCCGCGTATTCTGGCCGGGCTGGTGCGCATGGCCGGATCGCTGGACCGCGCCGAGGATGCCCTGCAGGAGGCCTTTGCCGCCGCCCTGGCCCATTGGCCGGTGGCCGGAATGCCGGACAATCCGGCGGCCTGGCTGACGCGCGTTGCCCAGCGCAAGCTGGTGGACGGCGCCCGCCGCGAACGGACCCGCCGCGAGCGCGAGCCCGAGCTGCGCTATGAGTTGGAAGCCGCGCCGCTCTCGGCTGAGCCGGTGGGATGGCCCATGCCGGCCGGGGATGAAATTCCCGACGAACGCCTGCGGCTGTTCTTTACCTGCTGTCACCCGGCGCTGGCGCCCGAAGCCCGCGTGGCGCTGACCTTGCGCACGCTCGGTGGCCTCACAACGGCCGAGATCGCCCGTGCCTTCCTGCTTTCCGAGACTACTTTGGCCCAGCGGCTGGTGCGCGCCAAGCGCAAGATCCAGGAGGCGCGCATTCCCTACGAAGTCCCCTCCCGGGCCGCGTTGCCCGAACGACTGACGACGGTGCAGGCGGTGATCTACCTGGTCTTTAACGAGGGCTACTCGGCCACCTCCGGAGACAGCCTCATTCGTCGTGAACTGTGTCTGGAGGCCATCCGGCTGGCACGAATGCTGGTGGGGCTGATGCCGGAGGATGGCGAAAACCTGGGCCTGCTGGCCCTGCTTCTGCTGCAGGATTCACGCCGCGACACCCGCGTGAGCGAAGCCGGCGAGCTGGTTCCGCTCGAAGAGCAGGACCGCGCCCGCTGGGACCACGAGCGCATCGCCGAGGGGCTGGCGCTGGTGGAGGCCGCTCTGCCCATGCCCGGATGCGGGCCGCAGCGCTTGCAGGCAGCCATAGCCGCGCTGCACGCCCAGGCAGCCACGCCCGAGGCCACGGATTGGCCGCAGATTGCCGCGCTCTATCGGCGCCTGGCCGCGATACAGCCGACGCCGGTGGTGCAACTCAATCAAGCCGTCGCGGTGGCCATGAGCGATGGTCTGGAGAGCGGTCTGGCGATGGTGGAAGCACTTACGGAGGCGCTGGCCGGATATTATCTCTTCCATGGCGCGCGCGCTGACCTGCTGCGCCGCCTCGGGCGCGACGGCGAGGCAGCCGAAGCCTATCGCCGCGCCCTGTCGCTGACCGAGAATGCCGTTGAGCGCCGTTACCTTGGCCGCCGCCTGGCGGAAGTCGCGCCCGGCTAGCCTGCCGGGTGGGATGCATTCCGGGGATGCCATGGCAATATGGGGCCATGCCGAGCGGCCGCATACAGGGTCTGGATGGGCTGCGAGCCGTCGCCATCAGCCTGGTTTTGGCCGATCATATGGTCGTTTCGGCCGTCACCAATGGGACCGGCGAGATCGCCCCGGCGCTGGGCTGGCTGGGGGTGAATGTCTTTTTCGTGATCTCCGGCTTCCTGATTACCACCCTGCTGTTGCGGGAACAGGACCGCAGAGGCGGCATGGATCTCCAGCGCTTCTATCAGCGGCGGGCGCTGCGCATTCTACCCGTGTTCTACCTCTACATTGGAGTGGTCGCGTTGGCGCGTGCCGCGGGCTGGCTGCATTTCGGCTGGCACGATCTGCTGGCCCCGTCGCTGTTCGCCGGTAATCTGGTGTCGCGGCACAGCTGGGTATTGGGGCACTTCTGGTCGCTGTCGGCGGAGGAGCAGTTCTATCTGCTGTGGCCCGCGGTGCTGCTGTTCGCTGGGCGGCGTCGCGCCGCACTCGTGGCCGCCGCGGTGTGGCTACTCTCGCCCCTCTGGTTCCTGCTCTGCTGGCACAGCGGCCTCCCCACACTGGGGGCGTGGTTTGTGGATGAGCAATTCATTGCCGCCGGGTGCCTGCTGGCGCTGGGGCATGGCTGGCTGCACCAGCAAGCCTGGTATCGTTCCCTGCTGACCCCGGGAGCGGCGGTGCTGTGGCTGGCGACCCTGGCGGCGCTCACCGCCGTGGCGCGGGGGACGGGCGGCGGCCACCTGGCAAGGCTGGCCATGGTGCCGCTGGCGCTGCTTCTGGCGCTGCTGGCCGATGCCGCCATGACCGCCCCAGCCATTGGCCGGCGGCTTGATTGGAGGCCGCTGGCATGGCTGGGAACGCTCAGTTACTCCCTCTACGTGTGGCAGGAGCTCTTCTTTCAGGCCGGCAGCGGTTTAGCCGCCCCCTGGAATCTGCCTGCGGCGGTGGCGGCAGCCTGCCTCTCCTATTACGGCTGGGAGCGGTACTTCCTCCGCCTCAAGGGCAAGTATCAGCCGCGTATGGCCGGTGTGCGGGTCAGTGCAGCAACTGCTGGGCGCTCTTGACGGCGAAATCCAGCGCCCGGGTGGGGAAGATGCCCAGCCAGAAGGTCACGCCCAGACAGCTGGCCACAGCCAGCCAAAGCGGAGCGGTGAAGGGCGCGCACTCGATGGGCTGCTCCTGGGGCCGCATGTACAGATACACCATCACCCGCAGGTAGTAGTAGGCGGCCAGCGCGCTGTTGAGCAGCGCGATCACCGTCAGACCGATCAGGTGGGCGTGCAGCGCCGCCTGGAAGACATACAGCTTGCCGAAGAAGCCTCCGGTAAGCGGCACGCCGATCAACGAGAACAGGAAGATGGAGAGGCAGAAGCCCAGCCAGGGGAAACGGAACCCGAGGCCGGCGTAATCCTTTAACTCAACGTAGCGCTCCTCGCGGTGGGCCCAGTGGCTGATGACGGCGAAAGCGCCGATGTTCATGGCCACATAGGCGGCGAGGTAGAACAGCACGGCCGATGCGCCTTGGGCGCCCAGCGCGGCGAAGGCCACCAGCACGTATCCGGCTTGGGCTATCGAGCTGTAGGCAAGCATGCGCTTGATGTTGGTCTGCCGCAGCGCGCCCAGGTTGCCGAGGCACATGGAGAGGATGGCGGCCGCCCAGATCATCCAGAACCAGGTGGCCGAGGAGTCCTGCAGGGCGACATAGAACACCCGCAGCGCCACGGCAAAGGCCGCCGCTTTGGGGCCGGCGGACATGAAACCGGTGACCAGCGCCGGGGCGCCCTCATACACATCGGGCGTCCACATCTGGAAGGGCGCGGCGGAAACCTTGAAGCCCAGGCCGATGAACATCAGCCCGGCGGCCGCCAGCACCAGGCCAGCGTGGCTGATACCGTCGGGGGAGATGTGCAGGCCCTGGTTGGCCATCTGATACAGATTGGTGGTGCCGCTGGCCCCGTAGAGCAGGGCAATGCCATAGAGGAAGAAGGCGGTGGCGAACGACCCCAGCAGGAAGTACTTGAGCGAGGCCTCGGTGGAGTGGGAGTTGTGGCGGCGGTAGCCGCACAGCACGTAGGTGGCGATCGAGCTGATCTCCAGCCCGATGAAGATCATGATCAGCTCCACCGACCCCACCATGAAGCCCATGCCGACCGTGGCAAAGAGCAGCAGGGCGTAGAATTCGCCCCGCTCCAGCCCTTGCTGCGGCAGATAATCCATGGCCAGCAGTACGATTACCGCGGTGGCGGCAATCAGCACAACGTGGAGGAAAATGGTGAAGTCATCCACCCGAAACATGGAACTGAAGGCGTCGCCGGGATGGGCCGCCTGCACCGTCACGGCGGCCAGGGCGATGAGGCAGCCGATGAAGGCCAGCCATCCGTTCACCCGGGCGCGGCTGCCGTGCCGCGCCGGTCCGGCGATCACCATGATGAGCAGAGCGAAGACCGAGAGCACGATCTCGGGCAGAATGCGCAGGTAAAACTCGGTGGGCACCAGGTTCATTGGCCGGCTCCTTGCCGAACCACCAGCCCCGCGGACTGGACGGCGGGATGGGGCTGGAAGGGCTGCACCACCTGGGCGGTGGTGGCCGAGGTCTTGTTAAGGAAGTAGGGCGAGGCCACGCCCATGAACAGGGTCAGCAGGGCAATGGTGGTGAGCACGAAAATCTCACGCCGGTCGAGGTCCTGCAACACTTTGTTCCTGGCATTCGCCAGTTCTCCCCAGATGGTGTGCCGGGTCCAGTGCAGCAGGTACATGGCGCCCACGATCACCCCCACCGCCGCCACCATGCCGTAGACATGGGCATGCGCCACCGTCGCGGTGAATGTCCCCAGCATGATCATGAACTCGCCCACGAAGCCATTGAGCAGCGGCAGGCCCACCGACGACATCACGATCCAGATGAAGAAGCCGGCGTAGATGGGCATCACCTTGGCGATGCCGCCATACTCGCTCAAGTCGAAGGTGTGGCGGCGCTCATACAGCATGCCCACCAGGATGAAGAGCCCGCCGGTGGAGACGCCGTGGTTGAGCATCTGATAGATCGCACCCTGGGTGCCGATCAGGCTGAAGGTGAACACCCCCACCATGATGAAGCCCATGTGGCTGACCGAACTGTAGGCCACCAGCTTCTTCATGTTGGGCTGCACAAAGGCCACCAGCGCGCCGTAGATGATGCCGATCAGGCCCAGCACGACGATCCAGCCCGCCGCCGCACGCGATGCGTTGGGGAACAGGCCGAGGTCAAAGCGGAGCATGCCGTAGGGCCCCATCTTCAGCAGCACCCCCGCCAGCAGCACCGAACCCGCCGTCGGCGCTTCGGTGTGGGCGTCAGGCAGCCAGGTGTGGAAAGGGAACAGCGGCACTTTGATGGCAAAGGCGATGAAGAAGCCCAGGAACAGCCACATCTCGGTGCCCGGGCTGAGGTGGTACAGGCCCGACGCCATCTGCTGCCGGATGGTCATGTAATCGAAGGTGCCCGACAGGTTGTACAGCCACAGAATGCAGCCCAGCATCAGCACCGATCCCGCCATGGTGTACAGGAAGAACTTGACCGCCGCGTACAGCCGCCGTTCATGGCCCCAGATGCCGATCAGGAAGGCCATGGGGACCAGGGTCACTTCCCAGAACAGGTAGAAGAGGAACAGGTCGAGACTGAAGAACACGCCCAGCATGCCGCACTCGAGCAGCAGCAAAAGAATGAAGAAGGCTTTGACGTTCTTCTTTATCGACTTCCAGGACACCAGCACGCCCAGCACCGAGAGGAAGGTGGTGAGCACCGCCAGCCACAGGCTCAGGCCGTCGGCGCCGACGGTGTAGTGAATGTCGAAGGCAGGGATCCAGGGGATGCGCTGCAGGAACTGGAAGCCGCCCTCGGCGCTGTTGAAGTGGAAGGGCAGATGAAGCGAGAGCAGGAAGGTCGCGGTGGTGAAGATCAGCGCGGTCATCCGCTCCTGCTTTTCGCCGCGCACCAGCAGCAGCGCCACGATGCCCAGCAGCGGCAGGAAGATCGTCCAACTGACGATGGTGTGGTTCAAGAAGTCCATGTCTTAGACCCGTGGGCCTCCCCAATACATGTAGAGCAGCACCACGGCGGCGCCCAGCGCCACCCAGGAAGCGTAGCTGCGGATGTTGCCCGACGCCTGACGCCGCAGGCCGTTGCCGGCGGCGCCGGCCGTATATCCCACCCCGTTGACCGCGCCGTCAATCAGCCCGGCATCCACGCCGCGCCACAGCACCACGCGGGAAAACGCCGCCAGCGGACGGGTGATGAGGGCGCCGTACAGCTCGTCAACCCAGTACTTGTTGAACACCAGCTCGTACAGCCCGTGCATGCTGTCGGCCAGCTTCTCCGGCAGCGCGGGGTTTTTGAGGTAGAACAGCCAGGCCAGCAGCAGGCCCAACACCGCGATGCTGACCGAGATGATGGTCACCGTCCACTCGCCGCCCGCGATCTCACGCACCGGCAGCGGCGGCACGCCGGTGGCGAAGATGGGATCGAGGAAGTGCTCGAAGCGGTCGCCGATGCCGATGTAGCCGCCCACCAGGGCCAGGAAGCCGAGGATCATGAGCGGCACGGTCATGGCCTTGGGCGACTCGTGCGGGGCATGGTGGCCATGATCGTCATGGCCGTGGGCGGGCTTCGCCTTGACTTTGGCGGCGGCCGCCTGCGGATCCGCGAAGAAGGTGACGAACAGGGCGCGGAACATATAGAACGAGGTCATCAGCGCCGCCAGCGTCCCGACCGCCCACCACAGCGCGCTGCCGTGGCCGCTGGTCAGGGTGTCGTACAGGATCTTGTCCTTGCTGTAGAAACCGCTGAAGAAGGGGATGCCGCTGATGGCGCAGGTGGCGATCAGGAAGGTGATGAAGGTGATCGGCGCGTACTTGCGCAGCCCGCCCGGCGCAGCGGCGCGTATGGCCCACATGTCCTGCTCGCCGCTCATGGCATGGATCACGCTGCCCGCGCCCAGGAAGAGCAGTCCCTTAAAGAAGGCGTGGGTCATGAGGTGAAAGACGCCGGCGCCATACATGGCCGCGCCGCAAGCCATAAACATGTAGCCCAACTGGCTGACGGTGGAGTAGGCCAGCACTTTTTTGATGTCGCGTTGCAGCAGGCCGATGGAGGCGGCGAAGAGCGCGGTCAGCGCCCCGATGGCCAGCACCACCGACAGGGCATGGGGGGCGCGGTCATAGATGGAAGCCGAACGGCAGACCATGTAGACGCCGGCGGTGACCATGGTGGCGGCGTGGATCAGCGCCGACACCGGCGTGGGGCCTTCCATGGCGTCCGGTAGCCAGACATACAGCGGAATCTGCGCGCTCTTGCCGGTTGCGCCGATGAACAGCAGCAGGGCGATGATGGTCAGCGGTCCGCCCCAGCTCGCCTCCACCGGCATCCGCTGCACCTGGGGGAAAAGCTGGGAGAAGGTGAAGGTGTGGAAGTGATCGAAGATGTAGAACAGACCGATCAGGAAGGCGAAGTCGCCAATGCGGTTGGTGATGAACGCCTTCATGCCCGCCCGCGAGGCCGAGTCCTTGTGGAAGTAGAACCCGATCAGCATGTAGCTGGCGAAGCCGACGCCTTCCCAGCCGATGAACATCAGCAGGTAGTTGTTGGCCAGCACCAGCGTCAGCATGAAGAACATGAAGACGTTGAGCAGGCAGAAGAAGCGGTAGAAGCCGCCCTCGTGCGCCATGTAGCCGAGCGAGTAGATGTGGATCAGCAGCCCGACGCCGGTGACGATCAAAAGCATGACCAGCGACAACTGATCGAGCTGGAACCCAAAGGGGATGCTGAGCAATCCGGTCTGCATCCACCAGGCGTGGTTCTCGAGGTACGGATGCGGCAGCGCCGACCACTGGGAAACGACCCACAGGGCGTAGCCGAAGGCCACGGCGGGGAAGAGCACGCCGACCGCGCCGGCGGCGCGCTGGCTGAGCCGGCGGCCGAAGACGAGGTTCACCAGGAAGCCGGTGAAGCAGAGGAGGGGGATGATCCAGAGGTGGAGGGCGATCGGCATGGAGGCTCTTAGCTCTTAGCTGTTAGCTGTTGGGAGCGCCTTTCGGCCGGCGGATGTCCGGCGTGGCGGAGAGAAGGCCGTTCAGCAGGCGCCCGACGTTGTCGGAAGCCTTGTGCAGGTCCGTGGCCTGCGCGGGCCGCAAATAACCCAGATTCTGTGAAATTCGGATATGCGTGCGCAATTCCAGGAGCGATCCGCGCGCCGTTCCCAGGAAATGCCGATAGTCAGCGCGCGTGAGGCGTCCCTTGCCCTCAGCGATATTGGCGGGGATGGAGACGGCAGCGCGCCGAAGTTGGCTGGTCAAGCCAAACACCTCGTCGCGGGGGAACCCCTTTGTCGCTTCGTAAACCTGCGTAACCATTTCCATTGCCTGTTGCCACACCACCAAACTCTCAAACGTCTCGGCCATGCCGCTTTTCCTACCAGCCAACAGCTAAGAGCCAACAGCCCAAAGCCGCGCCTTCACTTGTCCCCCAACTGTGACAGTTCGTCCACCGCGAGCGTGTTCCGGTTGCGGACGACGGCGATGATGATCGCCAGACCGACGGCGGCTTCGGCGGCGGCGACGACCATGACAAAGAATACGAAGACGTTGCCGGCCACCTGGTGCAGGGCGTGGCTGAAGGCCACAAACGCCAGATTGACGCCGTTCAGCATCAGCTCGATGGAGATGAAGACGGTGATGATGTCCTGCTTGAACAGGAATCCCGCCACCCCCAGGCAGAACAGAATGGCGCTCAGCGCCAGGTAGTAGGACAAGGGCACCATAATTACCTCTGCGCGGCCGCCATCGCTTTCTCCTGATCGTGCTGCTGGCGCGTGGCCGCCACCACCTGCGGCTTCTCGCGACGCGCGGCCAGCACCACCGCCCCCAGCACGCCCACCAGGAAGAGCACCGAAGTCACCTCGAAGGGCAGCAGGAACTCGTGGAACAGGCTCTGGCCGATGGGGCCGGTCTGCACCATGGGCGAACCCATGGTCAATGTCGTGGCGCCGAAGTCGCCGTAGACGCGGCTGATCAGTTCAATCGCCAGCAGCGTCAGAATGGGCAGCCCGAGGAAGGCCGCAATGCGGCTCCGGGGCTGGTCAATCACCTCGCCGGCATTGAGCACCATGATCACGAACACGAACAGCACCATGATGGCGCCGGCGTAGACGATGATCTGCACAAAGGCGATGAACTCAGCGCCCAGCAGCAGGTACTCGACTGCCAGCGCGCCCATCACCGTCACCAGCGACAGGGCGCTGTAGATGGGGTGGCGCTGGACCAGCAGGTTGATGGCGCCCGCCACCGCCAGCGCTCCAAAGATGAGGAAAAGTGTCAGTTGCATGGCGGCCTGCTCACTTGAGGGCAATCACCAGGCTGGTGACCATTACGTTGGCCAGCGCCAGCGGTACCAGCACCTTCCAGCCGAAGCTCATCAACTGGTCATAGCGGAAGCGCGGCAGCGTGCCCCGCACCCAGATGTAGAGGAAGAGAAAGAACGAAACCTTGATCAGAAAGTAGAGCGTGGGCAGAATCGCCACCAGCCAGACGGGGCCGAACAAGGGGCCCATCCAGCCGCCCAGGAAGACCAGCGTGGCCACACAGCTGACGGTGATCATGTTGACGTACTCGGCCAGGAAGAACATGGCGAACTTCATGGCGCTGTACTCGGTGTGGTAGCCCGCGCCCAACTCGCCCTCGGCCTCGGGGAGGTCGAAGGGGATGCGGTTGGTCTCGGCGAAGGCGGCGGTGAGATAGATGAAGAAGCCGACGATCTGCGGAAAGATGAACCAGTGCAGGTGCCGCTGCGCCTCCACCATCCCGCGCAGGCTGAGCGTGCCGGCCAGCATGATGGGGCCGATCAGCGCCAGACCCAGCGAGAGCTCGTAGCTGATCATCTGCGAGCCACCGCGCAACGAGCCCAGCAGCGAGTACTTGCTGTTCGACGACCAGCCCGCCAGCACCACGCCGTAGACCCCCATCGAGGTTACCGCCAGAATGAGCAGCAGGCCGACGTCAATATCGGTGAGCTGCAGCGCGGTGTGCACGCCGAACAGTTGCACCATGCCGCCCACCGGAATCACCGTCACCGACAGCAGCGCCAGCACCACCGCCAGAATGGGCGCCAGCACATAGAGGAACTTGTGCGCGCCATCGGGGGTGACGTCTTCCTTGAGGATGAACTTCACCGCATCGGCGGCCGGCTGCAAGAGGCCGAAGGGGCCGACCCGGGTGGGGCCGACACGCGCCTGCATGCGGCCGACAATCTTGCGCTCGGCCAACTGGATGTAGGCCACGGCGGTGAGCAGGATGAACAGCACCACCAGGCACTTGACCAGCGAGAGCAGAAAGAAGGCGGTAGTCGTCATTGCGCGAGCGGTTCCTTCCGGGCCGGATCGAGCTTCGCCAGCCGGCGTTCGAGCACGCGGTTGAGGGTGTCGCTGTAGCGGCCCAGCGTGCCGGCGGTGAACAGAGTGTCGCGGTTGGGCTGCTGCAGTCCGGCGGCACCCTGCTGCGCCACCCGCACCCGCGGCAGCGGGGTGGGCAGGGCTTCACCGGCCAGCAGACGGGCCAGGGAGACGTTGTAGCCGGGGACGTGGCTGCGAATCTCCTGCATCGTCTTGTCGGGGCTGGCGGCGCCCCAGTTGGCGCCCATCAGGTTGGCCAGCAGGTGCAGGATCTCCAGGTCGCTCCTGGCGCCCTCAAAATTGCCTCCTCGCTTCTGTACCTGCACCTCGCCGGCGGTGTTGGTCACGGTGCCGGACTTTTCATAGGCGCACAGCGCCGGCAGCACCACATCGGCGCACAGCGCGGTCTCGGTGAGGAAAAGGTCCTGCACCACGAGGAACGTCTGACCCAGCTTTTCCTGGGCCTGCGGATACAATCGGAAGGGGTTGGCGCCGGAGACGTACAGGGCGGCCAAATCCTGGCTGCGCACCGCCGCCATCATCTGCTCCAGGTTCAGGCCGGGTTCAGCCGGGATGGCTCCGCCCCAGTTCTTTTCCCAGCCGGCACGTTCGGCCAGCGGGGTGTAGCCGGGCAGCAGGTCGGGGTACAGGCCCATGTCGGCCGCGCCATGGGAGTTGGCGTTGTCGGCGAGAGCGATGTAGCGCGTGTGGCCACTGAGGCCAGAGCCGAAGGCCACCAGTTGCTGAATGTCCGCGGCGCCCAGATCGGGTGAGAAGACGATGATGACGTCCTGCTCCTGCCGCAGCCGGGCGCGGAAGTCCTGCAGCGTTTCGGTCAGCGCCTCCGGCCGCGAAGCCGGAGTCTGCGGCCAGCGCTTCTCGCTCGCCGGGCCGACGCCGCTCAGCGGCGCCGAAGCGGCCTCTCCGTCGCCGTTCAGGTAGCGGATGCCGGCGGCCTCGTTCTCCACCCGCGCATAGCGGTAGGCCTGGCGGCGCAACTTGATCTCGCCGCGGTTGAGGATGTACAGCCGGGTTTTATTCAGGCGGTAGCCGGAACGAAGATTCCAGGCCAGCAACGGATGCTCATCGGTGGGATTGCCGCCGACCAGCAGCACCGCACCCGCGGTGCGCAGATCGCTCAGCGTCCCGAGCGGCGACTTGTCGGCCGCCGGCCGTTGCGCCAGGGCATCCACCAGCGCCGGGTAATCGGCGCTGCGATGGTGGTCCACGCTGTTGGTGCCCAGCACGGTGCGGGCGAACTTTTGCAGGCTGTAGGCCTCTTCATTCAGGCTGCGGGAGGAACCCACGACGCCGAAGCGTCCGCCCGCCTTGCGAATCTCCTGCCAGCGCTTGGCCACCGTCTCCAGCGCGTAGGCCCAGCTCACCGGCTGCAGCTTGCCGTCGCGCCGCACCAGCGGTTGCTTGAGCCGGTCGGGGTGGCGGGTGAAGTCGAGCCCGTAGCGTCCCTTGACGCAGAGGAAGTCCTCGTTGATCCCGCTTTTGTCGCGGTTGTCGCCGCGCAGGATGGCGTCGTTGCGCACGCCCAGGGTGGTCTTGCACCCATCGCCGCAGAAGGTGCACACCGCGCCCACGTGCTGCATCTCCCAGGGGCGCGTCTGGTAGCGGTAGATGCCGCTGGTCAGCGCCCCCACCGGGCAGATGTCAATGCACATGCCGCACTCTTCGCACTGCAGGTGGTCCTGGTGGTTGGGGATGATGGTGGAGGTGATGCCGCGGTTGCTGGTGCCCAGCGCCCACACGTCCATGCCCTCGCCGCAAACCCGCACGCAGCGGTAGCAGAGGATGCAGCGCGGCCGGTCGAAGTAGACCACCGGCGACCACTGTTGTTCATCCCGGTGGCGCTTGGGCTCGACGAAGCGGCTCTTCTCCGAACCGTAGGTGAAAGCCATGTCCTGCAGCTCGCACTCCCCGCCGGCGTCGCACACCGGGCAGTCGAGGGGGTGGTTGGTGAGGATGAACTCCACCGCCGACTTGCGCGCCCGATGCACGGTATCGCTATTGGTGTTCACCACCATGCCCTCGGTCACAACCACCGTGCAGGCGGTCTGCAGCTTGGGCATCTTTTCGATCTCGACCAGACACATGCGGCAGGCGGCCTGGAGCGAGAGGTTGGGGTAATAGCAGAACGACGGCACCTCGATGTGCGCCTGCTTGCAGGCTTCGATGAGCAAAGTGCCCGCGGGCGCGCTCAGCGCCCTGCCGTTGACGGTGAAGTGAACAATGTCGGGCATAGGAATGAGCCTAGTGGGCGGCGGCGACCGCCGTGCGCGCGCCAAACGGGCAGGGCTTGCCCGCCAGATGGTCTTCAAATTCCTGCCGCCAGTGCTGCAGGATGGAGATGGTGGGCATGGCCGCCGCGTCGCCCAGGGCGCAGTGGGTGCGGCCGAGGATATTCTCCGATACTTCGCGCATCAGCGCGATGTCGGCTTCGCGGCCGCCGCCGTTGTGGAAGCGGGTGAGGGAGGCCTGCAGCCAGGAGGTTCCTTCACGGCAGGGCACGCACCAGCCGCAGGACTCGTGCCGGTAGAACTGCATGATGCGCAGCGCGAACTTCACCATGCAGGTGTGTTCGTCGACCACGACCACGCCGCCCGATCCGAGAAATGTCCCCACCTTGGCCATGGAATCAAAATCGAGGTTCACGTCCCAGGCGACGTGGGCGGGGAGCAGCGGGGTGGACGATCCCCCCGGCACCACGGCCTTGAGCTTGGCGCCGTTGCGCATGCCGCCGCCCAACTCTTCGATCAGGCGACGCATGGGGAAGCCCAGAGGCAGCTCCCATACCCCCTGTTGGTTGACGTGGCCGCTGAGGCAGAACAGGCGCGTGCCGCCGTTCTTGGGCGGACCAAAGGCCGCAAACCATTCGCCGCCGTTGAGCAGGATGGGCGGCACCGAGGCCAGGGTCTCGACGTTGTTGATGATGGTCGGTCCGCCCAAATATCCGCTGACGGCGGGGAAGGGAGGCTTTAGACGGGGGATGCCGCGTTTGCCCTCGAGCGACTCCATCAGGGCCGACTCCTCGCCGCACTCGTAGGCGCCGGCGCCGGTATGGGCGTGGATGTCGAAATCAAAGCCGCGGCCGCGGATATTGGTGCCCACATAGCCGGCATCGCGCGCTTCTTCGAGCGCCTTCTCCATGCGATCCAACAGGTAGCGGTACTCGCCGCGGATGTAGATATAACCGCGCCGCGCCCCAATCGCCCGTCCGGCGATCACCATCCCCTCGATGATGGCGAAGGGGTCGTGCTCGAGGATCAGACGGTCCTTGCAGGTTCCCGGCTCGCTCTCATCGGCGTTGCAGAGCACGTATTTTTCGCGGGCCGACTGCTTGGGCACGAACGACCACTTCAAGCCGGTCGGAAATCCGGCGCCGCCCCGGCCGCGCAGGCCGGATTTTTTGACCTCCTCGATGATTGCCTCCGGCTGCATGGCGAAGGCCTTCTCCAGCGCCTGAAAGCCGCCGGAAGCGAGATAGCCCTTCAGGGTGTAGGCATCGGGCTGGTCAAAGCGCAGGCT